>CAYRBI010000319.1:0-1598 GCA_964422415.1 uncultured bacterium | reverse complement strand
CCATGGACCACAAGGCCATGAGGGATCCGGGGATGGAGACCACATTCTCGTTCACATTTCGGGGCCTTTGGTCTGCTAAAACGGCGGCCACCCTGAATTTCCTCATTTCAGCCAGAAATCGGGTAAGAACCTTCGAGGCTTGAGCCGCGACATTGACCGAATCGTCGGATGGCGATGTGGTGTCATTGGGACCGGCTACCACGTGCACTTCATCGAACAGAAAGACCAGGCGAATGCCGTTTCCCTTCCACTTCGTCGTTGTGACCTCTTGCCGGAGGTAATTCATGTGGAGATGAGTGATCAGTGAGGTGTGCTCCTCCGACAATCCCTCGAATTTGATGATCGTGGTGCCATGCAAGAGGTCGCTGATACTGGGTGTTGAATGCCTGGTTCGGAAGATGGATCCAACTGCTCCTTCCCTGAGTGAGGCAAGCCGTACCTGTATTGCTGCATCGAGGTTACTACGCAATTCTCCCTTGTAGTGGTGGTGTTCGTAAGCTCGTTGGGTTGCATCAAGCCATTCCTCGAAAATTGGCGGGCATCCAATATCGGGATACCTTCTATACACATCTGAGAGGCCTTCACCGAGGCATGTTTCAAGAGCTGGGAAGGTTGGGATCGAAGCTTTCACCGATTCAAGTAATCTCTCCTTGTGTTCCTCAAGTGTGACTCCTGGATGTCGTTGCAGGGGGTTAAAGCGAAAGGGGGACACATGATCCCGGCCAGCCGTGTAGACACGAATCCTGCACGCAACTTCGCGGTAGCGTGGATCAGATTCTTTGTCCGCCCACAGCAACAGCAAGTGCTCAGCACGGATGGGTGAATAGAAGATCACTGGTATATTGGCCATGACACAACCAATGAAGAACAAGCAAAGAGCCCATGTCTTTCCGGATCCACTCTTTCCAAATACACCCCAATGCCGGTTCAGAAAATCGATCCCAGCACCAACTGAAGAGCGGTTGGAAATACTTCTTTGTGAATTACGAGGTTCCGCTTCATACCCGAGTAAAATCATCTGCTCGGTTTGAAGGTTCGGGGGATCAGTACTCTGGCGGATACAACACAGCCGATCGTATCCGCCGATAGGAAATCGATACATGGCGACCAGTTCCTCAACACTTGCCATCTGGGCCAGTCTCTCGAATCCCAGGTACAACCGAGGTTCAGATTGGGATGCCTCCAGCCCGCGGGAAAATGGCGAGATGAATCTGCCTGCGGTAGCAGAGCATGAAATCATCTCCCACAAGTCATCCCCAGTCTCGATAGTCACCAGACGATAGGATCCTTCGAGAAATACACATTGAGCCGCCACTGAAGCGATATGCTGAGCGGTCTCAACAGTTTCGGCCCATACACGAAATTGGAACAGGAGCTGTGGTTGTTCTAGGTTTTCACGGAGTCTCTGAATGTTGCGGCTTACCGAGTCCGCGACCGGGTCTTTCTGCTTCGGTAATTCTAGAGGGGTACCCCTTGTTGAGATTCTTCCCTCATCCTGGCAGAAATAATCAATGCCTTGAGATCCATCCTCCCAGTCGCTACTCCGATAACGGTTGATTTCCTCCAGGGAAGCCGTGTATGCAGCAACCGATTTCTGC
>CAYRBI010000318.1:0-1610 GCA_964422415.1 uncultured bacterium | reverse complement strand
TTGATGGTTCTTTTATCTCATGGAACGACCACAACCCCTTTGCATGTGCCAAGTTCAAAGCGGAAACCGGGCGGGATATGCCTCCGGGAGACAAAGATCCCTACTGGATGGAATACGCACAATGGCTGCGTAAGGAAGAAGAGGCTTTCCGGCAGAAGGTTTGTGAAACGATCCACAGTATCAGTCCCGAAGTCGGTGTGACCTCCAATGTGAGTTACACGAACTTCAAGGCGGGAGACCCTCCCCAGAAGGGCATCACCCACCTCACCCTGGACATTTTTGGCTTGCCGGCGATCTCGGAGTTGAGGCGATTTACCGCTTTCGATCTCCCCTATGACATGATGTTCACCCGGATGACTGGGAACTGGTATGACTGGGCAATCCGTCCAGTGACAGATACCCTACTGTGGTCAGCCACTAACCTGGCCAATGGAGGCCAGCTCTATCTCAGCGACATGATTTATCCCTGGGGAGCGCTTGAGCCCGAGGAGTTGCGGTTGGCCAGGGAAGTGTTTCATCATGCTGAAGCAATCGAGCCTTGGTGCACAGGCACTGTTCCCGCCAACGAAACAGCAATCCTCTATACGGAAGGCACCTATTCAGTCAAGAGCGGCGGGATCAGAGGGTATCTCAATTCTGAGGTTCTTGGTTGTCTGTGTGCGTTAATTGAGAACCATGAATATGCCACTATCCTTACAGAGGCATCTCTGGTCAAGCAGTTGGATCAACTAAAGGTCATCATCCTACCGGATCAGTGCCAGTTGACAGATTCCACCATCGCTTTACTCGATGCCTTCGTGCTGCGTGGCGGTGCGCTGCTGGCTACGGGAAGGACTTCCTTGTATGGCGCATTGGGGAAGATCCAATCTGGTTTTGGACTCGAACAGGTTCTCGGTGTGAAGTATAAATCGGACTTTATTCAGAAGGACAGTTACATTCTGGTCAACGATCTCACGATGAAAAAGGGGTTGCCCGCCCTGCCGATCCAAGTTCATGGACGTCCCCCGGTCGTGGAAGCCACCACCGCGACCCCATTAGCCACGCTTATGGAGCCCTGGAATCCGGGGAGTTTTTACCACTACTGTCCTCATGCCGGTCCGCAAGTCCCCGGTCCGCCCTGGAAGGAGACTTCCTCTCCAGCCATCACGCTTAATCACTACGGGAAGGGGTTGGCGGCCTATCTCGCTCCACCGTTGTTCGAGGATTATTACGAATACGAGAACTGGCTGGCTTCTCCAATCCTCGAGAACCTACTACGCATCATGAATCCGAATCCCCGCATCCTTGCTGATCTTCCTCCCTCGGCCGAGGTGACACTGAGATCGAAGGCGAATCATCTTCTTCTCCATGTGGTGAATTGGCCCAGCCTTGCGAAAAAAACCACTCTCATTCAGGCTGTTCCGCGCCTTGCGCCGGTAGAGATCGCAGTCCGGCTGGATGCGCCTCCTGTGTCGGTTGTGATAGAACCTGATGGCTCCACTCTTCCCACTCGCTGGGAATCGCCCTATGTCCGGTTTACCCTTCCAGAGGTGGGGATCCACACCTTGGTGAGGATCCAGGTTCGGTAACGGCATGCGGAGTAGCCCATGTCGATTCTCGACACCCACAAA
>CAYRBI010000317.1:0-1614 GCA_964422415.1 uncultured bacterium | reverse complement strand
TGAGATACCCACCATCTACAAATGGAGCGTGGTGAATTTCGAAAGACTTTCTACCCGACCATTCAGGAGGTAATTGAATGATATATGACATACTCGAGGCGCCCGGACAATAAAATCCCACTGAGCCCGAATCGGAATCATATTGAAAGCCTAGATTTATCTCGGTCTTCGTCAGGTTCGTCAGCTCGACATTCAGCGTTGATGTACGTTGGACATCAAAAAGTGATCGTAGTGTGACAGCTGGCTGAGCAGCCATCTCGACTGATTTGATGAGGATCCGGCCTGAGGGATCAGTTAGATTAAGTGTGTCGGAAATCGGTACCATGGGTGGGATGCTCCTGAGTTCGCTATTAAACGTGATAAGGAAGAGAACGACTACACAGACCAGAACCATTCCACAGCTTATGCCAGCAGTTGACGCCTTCTTCTCCACTGATTCCTCCTCCTTCCGGATTGACTACTGTTACCCAGACACATTGATCTCTGCGAATAATGATATTAGCACCCGTAACGAATCACCGCCTGGATGATTCTCCTGTGGAATCCCATTTCTGTCCAGTATGTTGTCCGGGATGTGGCCTTCCCGGTAGCCTGTGGTCCCCTGACCATCACAGTTACGGCGTATTCGGAGTTTCCTTTTTGTATACCGATTGAACAATATTCTTGATGGCTTCAGTCAATTCCACTGGGAACATGATAACCGTATTCGCGGGTCCAGCCCCAAGCCCGTCCACAGTCTGAAGTGTTCGTAGTTTCATCGCACCCGGCGTCTTCTCCATGATATCCGCGGCTGCCGCCAGATTGGTTGCGGCAATCTTGTCACCCTCCGCCTTGGTGATCGTAGCGCGTTTCTCACGTTCTGCCGAAGCCTGACGGGACATGATTCGCTTCAAGTCCTCAGGCATTTCAATGTCTTGAAGGCGGATCGAATCAAGGTGCAACCCCCAATCCCGGATGTGTACCTCCACAATTTCCGCAATCCGGTTCTGTATCTGCTCCCGTTCTGATAATAACTCATCCAATGAAAGTCCACCGACAACATCCCGTAGGGTTGCTTGGGCATACTGAGCGATGGCGAAGGCGAAATCTTGAATATGAATCACTGCCTTCTCCGCATCCGCAACAAGGAAATACAGGACTCCATCAATGGCCGCAGGGACATTATCCTTAGTGATAACCTGTTGGCTTGGAATGTTGAGTGTGAGTAGTCTCAGATCAACAAAACGGGCATGGTCGATGAAAGGGGTGATATAGATCATTCCTGGTCCCTTGACCGATTGAAATTTGCCAAGCCGAAGTACAACGGCCCTCTCCCATTGCGCGGCGAGACGAACTCCGGATACGATGATTCCCCAAATAACCGCGACAACGACCTCAATCACAATCGCAATAACCCTATCGGCTTCGGTGCCTGTACCCAAAGTTGTTAAGAGCACAAGGCTCACTACAATGACTGGAATAAGAAATAGGACCAACCGTAATGGCCATCCCAAAGAAACGTGTCCACTCTGTGGTTCTGCATAGACTTTCTTTGTTTCCATCTTTTCATTCCTCCTCATCTGGCAATCTTGTGTACTTGGTATTCATTGCCAGCATTATCCCTATAGACGTCAT
>CAYRBI010000316.1:0-1661 GCA_964422415.1 uncultured bacterium | reverse complement strand
AATCGGGGTCGGGGTGTTGCCCACCTTGTTGAGCAGCTGCACCGAGGCGACTTGCCTGGCGTATTCGAATCCACTGGCCACATAACTTGGAAACAGATCTGGGTATGAATATGGGGTACACTCATTGCCAAAGAGATATTTGGTGCCACCGTCGCGCTTGTCAGGGGCAATACGGGGGGGGTTACCATCGGTTCGGGCATAGTCATTGTTATCAGTCCATGGCGCTCCCGCATCCGTGAAAAAGCCAGCTGCTTCGACCACGGTGCCATCGGCATTGAAGAAAGCTACGACACCGCGTTCATTCGAATTACTCGAATCTTCAGTGTTTGTGGCCAGAGCCAGGGTGCCATCTCCGAATGCACCCGTATAGCACTCCCAGTTGGAATTGTTGGGGATATCATTGGCGAACATCTCACGATCATGTACCAATACTGTCAGGCCGACCGAAGCTGGGCCGGCAAAAGGAGCCTGCGCGTACACTGGAGCCACCAAAACCAACAATAAGAAACAGAAAACCCATTTACCTTGCATCACATCCATCCTCCTTTTACGCATCCACTCCACCTCACAGGTGTTGATTAGCAAGCTGGACCATCATCCCCTCCTTGTCAAGCTAGCGTTGGGCAAAAAAAGGCGTTCTGAAGGCATCTATGAGAAGCAATGGAACACATGAAGAGAGATTGACGGGCATGTGTGGAGGACGCATACTTGAAGGTGGAAGAGGTCTCTTCCACCAGTGTAGAAACACAAGGAGGCTATTCGTGCGATGATACCTGCAAAATTTTATTTGCCTCGTCATGAATGGAGCTGGGTCCACGTAGACCCGAGAGTGAGGCGTGGCTTTACTTTAATTGAGCTGCTCATTGTCATTGCCATCATCCTCATCTTGATCTCCATTGCACTTCCAAATTTCCTCGAAGCGCAGATGCGCGCAAGAGTAGTTAAGGTTAAAGCAGAGATCCGTTCGATTGCTTTGGCCATGGAACAGTATTATCTGGATTTCAAGCTCTACCCTGCTGAGAGCGAGGACTATGCAGGGAAGGCAGGAAGGCTCCACTCAGGTCTTTTTTGGTTGACTTCTCCTATCAAGTATCTTTCTAAAGTACCGGAAGATCCTTTTATTAACCATCTCGAAACCACGGATGCGAATTACTATGAAACGGGTGGAGTCCGTAACGCCAGACCACCATGCACTGACTGCTTGGTGACATGGGTTATCTTTACACGGGGGCCAGATCTTCAGGAAAACCAGATTCCATCGGCGGCACCACACTGTTCAATGTATGATGACAACATTGATTCCTACTCGCCTACAAATGGGTCTAAAAGTATTGGGGATATTTTCCAGTATGGAGGAGATCCGCGTTGGATTGGTGTTAATACGGCGATTGCAACTGTAAATCCCTATACTTGTGCGCAAAGTCCGATAAGAGTGGATTGGGAAATCTACCATCACCGCTTACCGCCCAAGTTGAGATAAGTAGAACACGGAAAATAAAATTGAAAAGGAAGCCCGGAGGGGGAAATCCCTCCGGGCTTTTCTGTCTCTATCCCAAGGCCTCTTCCAGGGCATCCGGTCTTTTGGCTGCAACCTGAAGCAACGCCATGGCGGGACCCAAGGGGGTGCGTCTCCCCTGTTCCCAGTTCTGAAGGGTAGAGAC
>CAYRBI010000315.1:0-1666 GCA_964422415.1 uncultured bacterium | reverse complement strand
ACATAAACTTCATTGCGCGGGTGCATATGCTGAATCTGCGGGCTATCATATGTGTCGTTGGCATCTTTCTCGCCACGCTCTTTATTTCCCATACTGCCGAAACTTCCAGGCCTTCCCAGAGTGTCCTGATCGTCCATTCTTATCACCAGGGCTTCCGCTGGACTGACAGCGTCATGGCGGGAATGCTGGATGTGCTCCAAAAAGAAGCGCCGGGCGCGGAGGTCCATGTCGAGTACCTGGATGCCAAACGCCTCCCCCCCGAGACGGTCAGCCCTCTCTTTGATGAAACCCTGGGGCGCAAGTTCTCTGGGACCGCGCCCACGGTTATCCTTGTCTCCGATGACGCAGCCTTCAATCTTATGCTTTCCTTGCGAGACAAGCACTTCCCCGGCGTGCCGCTTGTTTTTTGTGGTGTGAACAACTTCAGGGATGAGCGCCTTGCCGGGCATGTGGCCGTGACAGGTGTGACGGAAGATTTCGACATCAAGGGAACCGTGGAAATTGCGCTGAAGCTCCATCCGAAGGCCAAGCACATGGTTGTCATCAGCGACTCCACCGAAACAGGCGAGTTCAACCGCCAGCGGTTTGTCCAAGCGGCCCCGGAATTCTCGGATCGCATAGACGTTATTGAACTTTTTGATCTGTCGACCGAGGAACTCTCCTCGCAGCTTAAATCGCTTCCCATGGATTCCTTCATCCTGAATCTGTCCTTTTTTCGTGATCGGTTGGGGCAAAGCTATTCCACCAGTGAGAGCAACCGCATGATTGCCTCGCTTTCTGGTTTGCCGATTTATTCCTGCTGGGATTTCATGTTGGTCGGAAATGTTGTCGGCGGATTCGTGGTGAGTGGACTCCAGCAGGGTGAAGCGTCTGCCTCCAAGGCCGTCCACGTTCTCAAAGGTCAGCGGGTCGAGGATATCCCCATCCTGCGGACAAGCCCCAATGCGTATATGTTCGATTCCAACGTGATGGCGCGCTTCGGAATCAAGGAATCCGCCCTGCCCAAGGGGAGCATTGTTCTCCACCGCCAGATGTCGATGTGGGAGCAGTACTGGGGCTGGCTTTTGGGCATTGTGGCGATCGGAGGTGTGCAGACGTTTTTGATTCTGGCGTTGTTCGCTCGAGGAAAGAGACTGCGTGCGGCCAATGCTGCATTGCAGGAGAGCGAAGAGGCTTTCCGCAAGGTGTTCGAGGACTCCTCCAACCCCATCCTACTCATGAACGGGAATCGTTTCATCGCCTGCAATCAGGCCACCCTCCAGTTCCTGGGGATACGGGATAAGGCCGCCTTCCTGGATTGCACCCCGGAAGACATCTCTCCCCGCTTTCAGCCGGATGGGACGCTGTCCGTGGAGTCCGCGTCGAAATACATCGCCCAGGCTCACCGGGAGGGGTACTGCCGGTTCGAGTGGCAGTGCATCCGCTCGGATCAGATCCCCTTTTTACTGGAAGTCACTCTTATACCCATGACCATCAGGGGCGAGCGGCTGCTCCACGTCACATGGCTGGACATCACCGAGCGCAAGAAGTCGGAGGAGGACCTGATTCGTTCTCGCGCAGCCCTTGAGGAAAGTCGCGCCAACATGATTTTGGCCTTGGATATGGCCAACATGGGTAGCTGGGAGCTTAACCTTGACACCTTGATATTCACCTTCAACGAACAGTT
>CAYRBI010000314.1:0-1722 GCA_964422415.1 uncultured bacterium | reverse complement strand
CGTCATGGGTCTTGGAGCCACGCCGGCTGGCAGCCTCGAAACCGAGGCCGAACTCTACTCCCTTCATGGCCTGGACCGACAGCACCGCCGCTGCGATCCGGCTGTCCAGTTTCCGGTCCCATTGGACATGGCTTCCCAGACCGATGGGAAGGCCGGTGGCCACGATTTCAAGCACCCCACCGAGGGTATCCTGCTCATGTGTGACCTCATCGATGTGTTTGACCATCCGCTCCGAGGTTTCTACATCCGCGCAGCGTACTGGCGAGGCTTCGACCCGTTCGCGTAGTTCCGCCAGGTTCACATTCGCCGCAGCGGTTGGGGCGGTGACCTCACCTAAACGGATCACATGCGAAAGGATGTCCACTCCAAATTCCGCGAGGAACTTCCGGCAAACAGCGCCGAGTGCGACACGTGCCGTGGTCTCTCTCGCGCTCGAACGTTCCAGGATGTCGCGGATATCCTCCCGGTCATATTTGAGGACTCCCACCAAATCGGCATGGCCAGGGCGTGGACGGCTGATGTGGATCGAGGGATCTCTCTCCGTGGCGCTGGGAGACATCTTGGAGGCCCAAGTCGGGGCATCGTCATTAACGATCCACAGGGTCAGGGGGCTTCCCAAGGTCTCTCCCCAGCGGACCCCGGAATGGAACTCCACCCGGTCTTTCTCGATCTTCATGCGTCCGCCACGGCCATAGCCGCCTTGACGGCGTTCCAGATCAGGATTGATGTCTGTTTCCGCGAGCGCGAGCCCAGCCGGTAATCCCTCGAGAATAGCGGTGAGTCCGAGGCCATGGCTCTCCCCGGCGGTTAGAAATCGTAGATGTCCCATGGATGTCTCCAGATGCTCCGATTGACTAGACCCATATCAGTCATAGGTTGCCATGAAACATCAAACCATGGAATCGTGAAAGTTCCTGCGGTTCATATGTGCTCCATTCTGGCCGATGTCGATCTGGTAAAAATCGTGCTTGACATCTAGGAGAGAGAGTATTCAGCTATTGAGTATGAATATGCACTGAAGGCAAGCATTGGCGGATGCCGGCGCCACCTTCAGTGAGTTGCTCTGTCCAAGAAGTCTTCCGCCCGTACTTTGTACTTGCCGTTCTCATCTCTCTCACCTGTGATCTTGGCCCCTTGATTTTGCGGGTCCGCTCGATCTCTCAGCAAACAGGAGGAGGAAGAGAACCATGAAGGTCCTCAAGCATTTACCCATTCTGTCTGTTGTGCTTGTGTCCCTCGCGATCATGTCCGCACAGGCGGTTCAACCTGGCAGTCTCGATGTGGGTCAATCTCTCTCTCTGGATATCCCGGACAATCTCAAGATTGCGGGAGCGCGTGAAGGCTACTTTTATACCCATGGTCCGGTATTGGTTTCCGCGTATGATTTCCCTTGCACCGTTGTCATCCGCGATGTAGGAACTGGAGCACTGGTTGCAGATGATGCAATCTATGCGGGCAACCCAGTCTACGAGACAACACTCCCCGCTGGCTTCTATTATATCAACCTTGGAGCGGATGCGGGTGTTCTGGCGGGAGCCTCTTCCAGCCGGAAGTGTAATGGTTATTACCACTACCGGTTCAATGGAGAACCCTATGGTGATCTGTCAGAGGCAGACAAGTTCTATCTGCGCGCCACGAATGGGTGTGACAACCTGTGCTATATCTTTTCTCCCAATGGCGCGTCGACTGGCAGAACCTGCTGTGACACGATCTGGCTGGAAC
>CAYRBI010000313.1:0-1805 GCA_964422415.1 uncultured bacterium | reverse complement strand
CTGAACGATCCGCAGGGTCCGTGCCTTCATCTCTTGCGTTGACTCATATGTTTCAAAGGCTTCCTTGACACTTTCCATACCACCCAGTTATCATCCGCCGGTTCGAAAGGGGGCATCCCGCTCCCTCATTTTGTGTATAGGGCTCTGATTACATGATTTCGGTTAATAACTTGAAGAAGGGATTGCTGGTCGATCTCGATGGAACGGTGTATTCAGTGGTGGAGTACCAGCACCACAAGCCGGGCAAGGGTCACGCGGTGGTACGCGTAAAACTTAAGAATGCCCAAACCAAGGCTGTGATCGACCGGACCTATAACAGCAGCGAGAAGCTCGAAACCGCCGATGCTCAACGCAAGCAGATGCAGTTCCTCTATAGCGATGAGCAGTGGCACTTCATGGATCAGTCAACCTTCGAGCAGGTGGCTCTGGACCGGGATGATGTGGATGAGGCCGCCAATTACCTGACCGAGAACCTGGAAGTGGAAATCCTGTTTTTCCAGGGCAAGGCCCTCGCGGTCGACCTTCCGGCGGCGGTGGTTCTCAAGGTCACCTACACCGAGCCGGGTCTGAAGGGCGATACCGCCACCGGCGCCAAGAAGAAAGCCACCCTCGAAACAGGGTATATAGTGGATGTCCCGCTCTTTATCGAGGAGGGGGATAGCCTTAAAATTGACACGCGCACGGGTGCCTATCTCGAGCGGGCCAAGTAGACCCGGAAAGCCGCCATGGATCTTCGCGAACTAAAACGCATCATCCGTCTGGTCGAGGACTCCGCGATCGAGGAGCTCGAAATCGAACAAGAGGGGGTCCGTATCCGGATCCGCAAGGGAGGCGGTGTCACCCAGACATACTTGGCTGACCGGGCCCTACCCGCGCCGCAATACCTCTATGATCCCCTACGAGCTGCTGCTCCTGGGGCTCCACCAGCGGGTGAATCCTCAACCGACTCACCAGAGGCCGCTAGCACCGCCACCGCCATTAAATCCCCCATGGTCGGCACCTTCTACCGGTCTCCCTCGCCTGATTCGCCCCCCTTTGTTCAGGTGGGTAGCCTGGTCCAACCCGAGACGGTGGTGTGCATTGTCGAAGCCATGAAGGTGATGAATGAGATCAAAGCTGGAATGTCTGGGAAGATCTCTGAGATTCTGGTCGAGAACTCCACCCCGGTGGAATTCGGCCAACCGATGTTCCATGTAGTTCCGGCTTAATACCGCCACCAGGCGGGTGGATGTTTCATTGAAGTTGGAACTTCACCATCCCCCCCCACCCCCACCCTCCCCCACAAGGGGGGAGGGTGGGGGTGGGGGGGTAATGGATTTCCGAATGTCCCAATCACAAGTCCCTCCTCATCATCGCATCGCTGAACGTATTGCCCGCTTGGGATGTGAACGCGGTACGCTCTCTCATTCACTTCTGATCCATGGACCTGTCGGCGCTGGGCAACGGGAGGTAGCGGTCCATTTTGGCCAGAGCCTGTTTTGCGAAACCGGAAGCGGTTCCTTTGGGGCCTGTGGTGAATGCCGGAGTTGCCGGCGGATCATCGAGAACCTCCATCCCGACTGGATCTGGATCGAACCTGAACGCGGTCCCAAGGGATTGCCCAACATCACCATGGAGACTATCCAAAGCCTCCAAGACCGTCTTGTCCTCGAACCTTACGAGGGAGGTAAGGTGGTGGGGTGTATCTTCGAAGCGGAGAAGATGAAACCAGAGACCGCCAACTCCCTCCTCAAACTGGTAGAGGAACCACCCGCTCATGCCGCCTTTATCCTGGTGACCGAACACTTCCAACGCATCCTCCCCAC
>CAYRBI010000312.1:0-1820 GCA_964422415.1 uncultured bacterium | reverse complement strand
GCACCAGCCCTTAAAAAGGGCACAGCGCACTCTTGGCCGAGGAAGCAGTAAGCGCCGGACGCCCTATCAGAACTCATTCGGGGGTTAAGGATCTGGGACCTCATCATCGTCCCCATTGTTTCTCCCCGGTTCGTGGGAGGTCTCATCCTCAACCCGCTATGAATAATCGTCCCAACCCCCAGAAACTTTATGAGGAAATCATTCTTAACCTCATTTATGATGGTAAGTTAAGATTGTTGTGGAGTTAGAGTGAGAGGCCCTTCTCCAGAGGGGCTGAAATCCGGTCACGCAAGGGATACCATCGCTCCAATTCTGAGAGGGAACCAAGGATGAAACGAACTTATCTTCCAATACTGGGACTAGTGACACTTTTGTGGTTGGGAACCGCGAATGCGGCCGAATATCCGATCCAGGCGGGATCACAAGGCATCTTTGATGCCACCACCATGGGGATGGGCACGCCTCTGCTCGCCATCCGCTATGAGCTGTGGGTCCTGGAAGAACGCGAGCCGGGAAAATTCGCGGCGGTGTGGGTTTTCTTTAACAATCCAAGAAAACCCGAGGAGAGCCTGGCGGGCGCGCTTCCGCTGACGATCGACAAACATGGCGCCAAGCAGTTTCCACGCGAGCGGGAGGTCACCTATGTCCTCCAGGAAACCTCTGAAACCTTCATGCCGGACCTCACCTCCGCAGGGGCCTTTGACAAGGTCTGGAAGGGGCCAGTCACGGTGACCGGGCGCTATTTCTCCTATCAGCCCTTGGGTGTGGAGAAAGAAATGGTCCATTGCAGCTTCGCGCAATATGGCGAGGCCAATATGGACCAGATTGTGGATGTCCTCACCACGGGAGATGGTTACTTCGATCCGAAGACCGGCTGGTTGCGCAGCATGGTGCTGACCACCATGCGCCAATCCACCAAGGAGACGATCTCGAAAGCCACCGCGCGCTTGACCAAGGTGGTTCAACAAAATGGAGAGTGGGTCGCCAAACGGCGTGAGGAGGCCATGGCCTTCTTCAACTCCCTTCAGCAGCATGATGACCTGCTGTATAAAGCCAATGATGATCTCTCGGCGGCCACCATGACCTTGGCGCCCATCGAACAGATGTGGCAAACCTACACGCAGGCAAGCGCGGCCTCGATCTTCTTGCCACTCGCTAAGAGCCATGTCCTGGTCATGAAGTCCGAGCTGCCCGCCTTGCAAGGGCTTTGGCTCGCGCGTAAGAAGGTGGTCGGCACACCCTCGCCAGACTGGACCCTCAAGGACACCTCTGGAACGCCTTACTCGCTTTCCACGGCGGAAGGGAAACCTGTCCTGCTCCTGTTCTGGTCGAAGATGAGTTGGGAATCCCTGATGGCAATGCGTGAACTTGTACAGATGAAAGCCGCCTATGAACCCCGTGGACTGTTAGTCCTGCCCATCAATCTAGATGCGGCCGACCAGGATGCCACCAACGCGCTGACCACCCTGGGGGTGAAAATGGGCACCCTGCGGAATACCGATCCAAACCTGCTGGCGGCTTATGGTATCCCCTTGGGAGTTCTGCCCTCCGCGGTGGTCCTCGACCGTACGCATAAGATCGCGGATGTTCATTATGGATGGGGAAAGCGTGTCTTCAGCGAGCTGCGGAAGAAAATCGAGATGGTCCTTACACCCTGAGAAGCATTAAGAAATGTACGGAGAGGACCAGATATACCTCGATGGGGATACTCATGAAGGAAAGGGGTGTCCCCCCCACCCCAACCCTCCCCCACCAGGGGGTAGGGAGATGAGGATCCCCAACTCTCCCCCACCAGGGGGGAGGGAGTTGTATGTTGTTCA
>CAYRBI010000311.1:0-1910 GCA_964422415.1 uncultured bacterium | reverse complement strand
TATGCCATTCCCTCGCTTGATCTGGTCCATCATGGCCCCTATGCCACCAGCCCACATCTGGGGGGTGGTGACCGGACCGGAATCCCGGTGCCTCTGTTTAATCTGGTCTACCATGATGCCATCCTGCTGCCCTGGGAAATGGGTGAGGATGGCGGCTGGGGAATCCCCAAAGGAGATGCGGGCCGTCTGCATTGCCTCCTCAATGCCGGACTGCCCTATGTGGGACCGGGCGCCTCGGAGACGGATATCAAGCGGGTGAATGAAGCCGCCGCCTTGGCTGGGCGTCTCGCCCAGCAAGAGATGGTCAACCATGAGTTTCTGAATCCCTCCCGGAGGCAGCAGAGAACCACCTACGCCGATGGGACAAAGGTTACGGTCGACTTCGATACTAAGGAGTACAAGATCGAGCCGGGGAGCGGAACGGTGAAGTAATGATGACCATGCCTAATCAATACACGGTAATGATTGAGCGTGATGGAAAGTGGTATATCGCTTACTGCCCAGAGGTGCCAGGAGCGAATGGACAGGGGCGGACAATTGAGGAGTGTAAGGCCAGTCTGGCGGATGCGATCGAACTTATTTTGGAGGACCGGATTATTGTAACGGACGGAGGGGAGGTCATGCCCGCGAAAAACGCATTCAGTTTGGTTGAACTGCTGACCGTCCTCGCGCTCATCCTGATCTTGATCTTGACTGCTTTACCCTCCTTTATCGAGTCCAAGACCGCCTCGAATCTCAGCCTGGCCCGTTCGCGCCTGATGGCCATGAAGCAGGCAATGCAGTACCACGAACGGGATTGGGGGTCTGTGCCACCGGACTTTAATGATCCTGGGCTTATTATCTATGCGTTTCGTTGCCGTGCTGAATCCACAAAAAAGTGCTCGTGTGCAATGGTGACATCTGTTACTACATCTGGGGGGCTACAAACCAGCAGAACCTCCATTGGGCCACTTGGTGAGTACCAGCATCTTTTTTATGCTCCTGGGATTTTCTGTCCCCTGACCACGCCTGTTCCATATGTAACTCAACTTCAGACCATAGATCCCTTCCAAAATGGAAAAGCAACCATGGGGTATAACTCGTTCTATGATAATGGACCTGTGGTTGAATATGGTTTGGTGGCTTCTGCGGGTCCAGACCGGATCGCTGGTCACTGGAGCCCTAACTATAGTGCCTATGGTATCTGTGGTGAGAATACCACTGGTAAAGGGATGCCTTATTCACCCACCAACGGTTCCAAGAGTTGTGGTGATTTGTGGACTATGGTGAGCCCATGCGTGTCAACTGCTACCTCCACCTGTATGGCTGATCAGCGCTACGACACACGTGATCACTTTGGCTCCGATCCTCCTTCAGATGACTCCGATGATGACAGCATCAAGAACGTAATCGAAGCGGCCGCGCCCAATCGTGGTGATGGAAACAGCGATGGCATACCGGACACGGAGGAACCACATGTGGTATCTCTTCCCAATGCCGCTGATGGAAAATTCGTAACCCTGGTGGCTCCGGTGGGGGCGATGTTCGCGGAGGTCAAGGCGGTGAGCCGGGAGTCGGTGGCGGGGGTTCCGGGAGAGTTGCTCCTACCGGTGGGGCTGTGGGACTTCCGGGTCGAGGGTGTGCCCGCCTCGGGCACCTTCACCGTACAGTTCCGCGCGGAGGGAGACCATGCCTGGACCGGCTATTACAAGTATGGCTCAGTCCCCTCTATCACCGAAACCCACTGGTATGACTTCGATTTCGATGGTTCAACTGGGGTGTCGATTAACGCTCCCACCATCACCCTTCAGTTTGTAGATGGTTCTCGTGGTGATGATGATCTGGTGAAAAACCGGATCATTGACGACCTGGGAGGCCCTGTGGCCGGGACCGTTTCCACAGTGAAGGACTGGAGTTTGTACGGGGAGTGA
>CAYRBI010000310.1:0-1925 GCA_964422415.1 uncultured bacterium | reverse complement strand
AGGTTCCGATTTAATGACGCAAGGCATCGAGGTCAAACTGGCCAACCGATATAGCTCGGATCTGGTGTTTGTACAGGAGGCCGGGAGCGATGGAGATGGTGCGGCCTTACGCTGACGGCTTTTAGGAATGTGAGGCACCGTGGATTCCCGCCTTCGCGGGAATGACGACTATCATGGATTCATGAACTTCAACGGAATCACTGTAACTCGTCATGACAATGTCTTTCTTCGTCATTCCCGCGAAGGCGGGAATCCACGGTGCTATCACAACCTTTCCATTTTCAACGGACCCAAAAAACATCTTGACCGATCCTCACTGTTGTACTAGTAGTACATCAGCTAAATCACTCGATTGAACCGGACAGCGGATGCGCTTGAGACTCGATTACTCCTGCGGGGAACCGATCTATCAACAGATTGTTGAGCAGGTCAAGTATGAGGTGGCCTGTGGCCGACTGACATCCGGTGCCCAGTTACCGAGTATCCGTACGCTGGCGGATGAACTCAAGATCAATCCGCGGACTGTCATCAAGGCTTACGAAGAACTCTCTCATGCCGGTCTGGTGGTTATGAGACAAGGGCAGGGGGTGTTCATCTCCACCCAACGTGAGGCCACCCCCAGCGCGGCACGGCATAGGGTCCTGGCGGAGATGTCACGCCGCCTGTTGGCCGAGGCCGCACGCATGGGAGCCAGCCCGGATGAGGTCTTACGAATTCTTCAGGAAGAAGCGGAACACATGGAGGCCAAAAAATGACCACTGGAGCGATCATCTCCACGGCAGGGTTGTCACGGGACTTCGGTACCAAGCGTGCCCTCGACAAGGTCATTTTGGAGATCATGCCCGCGCGGATCGTCGCCCTGCTGGGACCCAACGGCGCGGGAAAGACCACCTTTTTGAAACTCCTTTCGGGCGCCCTTGAACCCACCGAGGGCTCCGCTTCTCTCTTCAGAGAACCCTCACGCCATTTACCAGCCCAAACCCTTCAACGTTTCTCGGTCATGCTCGATGGAGAGGAGCCACCCGCGTGGGTCAAACTCCAGTTGCTCCTGGACCTGGAGGCGGAAGCTAAACCTCACATTGACCATGCCGCATGTGTTCAGGCCCTCCAGTCGCATGACCTTGCTGTTAATGCCCGGTATGGAACCTTAAGTAAGGGACAGAAACGCTGGGTTCAGGCGATGTTGTGCCTGTGTTCAGGCAGCGAATTGCTGCTGCTCGATGAACCCTCCGAGGGGCTCGATCCCGCCGCGAGACGTGAACTCTATGACCGCATCCGGACCTACGCCAATGACCATTCCGCCACTCTGATTGTCGCCACCCATTTGATCCATGACATCGAACGCATCGCGGATGAGGTAGCCATCCTGTGCCAGGGGAAAACACATGCTGTATGAGAATGTCCAATCACGAAAAGAGAAAGGTTGCCCAAACAAGGACTTTACCTTTTTTCGAGGAAAAAATGCAGCTTTTGATTCCAAAGGACCCGATGCATGACCGAATCCTTTTGTGTCCTCCGCGATCTCCGCATCCCCCGAAATGACGAAGCAACAGAAATCCTCTTAGAATCGAAGGTCCAATCAGACACTTCTGTATACAAACCCGAAAACATCGCCCTCTGGCTCGAGCACACCGAACCGACTCATCCCCTCGTGGCACTTCTTGTGAAAGACAGCGATCCCAAGTTCCGCCTACTGGCCATGGGAGCCTTACGCGCACAACCAGTACCTGAGAATGTGGCTCTCCTGAATATCCTGCTCAACGACCCCGATCCATCCGTCGCTCAGTCCGCCAGGGAAGTGAGGGAGTATCTGGACACCCTGGCCAATACCTCTCCCCTGGAGTTTGTCTCTGATCCGGCCCAACGCAATGGAGAAGGAGTAGGGGAGTTGACAGCCACAATCCAATAGGAAACACTCCAGGCTT
>CAYRBI010000309.1:0-1984 GCA_964422415.1 uncultured bacterium | reverse complement strand
CTGTACTAAACCGCATCGTTTACTGGCATAGCCCCTGAAATCGAAAGGCCGCGCGGAGGGCAACCCCGCGCGGCCTTGTGTTGTGATTAGTTCCGGAAATTTGTTCAACTCGCCACGCTTTGAAGTGTGTCCAAGAAACGTTTGGCCCAGGGTGAGGCTCCCGCCACCTTCTCCGGATCAATTTCAACCAGAATCTGGAATGAGTGAGAACCTTTCCGGTACTCGCCTTTGGTTGTTTCACGGGTTGCACGCGCAAGGGACTTGAACAGATCATCCTTGTCAACCAGTTCCGGATTGGGATTTCCAGGGAGTGCAGATGGCTTGAAACCTTGACCGAAGAAACGTTCGAGAGCTGAACGGTCCGCGAGAAACCAAGCCTCCATGCACTGGACCATCAGGTGGCACTGATCCTCAGTTGCTCCGGGTGGACACGCCCATTGGTCTTCTTGCCGGTTTTTGAGGTGTTCCCATGATGAGGTCGAGCTGACTGGGCCTTCACTGTCCACAATCAGGAAGCACAGTGTGTCCGGCCTGGCATGAGTGTGGGCGATTCGGAAGTCATCATAGGCTTGGTTACGTGGTCCACAGGCGACAATCCGGGGCATGTGGCCTTTCAGTCCAGCCTTTTCCAAAAACTTACTGAATCCTCTGGCGCAATTGCGCGTCAATTCCTTGGAACTTCCCCCGCCTTCCACAAACAGGAGAAGCCTTACCACCTCATCCCTCCAAGATCACCGCGAATCCACAGTTCTCCCAGCCGGTACTTCTCCAGCCAAGGCTTCAACTCTTCTGCATTCAACCGGGTCATTTCGGTTCCATTTTCATGTTTCTCGCAGACCAGAATGGCCTCGGGGGTTTCAGTGAGGGCATCGACGAGAATGTCGGAATGGGTAGTCACCACCAGTTGAGTTCTCTGGGAGGCGTCCTTGAGAAGGTCTCCCAGTCCGGGGAGGATGTCAGGGTGAAGCCCGAGTTCGGGCTCCTCCAAACAGATCAAGGGAGGCGGAGTCGGATCGAGTAGAATGGCCAGCAGGTATAAATACCGGATCGTCCCATCCGATAGGCGTGAGGCGGGGATAGTGATCTCACCTTCCTCTAGGAACACTTGGACCGAGTTGGCTTGGACAATCTCGGTCACATTCGTGATTCCCTCCATGAAGTCATGGAGTTTTTCCAAGAGTGCCCGCTTCACCTGAGGGAAACGGTTCATGCGGTTCAGGATGAGTCCCAGATTCATACCATCAGCAGCCAGTGTGTCATTTGGAAGATCCGCTTTTTGTGGCTGGCGCAGGAGAGCATTACGGCCAAAAGTCCAATCCCGGTAGATGGCGATTTTGGGGAGGGTCTCCGCGAGATAGGTGATTTCAGGGTATTGGTCGGGATCTTTCCGCTGAGCAATGATTGACCGTTCGGGATCAATCTGCTCCCGCCGTAAATTCCGTCGGTCCTCTTTCATGTTAAGAACTGGATTACCATCGAGGAATTTGTAATAGAAATAAGGCTCTTCCTGATTAAGATAAGGAGCCTCATTTTCAATCCGCTCCTCCACGATATCGAACCTGTGATTGGATTCCCGGAATTTGAATTCATAACGGAGAGGTATGTTTCCAAGTGGGTTTGCTAGGATTGCTGAAAGACCCGCTACATTGGTGCGTGGCTCTCCTTTCCAGATCCAATCTGCGGTACCCCCGCTTTGGCGGATGGGATCCGCAATCGCACCCGGTGCAGCTTGAAGAAGCCCGATTGCATCCAGGAAGTTAGACTTCCCTGATCCATTCGGTCCGATGAGGACATTGAGCGGTCGCAACTCCACCGCCGGCGAACCGGGAGCGAACGACAGAAGACCATCAAGCTGTAGACTGTGGATCAGCATGGTTACGTCCCCCCTCTTCTGCCCAATGGTTTCGTCTTTACCCCGCCATCCGTTTGAGGATCTCCACCCCCCGCCGGAGGGTGTCATCGGTGGCCGCGAAAGAGATCCTGA
>CAYRBI010000308.1:0-2013 GCA_964422415.1 uncultured bacterium | reverse complement strand
CTCCGCCGAACAATCTCTTCTGAAAGGAAGTATTATCATGCATCTCGCTCTCCAGAGAAGCACCCTGGCAGAAATCTGCCAAGGCATGGCCAAAATCCTGGCCAAGAGTCCTTACGGCCTGCAACTCATCAGCAGTCCTGGACGCATCGAAGCCCACAGCACACTCCAACAGCAAACACTCATCTATAGGAATGACGCACCCGAGAATGCCGCAGGTGAAGGCATTCTCACCCTCACCAGTGATACCCTCAAGAGTATCAACTTTCAACGAGGCGGCGAAGGTTGTATCACCTTCACCACCAACGACAACCAGACTATCCACGCCGAGTGGCAGACCGGAAGTCTCCACTCATGCCACCAATTTCAAAACACCGACTCCTTCCCAGAAATCAATCTTTCCGTGGAAGCAGAATTCATACCTCTCAACACAGAGCGATTCTATGACTACTTCAACACCTGCGCCCAGGTCATTTCAACCGAAATGGCACGGTATCGAATCGATTGCATCTGCCTGGACGGCAGCAAGAGCCAGATGATGGCCACCGATGGCAGACAGATCTTTATTGGCAACGGCATTTCATTCCCCTGGCAGGGGAAATGCCTTCTTCCAGTAGGTCCAACGCTACCTGATAGGGTCCTCTTTAATGGAGACACCCTCTTGATGGCCAAATCAGCCAATGAGCTCCTGTTCAGGAATGGACCCTGGACTTACCAAGTCCAAACTCCTGAACCCAACTTCCCGGCCCCAGAAGCGATCATCCCACATGCTGGCGATAGCGACCTCCTGATCCAACTTACTGAAGAGGATGTCCAGCAGATCGAGGAACTCTTGCCCCTTATGCCGGGCGGCGATACACCTACCCGCTATGTCACCCTCGAAGCAGGAGAAGAACTCCAACTCCATGCAGACCATCAAGGATCCGAAGCCACCCTGCCATTACGATCCACGCTCTGGATGGGAGATCCCATCCATGTCTCGTTCAACCGCGATTATCTGATTCGGGCGATCCGACTCGGATATCGAGAGATCCGTTTCCAGGCTGGAACGAAACCTGTCCTCACCCGAAATAAAGACACACTTTACATGTTCATGCCAGTCACGCTCCGGGAAGAAGAAAACCCTCAAGATGATGAATCTGGTGATGAATCTACTGAGGGAGAAACTCTCGATAACGAGGCAGACTCCGAGACCGATAATGAATCTGCCAATGAAGAAATCGAGGAAGATCCCGAAGGAAACCCCTGGCCCAAACGTGCATCCTGGCTTGAACGTGAGTTTGCCTGGCGCATGATCGATGATGCTGTCGACCTTGGAGTCATGGATCCCAGCGACAGCATTCCTGAATGTGAAGACCGTATCAATCAACTCAAACAGATTCAAAAAGACCTTCTCCAGGCTAGAAAAGAAGCCCACACAGAAGGCTCTAAAGAACGTTATTCATTGCAACCACCAGCCATCAAACCCAAGTGGGAAAGCGTTGGGAAATTCAGCACTGCGGATGGCCTGGCACTTGAACTCCTTCGGTCCAAGGATGGATTCTTTAGCGTGAAGAGCGGCGAGAGAGTCAACCTCACCCGTGAGCAAATCTCGATGCTCCTCGAACCACTCCTCGCCAATCAGTGGACCCCCTTCACCCTGGCCCTGTACTACAATGGCCACTCCTGGTGGGTGGAGGGCGAACACACCCTGGAGCGCAAGGGCAAGACCGCCAAGAGACATCTGACCCTCTCTGAGTACCGGCCCGCTCATCCGAAACACCTCCACTGGGAGATGGAGATCTTGTCCCATTTCCTCAATACCCATGAGGACATCCTTCCAGTTCCAGTTCGCCTAAAAGCCCGGGCTCGCCTTGATCAACTCGACCTCTGGGCTCACAGTGAATCCCCTCAAACCCTCGACCTGCTGTCCCTCTGCTTGCAGTTCGCCAAGACCGCTTAGCCCACAAAGTAAGTCCAATCACATGGCAGCATTTCCCGAATCCTCGGGCACGCTACCGGTGCATCTCCAGACTG
>CAYRBI010000307.1:0-2016 GCA_964422415.1 uncultured bacterium | reverse complement strand
GGTCAGCCGTATGGAACAGATCGGGCAAGTCTCCACGTACACCCAGGAAAAAGGCTTTACCCTCCAAGCCGAGACCGGTGGATTGTGCTTGGAGAGATATGGCGAGGCTACCATCCCCTACAATCCATAGGCGTGTATTGGGGAGCTGATTAAGGACCATCCGGAAGGCTAAAAGAAGCAGGCCGACCTGTTTCTCTTGTTCCAGCCGCCCCGCGAAAAGGATGACAGGAGCATCCAGTGGTGTGTTGGATCCGGCACGGATCTCCTCACAGGTCCGGCTTGGTTTCAAACGGTCCAGATCGATGCCATTGTGAACCAGGCGGACATGGTTTCCGGCACAACTCATTTCGTGGCCGAGGTATTCCACCACTGCCTGTTCGTTGGCTACAACACGGTCCGCACGGCGCATGGCCCAACGGTCAATTCGCTTACGGAGAGGATCACGATCAAGCGGCCGGCTGCGCATCGAGGCGATCCAGGGACGTTGGCTGAGGATATGCGCGGCGGCGGTATAGGCGTCGTCATTCACCAGCCAGGCATGGGCCAGCACAGCTTTATCTTGATCCAGTGCGCGGCGCAGGGTCCAGACCCGGCCTAGGTCGAAGTGCGACTTCCTGGGAAAAACTCTGACCGGGATGCCCTTGAGTTCAAGCATCTCCTGGTAGGGGGCAGTATCCTCCGAAAGACAATAGACAACTGGTTCGAAGCCCTCATCCGGCAACCGTGTTGCCAGTTCATAAAGCTGCCTCTCAGCGCCTCCCCAGGAAAGCTGGCCAATGATCTGGGCTATACGTTGCATGATTCTCGTGAAGGCGCTGGTGAGAGATGGACCATGACCGCCAGCAACACCCAGGGGAGGTTGTCTTGGATGTTGGTGTCAAACAGGCTATTGAAGGCGAATCCACAGTATCCCGCCGCCAAACCCACGAAGAGTGGTTCGGCCTCCAGATCTCCTCGAACCCGTGAGAGGCCAGTCATCATGGCTTGCCATGCCCACAGAAGGAAGAAGAGATAGGCGGAGAACCCCACGATACCCAGTTCGGCCAGAACCTCCATGTAGGTGTTCTCTGCGGTATTCTTCATATCGAGCATAGTCGAATAGGTCTTGGCTCTCGGGCCAATGTTGGTGAAGCCAATCCCAAAGACCGGGTTGTTCAGAAACTCTTTCCATGCCACGGTGAGGAGTTGTTTCCGGAAACTCACCGACGCGAGCGCCTGTGAGTTTCCAGGGCCACCCCCTCGAATTCCAGTCAGGGTCATGAGTCTCTCTCTCGCATCCGGCACACACATGAGAGCCAGTACACTGAGAATGCAGATCACTAATCCCAGACGGCGGATACGTCCTCTCCCTAACCAAGTGATCGCGAAGAGGGTGAAGGCCATCGAGAGATAACCGCTGCGGGAATAGGTCTTTATCAGGATCAACAGTTCCAGCGCGCAACCCGATAAAAGGAGTATGCGGACTGGCCACCGTTGAGTTTGAAAGGCCCATAACAACAAAACCGGTACGCTGAAAATCAGGAGAACCACAAAATCATTTGGATTCTCAAAACTGCCCGCCACACGAAAGATGTCATCGATTCCATAGAGGACAAAATTCTCTGGCCCGGAAAAGCGCCGGTGGAGCAGGGATTCCAATAAGGCCACCAACATGGGGAAGAAACTATAAACCGCGAAGGCCTTAAGCAGCCGGACGGCACTTTTCTGGTTGGGGATAAATTGGGTAAGGACAATCCCCAAGATTGGAAGCGTAAGTGGAGCCAGCAACCAGCGCAAAGCTGATTTCACACTGTAAGCAAAGGCGAATGCCGACCCCAGGCAGACCAAGGAAAAGGGAAGGTGAGCCAGCGCCGGCGAAGGCAACTGAAGGAGTGGAGGATCCGAAACCAAATACCGCACAAGCAAGATCAACACACAGACAAGGAAGACCACCTTACTGAGGGTCAAGAATGGGATACCGGTGAAAGACAATCCCTCCCATTGGTCAAGGATCACTCCGATGAAGGCAAGATGCAC
>CAYRBI010000306.1:0-2044 GCA_964422415.1 uncultured bacterium | reverse complement strand
TCGACCGCATTCGTACCCTCGCGGTCGAGTTGCGCCAATATAAAAAACCTTTCTTCCATGGTGAGCTGGGAATCAGTGAGGTGGCATGGCCAAACCCGGAGGAGGCCATTCCGCTGCATGACATGCTGTGGGCTTCGGTAGTCTCCCCCGTGGCCGGAACCGCCATGAGCTGGTATTGGGATATCAACATCGACCAGTTCAATGCTTATCCGCACTTCACCCCGGTCCGGAAACTGGTGGACAGCATCGATTGGGCCGCCGAGGAATTCGAACCCGCCGAACTGGACTGGAGATCGAGCGGAGAATCGGGAGTGGACCTGGTGCTCTCACCAGGAGTGGGTTGGGCAAAATCCACGGTGGAGACCATCCCGGTGGATCCCTGTCTCGGCGCGCCCCAGATGGGGGGTTTCTCGCATTACCTGCAGGGAGTAGGAAAACCGGAGATGCGCCTGGTCCCACGTTTCCTCCTTGAATGCAGCCAACCCATACAAGCCATCCTGAACATTAATTGCGCCAGTAGCGGGGGCGGCGGTGTTCTGGTTAAGGTGGATGGGAACAAGGTCATGGAAACCACCTTCCCTCCCGATGGAACCATCAAGAAAGAGGACAAGGAAAAGATCCCTCTGTCTTACACCTTTATGGTTCCCTCCGGAAACCACGAGGTCACACTCGAAAATAACGCCAACGACTGGGTCGATATCAAGTCCCTGGTGCTGGAAGGCTACTCGGACAGGGGGCTGGTGATGGGGATGAAGGGGAAAAACCAAACTCTCATCTGGGTCCGTGACCGCCAATATAATGGACCGCTCTCTCATCCCCCCACCCAGGAAGAAACGCTTCAAGACATCGAAATCCGGATCCCCTTCCTCGCGACGGGAACCTACCGCGTGACACGCTGGGACACCCGGACCGGAACGACACAGGATATGGGGGAGGTAAAGGCCTCGTCCGAGGGGCTCACCTTCAACGCGAAGGAGATCGTGAAGGACGCCTTTTTACAAGTGATCCGCAAAGATGGAATGTGATTGGTTCAGCCTCTCCCCTTACGTTCCATTTGAAGAGTGATTGATTCACGGACCAGTTTGTGCGAGTCCTCCGCGAGAAGACCATTTATCTCATCGTCAGTAAAACCCCGTGTGTGGCCAATCACCTCGGCGGCATAGAGCCTCACCCACCAATACGGGTTGGAAGCCAGTTCGAGAAGCACTTCCCTGACTCCGGGCGCGGTGGTCCGTCGTTTTTGGGCTTGATCGAACAGGAGATTCAAACGGTCCCCACCAATCAGATCCCTCTTCGCCAGCAGAACACCCTTTTCAGTCGCGTCCTCAATGTAAACCGAGGCCATGACCTCCAGAGAAGCTCCAGGGGAGGACTGGTAGAGCATCTGGACGAGTTTCAATGGCGGGGTATCTTTTCTCTTCGAGAGGAAAGCTTGCAGAAAAGAGAAGTCGGCCTTGCCAGGTGCGGTCTTCGAGATCAGAAAGGGTAAAACCACCGAGTTGACTGGTTCATCCATCGATGTGTCCCCGCTCTCAAGACAAGGAAGGGTGCTCTGCAACAGTTCCTCCTTCGAGAGGGTCAGGTCTTCGTACATCTTGAGAACCATTTGCCAACGGTTTTCCTGGGTGGACGAGGCCATGAACACAAGAGACTGTTGGACTCCTTTAACCCGGTCGGTGCGCACCTTCTCGTAGAGAGATTGAAGCGCCACACCGGCGTCCTGAGCCGCCTTAGTCCGTGATGCATTCAAGAAGAGCGCCTGCATCTCTGGATCGGGTTCGATACAAGGGGAGACAGCAAGAGGAGGAGCGGTTCCACAACCACTCAAGACAACCAAGACCAAGAGAGGGAAGAACAAGCTACCCAACAGTTTGTACCTCGTCGATTCACCCCGTTAAGCGTTGAGCGATGTCCTGAAGATCCTTAGGATTGAGATTCAGACGGCTAAGAAGAGCGCCGATGGGCTGGACACAGGTATTTCCCGAATCCCCCACCTTAAGGAGCTTCATGAGGTTATCGGAGACCGATACCAACGCCACCATCG
>CAYRBI010000305.1:0-2157 GCA_964422415.1 uncultured bacterium | reverse complement strand
CCCCGGCTAACAACAGATTGTCATCCCGGTAAACCCATAGTCCTCTTTGAGTTTACCCATATGAATGCTACCCCCTTCGGCAGCCTTCCCGCCCGTAGTATCTTCTCTCTCATTGGATTGAACCCCGTGTCCGCTGCCGGCGGGCGTGGGGGGTCTGTTTTTCCACATTAACGAGTCACGGAGGAATGATATGAGGTTGCAGAAGCTGATTGTCTTGGTGTCCGTGCTGGCATGGACATTCGTGGTCCCCGCATTTGGTGCGGTTAAGGTTGCCTCCATTTTTGGCGACAACATGGTGTTACAGCAGAAGGCTGAGATTCCGGTGTGGGGTACCGCCTCTCCAGGCGAACAGGTCACGGTTACCCTAGTGACTGATGAGGTTACCACCAAGGCGGATAAGGATGGGAATTGGATGGTTCGTCTCAAGCCACGCGAGGCGGGTGGTCCCTTCACCCTGATTGTGCGCGGTGAAAACATCGTGGCTTTCACGAGAGTGCTGGTCGGTGAGGTGTGGGTTTGCTCCGGTCAGTCCAACATGGAATGGCCACTCAAACTGGCCCGTGACGGGGAGCAGGAACTAGCCGCCGCCACCGATGATCAGATCCGTGGTATCATTGTGCCCAAGGCGGTCATCTCTGGTCCTCAGAAAGAGTTTTCGGGATCGTGGAAGAGGTGTAAGCCGGAGACAGCGGGCGATTTTTCAGCGGTGGCCTATTTCTTTGCCCGGCACCTGCGCCAAACCCTCAATGTCCCTGTCGGACTGATATTGACCTACTGGGGTGGTACCCCGGCGGAATCCTGGACCGAAGCCTCATTTCTCAAGGATGAACCCGATTTCGAGCCGATGATGAAGCGTTGGGCTGACCAAGTCTCCGCTTATCCCAAGCAGCTGGATGATTTTCAAAAGGTCTTCGCGGATTGGAAACGCGCAACCCTCAAGGCTGAAATCGAAGGTACTCCTTTCACCGATCCTCCAGTAATTCCCACGGATATCCGTAAGAACCCCAACCGCCCCTCTGGTCTCTATAACGCCATGATCGCCCCAGTACTGCCCTTCGCGATCCAGGGGGCAATCTGGTACCAGGGCGAGAGCAATGCCGGACGTGCTTACCAGTACCGCAAACTCTTCCCGGCCATGATCCAGAGCTGGCGTAAAGCCTGGGGGCAGGGCGATTTCACGTTCCTGTTTGTTCAACTGGCGAACTTCACCGACACTGTCCCCGATCCGCGCGAGAACGATTGGGCGGAGCTGCGTGAGGCTCAGACCATGACCCTCTCCCTGCCCAAGACCGGCATGGCGGTGGCCATCGATATCGGCGAGGCCAAGGACATCCATCCGCGCAATAAGCAGGATGTCGGCAAACGCCTGGGTCTACAGGCCGAGAAAGTGGCTTATGGCCGCGATGTGGCCGCAAGTGGCCCGATGTATGACTCTATGACGGTCGAAGACAACAAGATCCGTGTCAAATTCAAATTCGCGGATGGCTTGGTGGCCCAGGGCGGTGAAGGCCTCAAGGGCTTTGCGATCGCTGGCGAGGACCACAAGTTTGTATGGGCCAATGCCCAGATCGAGGGGGACAGCGTGATTGTCTCCGCGGATTCAGTCGCCAAGCCAGTGGCGGTCCGCTATGCCTGGGATATCAACCCGGTGTGTAACCTGTTCAATGGTGTGGGGCTGCCCGCCTCTCCCTTCCGGACTGATGATTGGCCGGGAGTTACGGTGAATGCGAAGTAAGGACCAATAAAAAAGGGCTGGAACGAGATGGGAATCTCGTTCCAGCCCTTAGTCTGTCAGTGGGGCCAGCCCCACCTTACATCTGATCCTGCACCCTCCCCCCTGGCGGGGGAGGGTGGGGGTGGGGGGGAAAGGTCTCGGTTAGGCCTTCTGTTCTCCCGCCACAACGGGCGGAACCGCAGGCGCGGCCGGGCAAGCAGGCGCGACAGCGCTCCCTGTCCGTTTGAAGTTGCTGAAGATATCCACACCCGTGGCGGTTTCAATCTGCTCGGCCAGCGAGATCGCCGCCGAGGGAATCTGGTTGATGAACCGTCCCACTCCGTTCCCACCACCGCTCGAGGTTCCCGTGTCGATCACGGTTACCTTGTCGATGGTCACCTTGCCGACTGTCTCCACCAGCATCCGGGTGATGTCGGGGAGCA
>CAYRBI010000304.1:0-2204 GCA_964422415.1 uncultured bacterium | reverse complement strand
GTCATGCTCTTGATGTAGTCCTGGCTGATTCCAGTGGCATAGTCCTCGCACCGCACCACCCAGTTGCGTAATTCTGGATTGGCGCGCTCCCCATATGGCGCGGGGGGTGTATCTTCGAATAAGACGGTTCCATCCACCATTTGTGTGGGAACTACTTTCCCATCGACGGTGGCGCTAGCAGATTCGGTGCCCTCCGGCAAAGCCACGGCGACACGCCGTGGAGTACTCAACCGGCGCTCGAAAGAAAAGGATTCCGGCGAGATTTCCTCACCCAATGAGACACCCCAGATGGACGGACTGTTTTCCTCGGAACATGGCACAAATTCAAGTACCATGACACTGCTGGCGGGAACCTGGAAACTCACATGGTCATTGCGCTGGAGGATGGGGCGGTCATTCGCCAGACGCCATTTCTGTTCCGGGTACCATTCCCGTAACCAGAACTCATTGCCATCAGATAGTCCAATCGATTCATTCACGTTGAATTCCTTCTCCAGCGAAAAAGTATTGGGATTGACCAGAAACAGCAGGCCAGTCTTCCCATCGGTGTGCATGTACGCTTCAAGGACACCAATCGCGGGGGGTGGCGAGAGGATCTTCAACTTCTTGAGAATCGGCCAGCGTTCCTTACGCCATTTGTTCCAGAAGCGGATAAATTCCACCGCCCGGTCATATTCCTTGTGAGGTGTGTCGCGCAGGAATTCTGGCCCCCAACTGCTCCAGTTGGGAGTGACCGCCAAACCCTGCAGGATGGTGTACTGGTATGTCAGGTAATTTGGTACTGGAGAATCCACGAAGACAAAGAAATCCGCATTAGCCATCATGTGAACAGGTAATCCATTCACCGCGAAATCACGCAACTGCCGCCGCCTTGAATCACCAAACAGTTGATCCTGATTGAGGCCAGGTAGTGGCAGATCCATGTGCGGGTCAGCCACATAGAACATGTCCAGCTGACGCGCCCCATGTGGCAGCATATTGCCCCAACCAAGAAATCCATAGGTCACCAGGCGTGGGTTCACAGTTTGGCATTCCCGCATAAAATCCATCAACCACTTCACTTGCTGATAAACATCACCGGGTACATGGCCGTGATTGGTGGCGTAACACGGCTCCAGGAAAGTGAAATCGTACCAGATCCCGGAAAACCCGCGTTTGACTTGCGCCAGGTAATAATCTGAAAACAATTTTTGAAAGCCACTGCAGCCATAGCACATCAAATAACGTGGCTTGCCATTGGCATCGACAACAGCATATTCGGGCTTATTCCAATAATCAATCGCCTCAATCCCGAAGCTGTTCCAGAATGGCCCCAGTTCCGCTGCATGATTGGAACTCGTGTATAAACCCAGGCTCAGATCATGCTCCTTCGCCTTCGCAACCAGCGCGTCCAGGGTTGAATCCGAGGGATTGCCGGGTTTCCACACCGTGGGTCCCGGTCCGAAAACAACGCCATTAAAACCCATCTGTGCAACACGATCCATCTCATCGAGATCATTTTTAAGATAGCTGTTCTCATAAGCCAAATCGTCCCCATTCCAGCGCTCCCGCAGACGGACCATATTGCCTTCGCAGAATGCGCCGTTCATGAGAAGCGCGGTGGAATGACGGGGTGGATAGAGGCGTTCGATACACTCGCGCCAGGCCTCGGATTCGAGTTGTCCGGCCTGTTCCTCCGGGTTCTGAGCCACTCCCGCATCCACTTTCTGAACATGAACCAGTTGACCTGGAGCAAGCTCATCCGCCTTGGAGGGACCCGCGATGGTTGCGGCGGTTTCCTGGGCTCCGCCGAGTTGTGAAACACCAATCACGGCTGTATGGGCTACTAGTTCACCGCCGGGCTCCAGAGCTTGATGAGGTGGAAATCCGATTTGCACAGTGCCGTCATCCAATTTCATCATCATGTAGGGAAAGGCCAGCGCACAGAAAAAACCACCCTGTTCCTGACGGATGAATCCCACCACCGGACTGAGCGCGGTACTCCTTACATGATGGGGAAGGACAGGGATCTGCAGGCTTTCGACCCAGACCTCATCCACTGTAACCGGCACAGTGGAGGTGTTACGGATGGTCATATCCTTGCGGATGAAATTGGCGCCATCCTGGACTGAATAGGTCAGGATCACTTCAAGTTCCTGCCCACCCAAACGGACCTTGAGTTCATTCCCATCATCCCCGCGGTATGGCACCACTTCCTGAACGGA
>CAYRBI010000303.1:0-2215 GCA_964422415.1 uncultured bacterium | reverse complement strand
TGGTGGAACAGATATGGATTGGAGTCGATCTTCCATGCCGTCAGCACGGCGCCATGCAGAGATTTCCAGTTCCGGGTTCGCCACTCTTCAGCTATGGCCAGGTGTCAATCTTGCGGTTGGGACAGATTGCCGCAGTGATTGCTCTCGCAACCTTGGGGAAAGAAGAAATGAAAAGCATCGCGGTGAATGTATCCAATCTGACTGGTTTATACAGCGGAGCGAATGCCTTTTTCCCAGAGACCGGTGAACCGGATGGTGAACCCTTTCCTCAAATCAATCACAATAATGGCTTTACCACGGCGCTTTGGCGGCATAATACTGAGATATCCACAAGAGATTGCCGTGACATGATGAAAACAGCAGGGTTTACAAAACTGATGAATACCAAAGGTATTCCTTTCATGCCACTGGAGTAGTCTCACATATCAATTCTCCGGAAATACTAGCTGCCAATTCCGCATGAACTCCATCAGATCGAGAGCATTCACCTCTCCATCTTTATTGAGGTCAGCACGCAGGCGCGTGGGAGTGGGTGTGGCCGCCTCGAGCGAAATGCCCGCTGGAGGGGTGCGTGTGGGTGATGGTATGACAATCGGTGTGACGGTCGGAATAAGCCCGACCGGATAGACTCCCCCGCCAACAGCAGGCGGATTGGTGGATCCGGTCGATGGAAGAGCGGAGGTGGCTTCAGGAACGGGATCATCCTCCCCCTCTGTGGATGTAGTTGGGATTAGTGTCGGGGCCTGTTCTTGTACGAGGGTGGGCTGTGCAACCTGAGTGGACACTTCTGTCGGGTCGGATTTGATCCGGACCATACCATTAGTGGTCCGCACCTCGAACGCTTTACTCTCAGTGTCGTACAGCTTGGCTTTAATGAAACCCACCACGGCCTGCTGACCTTGTGCCATAGATATTGACGCTGCCCCCTCAAAGGTGAGCAGAACTCCATTCCCCATGCCCAAACCATCCAGTCCGGCCAGGGAGAGCACAAAGGTTCCGGACTCCTTGCGCTTCACCAACAGGAAGGGATCTGTGATATCTGTCTTGTGGACCGTGATCAGGTCCAGCAAGTTGGGCTGGAATTCCAGACCGACATCGCACCCCGCGATACCCTCCGTGTTGTCGCAATACAGTTGGACCTGGAATTTCTCCCCAGGCTGAACTTCAACAGAAGAGAGTGACAAGTGACGGGTATCTGGCAACTCAGTCGGAGTACGTGTGATTGTTTCTTGAACAGTACCGCTTGGTGTGGGTGTGGCATCTTCTGCAGAGGTAGAGGTGGGGGATTCATTTGGGAGAGCGGTTGTAGTTGCTGAGACCTCAAGGGATGTCTCAGTGGCTGTGGGTATGCTTGATGATGAAACGGCCAGCGGGGTGGGAGTGAGGAGAGCGGATGTCTGGTTGAGTGAGGTGGCCTGATCGCTTTGCCGGACATCTGTGAGAAGAACACCCCCACCAGTTAACGAATTCTGGGAATCCACAGGAAGGATGCCGTCAGCAGCATTTATTTGGAGATCCGGATCACTGGTTGGGGCGACCCATGTAGCCACCCAACCCATCCCAGGAACCAAAGCCACGGACTGAAGAGCTTTCTGTAATAATCCACCTTCCACGTTCGAGGCTCCCACCGCCATGATTGCGCACAACAGGATGACAGTGACGGCAATTGGCACCGGGTGTAAATACTTGGGGAGTGAAGATGTGCGTGGTTTCATGGCCGGATTACCTCCTGTTGCCAAGCTTCGAGAAAGAGAAGAAGGTCTACCTGATCCACGGTTCTATCGCCGTTAAAATCAGCGGGGTGCAATTCATCAATCGTCGTGGTGGGAGTTGGAGTGGCGCTGAGAGTGGGTGTTGGAGAGGGTGTCGGTTCAACCGGTGCGGTGACCTGGATGGTTCCTCCGGAGATAAGGTGGCTGTAAGAGAGTCCCTCCAGGTTGCTGATGGTTGTGCCCGTTATTCCCACGTTGGTCGTCCCGGATCCGGCATTTTCTGAGATTGAAAAAGATACCGTTCCAATCTCAACGGCCTGGGGAATGGCACACTCTGTAGAACTGCTCAAATTGAAATGAAGTGTCCCCGTGCCTGCCTGAACTTGCGTAATCCACCCCGCAAAGAGGGAACTCAGTTGCAAATCCACGAAAGAAAGCAGCAACGGATCAAAAGTGAGGTCACCACTCACCTTGCCTGCCGAATGCCCCATCGAGAGTGTCAG
>CAYRBI010000302.1:0-2216 GCA_964422415.1 uncultured bacterium | reverse complement strand
TAGTTTCCCGCCGCTGGATCAATTCATTCACAGCCTCGAAGGCGGGAATCCACGGCTTCATCGAAACTTCGGGTTTTTTATAGACTGATAAGGTCACTTCGAATGGCATCCTCCCTGACTCATTCCATGATGATTCTCCTCCTCCTCCTTTTGTTACCCTTCTTTGCAGTTTTTGACGCCTCTGTGATTGCTACTGAAGTTGCTTCCCTGGAAATGGATCCCCGATCGGGGGAGTTCATGGAATATGAGGTCTTATGGACCAAGCTCCTGGTTGGGAGGATCAAGGTCTACAATCATGGCGTGACCCAACGAGCTGGCCGCCTCTGCCAGAAGATAGAAGCGTATGCGCGGACAGATGGTGCGGTTGAGACGATCTATGATTCCAAGATGAAGTATCTGGGTTTCCTTCATCCGGATTCCAGTTCTTGGATTTATGAGGAATGGGAGAAAGAGTCCGACTGGCAGTTGCACTCATGGCTCGAATTCCCCGAAGGTCAATCCATTGTCAAGCGCTACAAGAAGGGACGTCTCAGGAATGAGATCGCCGTACCTCCTGGAACGCTGGATCCGGTGGGTGCGGTATACCGTCTTTTACATCTTCATCTCTCTCCTGGTGATCACCATGAAGTGATCGTGAGTCAAGGAAAAGACCTTTACTTCGCTACGGCCGATGCCGTACAAGGCCCTGTGATGGATACCATCTTCGGGGCTGTCAAGACAATTGAGGTGACACCCCGGATCTTTTTCGAGGGGAAACCATTGGGAAATCGAGTGTTAAAGGCTTGGATTACAGAGGATACTCAGGTTCCGGTCCACCTTATGGCGGATATCGAGTATGGATCTTTCTCGGCCGACTTGGTGAAGTACCGCACCCCCTGCAAGGATCCCGCAACTGAACCAATTCTCTCCTGGGAGAGGTAAAATCCAGTATTTCCCCTTTTTTTTCAACTCATTTGGCCGATATATCCCCAATGTTTGTGCTGGTGGTCATCCAGGCTGAAGAGGAAGTGAAGGGTGATATTGGTATCTATGTCTACCCTCTAGATTCTTTTTCTGGCCGTAGGGAGTGGACATCATATGCCTAGGGTTGACACTCCAGTTACCCGCACGATATATTCGCAACGAAAGAACTGTATTGCTGTTATTGTTCCTCGAACTCTGCGGTTCGAAAAATGAGGAGGCTGTATCTATGACCCGGACGAAGTTTCTTGTGGCTCTCTGCACGTTGGTCCTGATGACAACGGGAGGGTCTTCCGCGCTAGCCTCGAGCGCCATGTTCAGCACCGGTTTGCTCGGTTCGCTGTGCGTGGCGGCTGAATCTGAGGTAACCGCTGACTCGGCATCTTTCACCTCGATGAATGATGTTGTGGTCGGTCTTTCCACATATGTGGACCTCTCTTGCCCATCTCTTTCGGGCCTGTGGGATTTTGAGTCCGGAACCTTGGATGCCACGATCGGTAAGGATCTGGCTTTTATGGGAGGCGCCGGTGCGATCACGGAATTTGGTACGACCACTTCGTTTGGTATCACGGATATTAGTGGGTCCTCGGCCAATGTGATGAAAGTTGCGGCTTATCCACAAACCGATGGCATTCAGATGTTCCCAGATCTCGATGCCAATGGTGGTGGGAGTTACGTGAATCAATACAGTCTGGTGATGGATATCTACTATCCATCCACCTCAACTGGATACAGAGCCTTACTCCAAACGGATCCCACCAACGGTAGTGATGGTGATCTGTTTATCCACAAAACCTCCAACGGGATTGGGATCAGTAGCAACTATCAGGGGGATGTCACTTTTGATACCTGGCACCGGATTGCGGTAACATTCGATCTGACAACCTCCACCTTGTCTAAATATATCGATGGAGTGTTTGTCGGTTCGCAGACTCTCAGTTCGGGTGTCGATGGCCGGTGGTCCTTGAATACAGCGGACTCCGGACTCGCCACGCTTCTCTTCGCGGACGAAGATGGAGAGACGAATGTAGGGTATGTCAACAGCATTGCCATCCTTGGTTGTGTTTTGACCGATGCGGATGTGGCCTCTTTGGGTACAGCTACCGCGGGTGGCATCTTCCCAGCGGTTGAGCCGGAACCAACCGAGACACCGACGAATACCATTACCGCCACCGCAACAGCTACGAACACCATGTCGGGCAATACGCCGACGCCCACCCCGACCCCGGGCAATTCGATCATGGGAGCCACATTTA
>CAYRBI010000301.1:0-2265 GCA_964422415.1 uncultured bacterium | reverse complement strand
ATTTTGTCCTGACCGCCTTGATGGACGGAACCCGGTCACGGGAAGCCATCCATCAGGATACCCGGCGGTTTACGGTTTCGTTAATGATTGCCTGGCTGGCCATTCTCCTCGGTCTGGCCGTATATATGCTTCATCGGCGTAAGTCTCTCCTTGCCTCCGAACTTGCCATGGCAAGAGAAAGGGCACAGCACCTGGAGGAACTCAACCAGCTTGCCGCTGGACTGGCCCATGAAACCAAGAATCCTCTCAACCTCATCCGGGGGATGGCACAGTCTTGTCTCAACCGCTCTGGAGGAGCGGACCCAGTCCATGACACAGCCCGGCGCATCATTGATGAGGCCGACCGGCTGGTTGGACGCATCAACGGATTTCTCACCTACTCAAGGCCGAAGGCAGCAGACCTGAAAGAGGTGGACATGGATTCTCTTGTGAATCAGATTGTCAGCCTGTTCCATGACGAGGCGGATACCAAGGGTGTCTCGGTGTCCCTTCATATTGAGCCACTCAAGATCATGGCTGATGCAGAGATGGTCAGACAGATCATGGTGAACCTTCTCACCAACTCACTTGCGGCCACAGGGAGGGGAGGCACCATCGCTGTCTTGCTTTACAACGGCATTTCACGTTCGGCCATCTTGGAGGTCCAGGATTCAGGCTGTGGAGTCCAACCCGACGATCTGCCACATTTATGTGAACCCTATTTCTCACGCCGACAGGGTGGAACCGGACTTGGCCTCTCCATTGTCAAACAACTCGTCGAAGCCCAAGGATGGAAGATGACTTTTGAGTCACATCCCGGTGAAGGGACACTTGTCCGCATAATGAATCTGGAAACTGTGGAAACAAGATGAATCCTCAATCACGATCTCCCTGGGCTGCGGTGGTGGATGACGATGCGGAACAGAGGCATCTGCTTCGCCAGTCCCTTGAAGAAGGGGGATACCATGTCGTTGAAGGAGTCGATGGAGAGGCCGCCCTGGCTTTGGCACAGCAGCATCCGTTGGATGTCATGCTGCTGGATGTGCGTATGCCCCGCATGGATGGTCTGACTGCTCTCAAAACACTCCGGAATGATTTCCCTCAACTACCAGTCGTACTCCTGACTGCATTTATTGATGTTCGGGATGCTGTCGATGCAATGAAGGCAGGGGCAAGAGATTACCTCGAAAAGCCCATCGATCTCGATGAACTCGTTATCCTCCTGGATGAGATCGTGGGAATCAGCCGTATAGGCACGGTTTCCGTGAAAGGAGTGGATATCCCCGTTCCTGAAGGGGTGATCGCTGAGAGTCCTGCTTTACGTGCTGTCTTTCATGAGGCCCTCCGTGCCGCCGCATCCGATGTGACTGTGTTAATCCAAGGCGAGAGTGGCTCGGGCAAAGAGGTCCTCGCGCGTTATCTGCATTCACAAAGCCCACGAGCCAAGGGGCAGCTGGTAGCCATCAACTGCGCCGCCATGCCTGAGACGTTGATTGAGAGCGCGCTCTTCGGCCACGAAAAAGGGGCTTTTACGGGAGCGGATTCGCGCCGTGTAGGACATTTCGAAGAGGCACAGCGGGGGACCCTCTTCCTGGATGAAATTGGTGATATGCCACTGTCACTTCAGACACGGCTACTGAGAGTCCTGGAAGACCACCGGGTACGCCGTGTGGGAGGCACCGAGGAGATTCAGGTGGATTTCCGTGTGATTGCCGCCACCAACCGCCATCTTGAGGAGGAGGTCAAGGCGGGACGATTCCGTGAAGATCTCTACTACCGCTTTAATATCGTGTCTTTACGTCTGCCACCCTTGCGCGAACGCCGCGAGGACATCCTGCCGCTCGCGGATGCTTTTCTTCGCGATAACAACTTCAGAGAGAAACACTTTTCCCCAGCCGCTTCACGGATGCTGGTTGAATACCGTTGGCCCGGCAATGTCCGTGAGCTGAGAAATGCTATTGTCAGATCTGCCATCCTTTGCCGTGGGAACCTGATCCTGCCTGAAGATCTGCCCGATCCTATCCAGAACGTTCGTCGACTGGAAGGACCATCCGAAAGTCCAATTTCAGAAACGCATACCTTGGGGGAAATTGAAAAGAAAGCCATCCTCCAGGCTGTTGAGGAGGCGTCCGGTAATAAAACGCAAGCAGCCCTTCTGCTGGGTATCAGCCGCAGGAACCTGATTTATAAACTCAGGTCTTACGGACTATAGAATATCTTTGCGATCCGGCCCGATCACCTCGATTGAAGAGGTGATTGGCATGGCTGTCGGTGGCGGCGGAGAAA
>CAYRBI010000300.1:0-2327 GCA_964422415.1 uncultured bacterium | reverse complement strand
ATGACCTTGGGAGTGGGTTTCAGAGTCAGAGACCATTCCCCCCGGTCCGAGGAGATCTTTTCGGCGCTGGTAACCGCGGGAACAAAATCGAGCACTGCCATGGCATGAACCCAGCAGCGGATGTTATCCCCCTCACCGGAGGCAGCCAACTGTTCGAGCATGGCTAACAGCTCGTCCGGGGTCTCGATATGGAGCATGTGTACCGATGGATGACTTGGCAAGACCGCTCCCGGTCCAAGGATCGTGCTCACCTTGGCCCCCAGCGAGGCCAGCCGGTCCGCAATCAGCGCACCAAGGGCGCCGGTCGAAGCATTCGCCAGATAACGTACAGGATCGATCCACGCCCGGGTGGGACCAGCGGTCACACCAACCGATACACCCACTAGTGCCTTGTTAACTTGGTTGTGCAACGTTTCAGACCTCATCCCCCCTACCCCCTTCTCCCACAAGGAGAAGGAGGAGCCAGTCCCCTCGCCACGTTGGAGAGGGGATTTAGGGGGGAGGTTTCTGTTGCTTCATCAATCCAACAAAGCATTAGAGGAGCCTCCTGCTCAAGATCATCCAGCGGGATCTGGAAAGGTGTCCCCCACTTACAACGTAAAGAGACTGTCATCCAAACCTACATTTAAATGGATATCCCACCACACAACTTCATTAACCAGGGTTTGTCCCTCGAATTGTTTCCGGCACAAAACCAGCGAGTTGGCCTTATCGATCCAGATCACATCGCGGGTTACCGCCGATTTTGGATCACTTCCCTCCATCTGAAGAACATAACAATCCGATCCATTGAAGTTCTCATCCGGAAGCACCGAAAGTTTCCAGCCCTTCTTGGCACCTTCGTAATACTCCTTGATGACTGAGCCCCAATCCGCCAGATAGAACTTGCGTCCACGCAGGTTAGTCACCCGCTCGTCATCCTCCGCCAAGGTGATTGCCACGATACCCAGAACACCACCCTTCTTTCCACGGATTTTTCCATTGGCATCCCGGGTGATTACACTACCCTTTTTGTCTCCCTCGGTGATTTCGGTCCGGACCTGGTGTGGTTTCTTGAATGAAAACAGAAACTTCTTCTCATCCTTTTGCTCTCCCAGACGGTTACGGGAACGCATCATGGTCTGGTAGTCCTGAATCGAACCCCATTTCTTTTTAAGACTATCGAGAAGATTTTCGGGTGTGGGAGCCTGACCATAAGAGACACTGGTGGTAAAGATCAATGCGGCCACAAACAGTACTTTTGCGGGGATCATCGAGTCACCTCCGTGAACGTGAAGGCAATTGTAGGAATCCCCCATAAGAAGCGTCAAGCGTAATCATGGTTTGACAATAAACAGGTTCCCACCATACTAGTCGCGGTTTCCCATCGTTTACTTCCCATCTGCTTCTCAGGGGAGCCCACACATCCCGATGAGACTGTCACTCATGCCTGGCCGCATGTTTGCTATGGTCTTCCTCATCCACCTTCTCGGTGGATGCAGGCAGGGTATACCCACGGATAAACAGGTATTGCGGTATTCCTTCTGGGGGGGATATCTGGAACTCAGCCTATGGGAGGAGCTCAAACGGACCTTCGAAGAAGAGAATCCCGATGTCTTCGTGAAATTGGAGTATGCCCCTGGTTCTGATAAACCGGGAGCACTGGTATCACGCATGTTGGCCCGTAGTGCCGCGGATTGCATGATGATTGACGATGACGGGCTGCCCTGGCTGGCGAGCAAGGGATATCTCGAACCTCTCAATGAGCGGATCGAGCGCGATGCGAAGGAGCTGCGGATTAACGAAATTTTCCCCGTGGGGCTCGAAACCGCCCGCTACAAGGGCACCTACTGGGTCCTTCCATGGGATGGCTTCTGCGAGTTGATATACACCAATCTGGATCTTTTCGAGCAAGCTGGGATTCCTGAACCCACTAAGGATTGGACCTGGGATGACTTCGCGCGTACCGCTCAAAAACTCACCCTGGACACCGATGGAGATGGAAACCTCGATCAATACGGAACCTTCTTTCTTCTGAATTCGCTTCACAACCAGAAGATATTCTGGGCCTTCGGTGCAGAGTGGATGGATCCGGAAAAAACTCACATCACGATTGGGTCACCGCAAGCGGTACAAGCACTCACGTTTTATGGTGACATGTTCTTCCGGAAGAGGTGTGTGGCTTTCGTAACCGATTTATCCATGGTTGAGGAGGTAATGCTCTTTACCAACCGGGTGGGGATGGTAGCTTGCCCGGCCTATGTCATGTTGAATCTGCGTCAACTCTCGGCGCGAAAGTGGGATGTATTTCATGTCCCGCGTGGTCCGGCTGGACGTGCAGCGCGAGT
>CAYRBI010000299.1:0-2384 GCA_964422415.1 uncultured bacterium | reverse complement strand
CTTTGAGGCGGCGAATATCCCTTAACTATGTGTCCACTGAAATGGGGCAACCCCACCTCCGTAAAACATGTTCGTTAGCAAATCGGACATAATGGAAACGAGTTGTTTCATCTCGTATCACCTCCTCGGTGCTACACCTTGGGACTATCTGAATCAGATTGATATCAGCGACGCGGGTTGGGGAGGCTTGTTTCCCGCAACCGGCGAAGGGCCTTTGGACAACCGTATCCGGTACTGTTGTGATGGGGAAGTGAGTTCTGTGTAGCTGTAGTTTCCTTCAAGGTCTTGTCAATATCGTGCAACAGTATCGGATAAGACCCAATTACTTGACAATACTCTGGTCAAAGGTCTAGTAGATGGCATGATATGGTTCCGCCGTCACAGTTTTAGACCTTCACACTCCTGAGAGAACGCTAATCACTTTTTTGTTTTTCAGATACGTCCGATTACCAAAACATTCGCGATTGTGGGGGCTAGAAGAACTGTCAACCAGTCTATTCGAGCGCGGCAGAAGAAACGATGCTTCATAGAAATTGTATCTTATCCCAATGATGTTGTCAAATTTTTCATGCTTGGTATGCCCAAGAGGGAGAGAGAAGGCGGTTCATACCAGACATCATAGTCATTTCGATCGAATGTGATGCAATGATTTCGAAAAATCGCCACGATCTACAGAATGTGATGGTCGCATTTTGTGATTCCGCATAACAGTTGTATATTTAGAGAGAGGTATTTCCACAGACTCAAAAAGGAGAGCAGCGATGGCAGACCTCGTTATTCCTGAAACTAGCACGCCCACCAGGAAGAAAAGCCTTTGGCCCATTGTCCTGCTGATTGCAGTGATCGCAGGTGCCTGGCTCCTAATTCGACCGGGTGTGTTCACGGTGCAGCCCCTCGGGGCATTGCCACAAGGTGTCACCTTCATTTACCACTCGCGAGGACCAGAGATGCCCTTCTTTTCTTCGCCCGATGGACTTTGCTTGCAAACTCAGGGTTCAGTATCGCTCCTGTGCCGCGCTGCGGCCTTAGAAGCAATGGGCGAATTATCCGATCGCATTGTACTACGCCTACCCTACAGTGAATGGGCATATCTGCGTTCTACGGGTGGACGGACATTCGATCGTTAGGCCGGGAAAGGAAGAGCGCTATGATGAAGAAGCATTGGTGGGGGTTAGGACTGGGAATATTGTCATTGGTTCTGATTTTAGTTGCTTGTCAGCAGGGCACTCCGGCAGCTTTGACCCCGGTGGTACTGACGGTCGTTCATACCCGTGTGGCTGAAGTGCCAGTGACTGTGGTGGTCACCCAGGTGATCACGGTCACCGTTGAGGTACCCGTTACAGTAACACCTACGCCTACACCACGCAACACGCCGACGCCTACCAATACTCCTACAATTACACCCACGCCAACCAACACTTCAACCCCCACAAACACTCCAATGCCTACCGCAACACCCAACACGGCATTGACTGCAACCGCAGAAGCCTTCGGTGTACAGGCTGCTCCCAAGGGAGATGGTTTCTACCAGGTCGGGGTGGATATCGCGCCAGGCAAGTGGCACTCAACCGGTACGGACACCGGATGTTATTGGGCGAGGCTTGATGCCAACCAGAATACGCTAGGCAATCATTTCGGCTCTGCTGGAGGAACAATGACCATCAGACCAAGTGATTACGAAGTTGAATTCAACGGTTGCGGGAAGTGGGAGTATGTGGAGGGCGCTCCCAAAATACTCAACGCTAATGCCGAAGCCCCCAAAGGCGACGGCTTCTACACCGTGGGCGTCGAGATTGCTCCAGGACGCTGGAAGTCCACAGGAACAGAATCCGGATGTTATTGGGCCCGGCTGGATGCTTTCCAAAACACACTGGGTAATCATTTCGGAAATTCCGGAGGAACGGCCACCATCAGAGCGAGTGACTATGAGGTGGAATTCAACGGTTGTGGTATGTGGGAATACCTGGGACCGTAAGGTTTGAGCTTACCCCCATTTGTTAGACCACAAAAACGGCTAGAGAGATGAAAGCGTCAGGAGCAATAAACTCAAGTTTGCGTTTGTCAGAGTTATTGGAGGGAATCATGTTTCAAGGCCTGTTTGGCAATGCCTCAGAAGTAGATGTCAAGAGCCTGCAGAAGGACCTGGAAGCCATGCTGGTGCCAGGAGAGGCGCTGGTCAAGGCGTTTCGGGTCATACGTGACCTCTTCATCTTCACCGATAAGCGGCTTATCCTCATTGACAAGCAGGGTCTCACCGGCAAGAAAGCCGAGTATCACTCCATCCCCTATCGCTCCATCAGCCACTTCTCTGTAGAGACCGCAGGGACTTTTGATATGGATGCGGAGATGAAGATCTACATCTTGGGTAATCCGGTGCCCATCGA
>CAYRBI010000298.1:0-2385 GCA_964422415.1 uncultured bacterium | reverse complement strand
CCTCGCCCAAGTGGTTGAGCGATGCCCTTGAGGGAGTGGGATTGGGTTCGATCAACAATGTGGTGGATGCCACGAACTTTGTCCTCATGGAGTATGGACATCCCTTGCACGCCTTCGATATGGATAAGCTCGCGGGGCAACAGATCCGTGTCCGCCGGGCCAAGGAGGGCGAGCAAATGGTGGCAATCAACCACCAGACTTACAACCTCGGTCCCGGCCAATTAGTGATCGCCGACCAGTCCACTCCAGTGGGCCTGGCGGGGGTCATGGGAGGCTTGACCACTGAGGTCACCAGTGAGACCAACAACATCTTCCTGGAATGCGCATACTTCTCGCCCTCACGTATCCGCCGTAGTGGAAAACCACTCGGGCTTTCCTCGGATGCCTCCTTCCGTTTTGAAAGAGGCACCGACGCTTTCGCGCTCGAAAATCCCTTGGACCGTTGTGTAGCCTTGATTCTCGAAGTAGCCGGTGGCCAGGTCACCAGTCCAGTCCTTGAGGCGGTTGATCCCTCTCAGATGCCTAAGCGGGCCAAGATCACGCTACGAACTGACCGCGCCGCGCGGACAGTCGGGGCACACCTCTCCGCTGGGATGCAATCCAGTCTCCTCACCCGTTTAGGGTGCGAGGTCACCGACTTGGACAATGGGCAATTTCGCGTTGAACCACCCACCTTCAGGACGGACCTTATCCGTGAGATCGACCTGGTCGAGGAACTGGCTCGTCATTTCGGATATGGCGACATCCCCTCGACCCCCCCCGATCTGCCGATGAAAGTGGGAGAGGTCAATCCCTTATTCAAGATGGACAAGGCCATCCGGACCTTCCTGGCCGGACGCGGTTGGACAGAGACCAAGTCCTTCAGCTTCTCCCGGCCAGACCTGGCTGAACGGCTCAACATCCCAGAGGAACATCCCCTCCGTCACAGCGTCGTAGTCGCCAACCCGATCACCGAGGAGACCGCCCACCTGCGCACCACTCTGCTGGGCAGCCTGCTGGACAACCTCCAGAGGAATGTGCAGCGGGGCGAGAAGGCGCTCCGCATCTTCGAGTGGGGCAAGGTCTATCTGCGTGATGTCGAGGACTTGCTCCATTGTGAACGTTATGCCCTGGGGCTAGCCCTCCTGGGTACACAACCCCTGCACTGGTCCACCCCCGCGCGCGAGTCGGATTTCTATGACGCGGTAGGGATCTGCCAGGCCCTCTTTATGGAAATGGGCCTGGAGGGTGCCACCCTGGAATCCTACCCGTGCGACTATTTCCATCCCGGTCAATCCGCGCGTTGGGAGATGAATGGCCAGCCCATCGGGATTGTGGGCCGGGCCCATCCAGCGGTCTCCAAGAAATATGATCTCCCCTCGGATCCGGTGCTCGTAGAGATCGATATCGCAGCATTGATGGGGGTGATTCAACCATACCAGATGGCGCTACGCACACCCTCGCCCTATCCTCCCATCCGCCGGGATCTCTCGTTGACTGTCTCACAAGCCACGACCGCCCGGGAGTTGCTCCAACTCATCGAGGAAAACCGTCCCCCTTATCTGGAGGGGGTGGTGTTGTTTGACCGCTATACCGGGGCGCAGGTGGGGGAAGGGTCCCAAAGCTTGGGATTCCGCCTCACCTATCGTTCGGCGGAGAAGACTCTGACCGAGGAGGAGATCACCCCCCTCCACATGGGGCTTCTCAAGACCCTCAATGCGCGGGTGGGGGCGGTGCAACGTGGACTGTCCACTGAAGGGGGCGGAGGATGACCCGGACGGAGACCTTGCAGGGGAAGCTCGAAAGAATGGAGATCCTCGTGGATGCCCTGTTGGAGGAACGGCGGGGGCTGAGAGAGGATCTGCGCCGCATCGAAACCCGCATGAAGAAGCTCGGCGAGGAGACTGTCGCCACCCAGGGGGGCGAGGAGTTCATGAAGAGTCTCGACGATCTCCGGAGAAAGCTGTCAGAATCAGAGGCAATCAACCAGAAGCTGTTGAGGGAGCGGGGGATGGTCAAGGATAGGTTGAGCCAGTTACTCGGCAGGCTCGATCTGATCGAGGCCAAGCTCCTCGATCAACGATCGAATGCTGGTCAGTAGGGGAACAAGGGGAGAACACCCAGAGCACCAGGAGTCAGTTGAATGGCGACCGAACAACAGCATGTAACGGTAACAATCATGGGCCGGAACTATACCCTGCGCGCCGAGGAGGACCCTCAGTATGTGCGCATGATCGCCGCCTATGTCGATGATAAACTTCAAGAGATCGCCAAGGTCTCACCCCGCATGTCCACCACCCGCCTGGCCATCCTGGCCGCGATTAATATCGCCGATGAACTCCATAAACTCGAACAACGTGGGAAAACGGGCGCCAACCGCGAGGTCGAAACCACCGTCGACCGGAT
>CAYRBI010000297.1:0-2422 GCA_964422415.1 uncultured bacterium | reverse complement strand
GTTGACACCAACCTCAAGCCAGACCCATACCAAGTCACCAACCTCAGAACCATCCCTAACACCGACACCCACACTAACCCCTTCATCTACTAGGAGTGCCACTTCGTCACCATCCCATACTCCAAGTCCTGTTCCTACATCCACTATCACGGTGACCATGACACCCACCAATACTCCAGGGATATTGCTTGTGGATTCCACCAGCTCATCCGAACCGCCTGAGGGGCAAAGGCCGACACCACATTGGGTCCTCCTCCTCTTAGGTGGGGCGGGGCTCTTAGTGGCTGGATATGGGATCTACCGCTGGAATCGGCCAACGACAAGCAGCACATCGAGCACAGACCAGATCCGTGTATTCGACATGGCGGTCATGGATACAAACGGAGACGAAATCTTGGCGATCCACGAAATTCCGGTGGATGGTCAACCTGAAGACCTTACGGTTGGCCCATATTCCACGGATTCACTGTACCTGCCAGAGGTAAGTCAACGAATCCGGTTAAGGTTACTGCCGGATGGAAATGTCCAAGTTGCCAAGGGTTGGCGGTGGATAAATCACTTTCTGGGTGAGCCTGTTCCACTCGATTCCGAGCTCAGCGTGGTTTGGTCATCTGAGCTGAGAGATACCAATTAAAGGAAGGAGAGAAACTACTATGGGATCAATCGGTTCAGGCAGTACAGGGCATGAAATCGAAAGAGTAACCGGATATCAGGCCGAACTCCTGGAAAACCGGAATGGAAAACAAGACCGGATCGTGCTTGAGACTGACAAGTCAGGTTACACACGCTTCGTTCCAGCAATCGTCCTTGCTCGCGGTACAAAAACTTTCACATTCATTCGGCTGGATTGCCCGTTTAAAGCCATGAAAAAGAAGTTCTTCGCCGGTAATCTCCGTCACCTGGATTTCAATCCTCGTGATCTCCTTGAGCGCACATTCGACTCTGGAATGGGGCACCTCCGTTCAATCGGCCAGTTGTTTATCATTTGGCAACGGGAGACCTTGACTCAGATAATCGGCAAGCTGGTATCAGGAGACGCATCCGAATCAGACCGCCTTGCAATCACATACGCCTTGGGTGGAGGGAGTGGAAGCTCATTTGTCCCCAACCTTCTCGAAATCCTTTATGATGTTACTCATGAGCATGGCCGTCTCATCAAAAAGGAGATCCATTTACTGGGAATCTCGAATACGGTAGCCGGTCAGCGTTCTCTCACACAGGTTGAACTTCTCAACGAGGCTGCTGCTGCACGGGAGATTTCTGCCATCATCTCTGGTGGCGCTTGTTTCCCCCAAGCATCAACAAGAGATTGGGGTACTCCAGCGGCATTTGATGGAGATACTTCACTCTGGTTCTTCCACAATCCCGGCGACCGGGGCGACGATCCATGTACGTTCACCTCCACTTTGGCCTCGATCAAATTCCTGGCTTTCGAGGAACCCGCAACATCCGCCAGTCTACACCGCGATGGGGCCGATAAACGTACTGATTTCTCTGATCACAAACCCGCCTGCTGTAGCGCCGGTGTCTCCAGGGTTTTTGTTCCCGACCAGGAAAAGGAACGTTATATTCAAGCCAGATTCTGTGAGGATGTCCTCTCTGAAGCGCTTATGGATATGGAAGGAAGCAATTCCCAAGCGCGTGCGTTTATTCGCAAGAATGGCCTTGCGGATGATGGTAGAAATCCTGGTTTGTCGTCAGTCATCATCAACCGTGCTTTCCAAGGCAAGAACCCGATTCGTGACAAGATTTTCACCCGTCATCCATCATCAGGACTGACTGTCCACGGCCATCTCCAGTCAGTAAAGAATCATGGGGATCGAGTCAAACGGGACCTGCAACCCGATCTGGCTCGTATTGCAGGTGCGGCGGATGACTTGGAAAATGAGATTCCCGGTATTTTGCGCGACCGGATGGCACAGTTGGCCTTACACTCCTCTCCCGGAAGTGTTCGAAGCGTTGCCCGGATGGTTCAGAGCATCTTGGCTGAGATGTCTAGCAGCCTGGATTCAGCTATCACCTCCCGGCTGGCTCAATCAGATCAGTCCAACCGGTTGTGCTCAGATATCTGTGACAAGGCTGTGGAGCACTCCAGGAAGAGTTTCTGGACAAAGCACTCAGGCATTCGGGAATATTTGAGCCTCCCCAAACAACTCTGGGAAGCCAAATCCCAGCAATTACATCATTCCGCTGTAGCAGAAATTTATAAATCCACCTTACAGGTGCAGCAAACCGTTGAAAACTATACTGCCGGTTTGGTTGATGAAGTTCAACAGTCCAGTGAGTGCCTGGAAACTTCCCGGGATTATTTTGCTGAGCAAGCGGCAACTCTGCGTGCTACGGGTATGAGTCATCGAGGGTATGGATTGTGCCTTATGGCCCCAGACACGTTCGAGGTGGATTATCAACACTCCGGATTGAT
>CAYRBI010000296.1:0-2443 GCA_964422415.1 uncultured bacterium | reverse complement strand
CCTCTTGATGGGCCGGGGAGACACCTTGATTCTCCCCGGCCTAATGCCGTCGTCACCAGTTTTCCATCAGAGCACCTGCTCGTACCGGGAATGGTTGAGCCTCTCTCTTCGTTAGGAAGTCTACCAATAGTCCCTTCCGAAAACCTGATCTCCACATGAGAAGGTGGTGAAACAGAGGAACTAGAGTTCGATTGGTTTCGAAGTCTGGAAACCAATTCCCATCCCGATAAGGAGGAAATTCTGATGTCCAATCCAACTGGCAAGCTGACCCCATCCAGCGGCCCCGGTGACTACATCGACCTGGGCCAGGACCTGAGCAACCGCACTCACATTGACCTGACCGGAGAACACACCGCCAAAGTGATCTACTTCTCCGCTGAAGATGTTCGTGATGGCCGCCCATACCGTGTCGGGACCTCCATCACAGAGGGAGATGGTAGTGGTGAGGTGGTCTTTGGCCCTGTCTGGCCCGGAAGAGGGCTCGAAAGGTTCATCCAGGTCTTGGGTCTGACCCCCGACGAGGTGGGTTCCCGGCTCACTCGTGAACAGGTCCTCGGCAAGCGTGTCCGCATCCGTGTAGAAGCCGAGGAACGTGAAGGGGTTGGTGGAATCACCGAAAAGCGTTGGGTGGTTCGTGAGTTCAACACACTCACCTAAAAGTCAATGGTTTGCCCCCCTTCCGGCAAATGTTCCCGGAAGGGGGGCCTGATCCCTATCCAAAGGAGAAGCACCATGAGTAGCCCATTCACAGTAGTAGCAGGTTTCAAACGTGTTTTTGGCGAGACATCTTCCGATCAGTTCAGTGCCCAACTCGATTTGAAGGCACTCAAGAAACTGGGGACTGACCATGTCGAAGTAGTGTTGTTTCCGACAGAGGTTCTTCCCGAGCAGATCCGCTCTCACATGCATTCGGATGGGGAGTCTCCTGCTTTCATTCTGGTGGCACTCCCCAATAAGGAAACACAGTCGAAGAAACGGACCCGATCAACCAACTAAAAAGGACTCATCAACACGAACTTGGTGACTCAAATCTATGAGAATCCGCCGGATCGACCCTTACCGTCTCTATTCCACTGAGGAACTCCAGGAGGTCCTCCATGGCTCCATTAAGATCCAGACCCTTACACAATTTGGGCTCGTTGGATTCGCCTCAGGCTATTGGGGATCCAACATCATCTTTGCCATCAACCGCTACTGGCGTAAACTCCTCTCTGAACGTGGAATGGGTGCCGCCGAAACGGAGGCATTCCATGCGATCTTTGAAAAGAGAGAAGGTCTACCAGGTCGGAGACTACCTGATCACCCAAAGACGGACGGGGTTCTCGCTCAGCGGTTGTGCGAACGGATCTCTCGGACGAAAGTTCACCCTCGAACCGATGAAGCCGGGGAAGTGGAGACTTACCGGAAGGAGTTCGACCGGCTCACGCAGCAGGATAAGGTTTGAGGCTGTTGGTTTGGAGGCAGCGATCAGCGAGGCTGAGTCATTGCTATATCCCCAAGTGGTGAGTCCTCAGGAATCAGAACTGAAAGTCAGTGAGTGTCTGGCGAGGTGGTTCAACACACTTTCCATCTCGTCAGACACCGAGACGGTCTACCGGTATAATGTCCATGCATTTCTGGACTGGGCCCAGCATCAAGGTTTTGTGTCCTGGGGTGATTTCCGGCTGGATCATCTGTTGTTGTATGCCAAGGAACTCTGTGATGCAGGAAAATCACGACGCTACATCGAGCTTCGTTGTGCACCAGTGATCCGGGCGGCAAGATGGGCGGCTCACAATTGGCCAGAGAAGTACAGAGACTTTTCTGCTGGTTTCAGGATTCCCGAGCCCAACCGTGAGCTCTCCTATGAAGACCAACTCGAAAGAGGCTGCCTTAGAATCAATGAGGTGGGTTCTTTCCTGGTCCGGTGCCAAAACCAGGAGCAATGGGCAACTTTAGCACCAGGAATCGCGCTCCAAGGTCTCTGCGGACTAAGACTGAGGGAAGCCTGGAGGCTCCGGTGGAATCGAGTGGATCTTGCCAAAGGTATTGTCACGGTCGATGGTGTTGTGAAGAACCTATCCTCGGTACGGCGGCTTCCACTACCCAGTCTCGTACTCACAATCCTTAACGCAGTCCCTCCTTCTGGCGATAGAGTTCTGGCGGCGTATGCAGACCAAACCGCATACGCCAAAGCCGTTGGCCGCTGTTTGAGGCAGGTCTTCCCCGGACGAAGAATTGAACCCAAAGGTCTCAGACGAACCTTGCCCACCCAAGCAATCCGCGAAGGGTGGGGTGGTTATGCTTTGGAACGGTACTTGGGGCATAGTCCAAAATCAGTTACTGACAAGCATTATGTCGCACCTACCGGGGATGAGGTTTTGGACCTCTTCCGCACGCAGGTTGTTGCCCGAATTGAGTATTCGTTGCAGAACCTAGGATAAGAATGGCAACAAAATGGCAA
>CAYRBI010000295.1:0-2450 GCA_964422415.1 uncultured bacterium | reverse complement strand
ATGGCTCCACATTTGTGGATGACACGCCTGATCCGAACTACAGAGGGTGGACCTACCGTCGGCCTTGGTTCAATCGTGGAGCGGTAACGAATGTCAGAGGCCGGATTCTGTGGGTCAATGACCGTTACCCTTCCTATATCTCGAATAAATCGGATCAAGCCAAGAGCACTGGCACAGACACGGAGAAACCGAAAACTGAGTCTGCGGCTCCCACACAAGGCAAGTGAGTCAATCCTGATGTCCGGATCGTGTGATCATTGAAACAACCAGCGGGGAGGCCTCGCCAACAGATAAAGCGGAGGCCTCCTCGATATATCTCAACCATGTTCATTTTCGACAAAGAAAGCTCCGACTACCCACATTTGTGCAAGATAGGGTGATCTTTCAGTCGATCCAAGGACCCGAATCATCTCGATCACGTCAATCCTCTTCTTCACTGTCTTTTGTCGATAGCTGAGTTCCACTTGGCAGCAGAATTTCTGGCGTTTATGGTCTGCAACGCTATTGGATTCGACACAGGAAATGTCTCTGTTGACTACATCCAACTTTTCTACGGGGAATAGCGACACTTGTAAAATCCTTGGATCGAAAATGGATCGAGGCTGCCATCATGAGCATGTCTGTCCCCATACTCATCCAATCCAAAATGATGAGGCCCTTGTCATGCTCTACAGTATTCGGTCGCGAGATCGAACACCTCCTATGCTTTTCGCGGTGGAGAACCAGCTCTGACAGGCGCGTCGATTAGTCGATATTCCATCATTGCGTTTCTCCCATGAATTTCTTGGCCTGAGATTCCACATACTTTACAAATGTCTCTTTGTCGTGAGCCAATTCCCAGACCTTTTCCTGGTTTTCAAAACGAAGCACCTTCCCATCAGTAAACTCGGCAAATACGAGTGAGCTGAACTCGAGTTTGAAGTCGGTTTTATAGTGAGAGTTCGAGTCTTCATCTGTGTTTACCGATCTCCATTCGAGGTCGCCCAGTTCGAGCTTTTCTGGAAATGCTGCCTCGATTGCTTCTTTAGAATACGCTTCAATGTTGAGACAGGTGGGACATCGAGCATCGCCGTGGAAGTAATAGGCAATGTATTTATGGGTATCAGGTGTGTCGCTCTGCTTAGAGGTTACATCTGACTCTTCATCCAGCACGTTGGACTGGCCAGGATTATCGGCTGTGGATCTATTGGCCGTTAATACTTCTGGCCAGAATACAAAGACCACGCTCCCTGTTACGAAGAAGAGCAGAATGAGCGTGAGATATACTCTCGATGTCATGGATTATATGCCCTTATTTCCAAAAGCAATACCTTCGTAAAATTACTTCCTCTGTTATCCAAAGAAGGTTTTCTCTGCAAGAACAGAATGCCCACAAATGGCATGTCTAATACTGATATATGCTTGTGCGCCACCATCAAGCGGCACACAAGCACATATAAATAAAGAATCATGAGGCATTTCACCTTTGTCAGCTAACAGTCATTTTCTACACTAATCCTCGCAGGTGAAGCGCTACCTCCGCTATGCGGCGTCCCAGGTTACGGGCTGTTGATAGCCCGAATTCATCTCCGGAGATGTCGTCATTCGCACTGTTCCAGACAGTAGCCCCGAAATGACCAGTCGGTTTTCCATCTCCGACCATAACCATCTCATGGCACATGAGGGCAGTCTGTACTGAGGCGATGGTGAGCTCTTGTCCCCCGTTGCGAGCGCCACCAACCGCAAGGACACCACCCACTTTACCGCTCAGGGAGAAATTATCTTTACGAAAAACCATCCAACGATCAAGGAATGCTTTGCAAAGCGAGGACATATTTCCGAAGTAGACTGGTGTACCAATAATGATGGCAGCTACCTTTGGATCCGATAATTTCGGAACCAGTGAGGGGAAGTCATCTTTCTCACCTTCATGGAGAGGAACACCCGCTGCAAGCTGACCGGGAATCTTGAGACCGGCTAACTCAATCAATTCAGTCTCGATCTTCTCGGAGGTTTTCTCTGCCTCATCGAGGCACACTTTCATGGCTCCGGCGGTGGTCTTTCCCTTGCGGGGGCTACAGCACACGCCGATGATCTTGAACGTCTTGCCCGTACTCGCTGCATCCTGTGCCTGGGCCAGACTACCTTCACCCACCGTCACAGCAACTACTGCTCCCGCAGCTCCAATGAACATCCTTCTTGTGAGCTCGTTCGACATGATCACTCTCCTTTCTGCGAATAAACGATCGTTGGTGAGTGCCGCTTATGCGCCACTCGTTTCCCAGGATATCCTGGATACAAGAATCACTGACATCGCAAGCATTATTGCAAGCCCTCAATCGAAACCGGTGTAGAGTCATCGTGAAAGCCCCTTTATCATGTCAGATTGGCATCGATTGCTCGGAGGCTGACTACCCCGTCTTCCATCTCGTAAGTTGTGTCGAAAAGGTCCAAGGCGCGGTGGTCATGAG
>CAYRBI010000294.1:0-2457 GCA_964422415.1 uncultured bacterium | reverse complement strand
ATCAGCTCCAGCGGCATTTCGTGAAGCGGCTAGAAAAACTCGGGCTGAAGGTATCCGTGGAACCCTTGCCTGAAGCCGCCTGAGGAGACATTTTCGAAGGAGAAACTTCTTGCTTTCAAGAAAAATCGTGGAATTACATGGGACGCCGAAATCAAGGCTTCTCACATCTGGAGAGGCAAAGGGGTGTTCGCTGGATGGGATGATTTTCTTAGGAACCAGTTCTTACGTGATTTAATGGCTCTTATTGGTGGAATTGAGGACATCACCCTGCTTGGTGTTGTCATTGATAAACGAAGGGTTGATGTCAGTAAACGCGATAGGGTTGTAAAGCCAGAAGTGAGATCGTTGGAATTCCTACTTGAAAGATATAACCTTTTTTTAGGACAACAGAAAGATAAGTCTGGGATTGTGATCCTTGATCCGACCAAGGAAAAAAGCGATGACAACCTTCGCTACTTTCAGTCTTTCCTTCTGTCCCGGTCCGAGAACCTCCAGCCACTGCACATAGTGGAAGGTACATTCTTCGCCAAATCTCACACATCTAACCTTATTCAGATGGTGGATGTTTGTACTCATGTGCTCTATCGCCATTACACGCGTGGAGGGAGGCCACCCGAGTACATGTCCATCTACCCGCGATTCTGGACATACAACGGGGCTCTCCGCGGGTATGGCATAAAAAAATGGCCTTGAGGAAAAAAAATAGCGGCCAAGGAGGTTCTCACCCCACCAGTCGCACACTTGCGGCTGTCTTGGTCGCATTAGTAGTATCCTACGCCAATTCTCCAAAGACAAGAGGCTCTGAACTGACTTCATCTGACGGACCGAACCCTATGGCTACTGTCCAGTCCCTCTCCTCCTCTCTATCATAAGGTGAGTCTGTTTATACGGAGCCTTTCCCAGTGTTGCCGGATGACCTCTCTCAGAGACTGAAACGTCTCAACCGTTCTCTCCCCGCTGGAGTCATGACCGGCGCGGATTTACTGCGTCAACAACCCGCCGAAAGGGAATATCCCGACATCGGACGGTTTGTTCCAGGTGAGGTTCGTACCGTGGGGGAGGAGACCTGCTTCATGAGCGAGGAGTGGTTCCCCTTCGATCAGACCTTTGGAGACTACCCCCTGGAGGGCCTGCGCAAGCTGGATGCAGCGGAGTTGATCCGGACTTTCGGGTTGGAAGGGGCGGAGAATGGTTCGAACCGGATCCTCTTCCTCGATACGGAGACCACGGGGCTGGCGGGCGGCACCGGGACCTACGCTTTCATGGTGGGGATTGGCTGGCTGGAGGAGGAAGGCTTCCGTGTCGTCCAGTATTTCATGCGCGACTATGATGAAGAGCCCGCGCAGATGGCCCTGGTGGCGGAGGAGATTAAAAACGCCGCCCTCCTGGTCACCTACAATGGCGCGGGTTTCGACCTGCCCCTTCTAAAAACCCGTTTTGTTTTCAACCGGATCCGATTCAACCTTCAGAGCATCCCCCATCTGGACCTGCTTCCAGTGGCACGGCGGCTGTGGAAGCGCGCGCATGGCGCGGCCAACCTCTCGCACCTCGAAGCCAAGGTCCTTGGCAGTGAGAGGGAAGGGGATGTGCCGGGGAGTCTGATCCCCACGCTGTATTTTTACTTCCTACGTGGAGCCTCGCCACGCACACTGGCTCCCGTGTTCTATCACAACCGCATGGATATCGTGGCCTTGGCGGCTTTGACCGAATGCGCCTGGCGTTGTCACAGCCAGCCAGATTCCATCGAGAGCCTTTGGGAACGGTTGGGGGTGGCGCGCTCGTTGGTGAAATGGGAGCAAGAGGAAGAGGCAGCGCGGGTGCTTGAACCGGTGTTTGCCTACCAGAGTGGCGGTTATGACTGGCATTCCTGCTCGCGCTTCCTGGCCTCATTGTATAAACGTTCCCGCCAGTATGACCGGGCTAGCGCCCTGTGGTGGCGGATCTATCAGAGCGAAACCTTCGATCCTGAGGTGATCATCGAACTCGCCAAGTACCTGGAGCATATCGAGAAGGATTTTACCCAAGCGCGTGAATTGGTCTGCGAGATCTTCCGCCGTTATGACACCACCCCCGAACCGGAGAGCGAGGAGGGAGAGACCGGATCCGGGGCCGAGGAGGACCTTCAATACGACTACTCCGAATGGAAGCAACCCCGGAGGAGCGGCCTCCCCACCCGGCGGATCGATTACGAGGGTGGGGAAGAACGGGAGGAGATCCAAGCCTTCTCTCCGCCACAGTGGTCCGAACGGATGGCGCGTGAACTCAACCGCCGTCTCCACCGGCTCAACCGGAAACTCACACCTCAGTAAAACTACATTCACCTCATTCCTGTGTCGTGGGTGTTGGTGTGTGCAACTATGAACGGCCAATAAATAATTTGGAATGTTGCAGTAACATGCCAACTTGGGTGGTGCGAGGCAATCCCCTACCCACTCCCTGTGGAGGTGCGCCGACACC
>CAYRBI010000293.1:0-2502 GCA_964422415.1 uncultured bacterium | reverse complement strand
GTTGGAGGGTGCTTCTTGTAGAGGCATCCAGTCCTTGCAGAAGGCGTGGACTGTTCGAGAGCAGGATCACCATGTAGTTGTTCCGGCTTCGCGATAGGCGGTAGAGGATTTCCATCTGGCGGTCCTTCGGACTCATCAGGTCAACCTCATCGAGGACCACGACTGTCTTCTCCGGATAGAGGGTACGGAATTTGAGGAAGAGGTCGTCGAGTGAGAAACCCTTGGCCTGCAACTTCAATAAATGAGCCAGGATCTTGAAACTCGTGTTGTGGTTGCGCTCGTTGCAGTAAAGAAGCCGCAGGCCGGTCTCTGGACGGAGTTCTTTGGCAAGGAACCGTACCATCAAGGTTTTCCCACTTCCCCTGCTGCCAAACAGGGCCAGGTTTTTCGGTATGCCCGTCTGATCATACCGCAGCAAGGCATCGATCAGTGTCTTGGCCTCCTCGCGCATGACTGGTTGTGGCGGAATGTAACTGAATTCGAATACCGTGAAGTCACGGACCTTGCCCGCCTCCTTGGATAGGTCCTGCTTCCGGCTCTGAAGATATGATCTGACATCCATCTGCTTCACCTCGGTTCAACCGTGAGACACGTGTAAACTGAGGTGACATATAAACCTTGTGGTTTTATCAGAGATAACGATGCAGATCCCGGTCCTTGGCCTCTTGTCCAGGCTTGCTGGTGTCCCGGGCGTGTTCAATCAATTCTGTCAATCTTTCGAGGCTGCGTTCCAAACGTTCTGAGAACACCCAGCCTTCCCGGTAACCTGTCCGTTGGTTGAAGCGGGAGACATGGTCAATCAACCCCAGGCGGCGCATCTTGGCACGGACCGTTTCCAGGCTCCTGTTGGTGAATCCGTACTTCTCTGTAATTGGTTCGAGAGCGGAAATGAATTGATCCGGGGCCCACTTGAGTTCAACGAAGATTGCCAGGAAAAGGCGTTGCTGTTTCTTGTTCCCCGAAAAAAGGATGGCTGCCAGTTCGTCCAGCCCTTCGATTCGGACAATGTGGTTGTGGTTCAGGTCGACTTTTGTACTCGGTGTCATTTTGAGGGTGGGGTTTGGGATAGGAATTGGATCATACTGTAGGACTCCTGGTGACTGGGTTGTGTTAAATGCCGTTGGGGTGGGTTTACGTATGAATTACATAAATTACCTTCCACACAAAACCCTGCGAATCCGTGAGATTCCAGTTCATCGCAGTACCCTTACGGTTGGTTTGAGCCGATTCTAAGCCCCCTCGTCGAGGCCAAACATTGTGGCTTTAGGAGGGTGATTCCCTTTACAATTGAGTACCTTCTGAATCGATAGGAGTTGGGTGGGTTTGTCGACGTTGAAGGGTTGCTCCAGATACTTTTCGTGCCTGTCTTCGCAGGTCCGCGCGGTCCTTTGCGATGGTCATGGCCTGGTGCCTAAGATTGCTGCCGAACATGGACTCGATCCACAGGATCCTTTCATACGCCTCGACGTAGACTCCATTGAAGAGCCGCTGAAACCGCCAACGGACCCCCTGGCGGGTCATACCGAACTCCCGCTCAATGCGCTCACCATAATTACCATGCAGGACCAGACACTTAAGGCCATCCTCCTTCATCTCAATCGAGAGTTGTCTCTCTTCGATTAGGTCAGAAAGGCGCTCCAGGAATTCTTTATCTTTCGTGGTGAGCCTCATACTCCATCACCTGGATCTGATCTCCATGTTGTTCCAACCACACCTCCCGGAAGTGCTCCATTTGGATCAGGACAATAAATCTACGGATCCGATCAACACGTTCATTCATATCAACATGAGGAAATCTGTCGAACCAAATTGGCTGATGCTGCAACGTCGAAAGGATGATTTGGCGATAACCTTCCAGGTTGAAAGGTCGATCGTTCATAGCCTCGGCAGTCCGGTCTCCATCCCTTTGAGCGAATGCATCCAGGTCCGCAAGAAGATCAGGTGAAAGAACCGGATTCATCAGATTCAGGAGATCCAATTCCTCGGAATGAGCCATGGCCAGCCGTCTCAGAATTGCTTCACGTTTAAGGGCCTTCTTTTTACGGCTCTCTCGCATCTTCTCCCTGAAATAATCTGCGTCAAAGACTTGCTCATCGAAGAGGAATCTGGAAGGAACTCTCTGATGGCAATGGGAACAGGAATAGTGAGAGACCTCCAGGCGGGGAGTGGCATTACAACAAGAACTTCGCTCGAAAACTACCGTTGGATCGATTTCCTGGCCACACCTTCTGCATCTTGCATGACTGGCCTTAAACATCTCCAATTTATTTCCGCAAGATGGGCAAACATACAGGCTGAGGAGAACCTCATGGTAGAACGACCTGGCTCTGGAGTGATAATCAGCAACAAGGTGTTCCACTACATGGATTCCATCGAGAAGAGGATGATTGTGAAATGTGGGACGATCACAAATGATAGTCATTACTGAAGAAGGATCAAAACCCCCAGAAGGGGTGGTGTCACCGGTGCAACCACGAGGTTGATCGAGCAAGACCGAGATTG
>CAYRBI010000292.1:0-2567 GCA_964422415.1 uncultured bacterium | reverse complement strand
AGATGCAGGAGTACAAGAAAACCCGGAAAGTCCTTGAAATCCGCATCACACCCGACGAAGGTCACGAAGCCCTGAGTTTCACCGAATCCGAGGAACATCTCAAGTTCCTGGTCGAACACTTCGACATGCCCGACCCAGGCAACCTCGGCAGCCGGTTTCCGGAGAAGGTGGAAGCCGAGAAGCTGCGCCTGGATGGTATCGCCAAGCGGTATGGCTTTTCTTTCCGCAACTTCCAACGCGAAGACCTCGCCCGTCTGCTGGTCAAAGGCGGCGGAGTCCTATGTTGGGAACAAGGCTGCGGAAAAACCCTCGGCGGGATGGCCTTCGCCAAGGGCATCATGGACAAGTCTATCGCCAAGTCAGCGCGGCGCGTCCTGTTCATTGTTCCGCAGGATCTGGTACCTCAGTGGCAACGGGAAGCGCAGCGCTTCTTCAAGCAACGGCTCCAACTGGTTGATGGTATCGGTGAAGCCCGTAAGATGTACGACCGCTTTCGCAAGAATCCCTCCGCTGGGGGTTGGTATATCACCTGGTATGAAGCCCTGTCCCGCAATGGAAGGGCCTCGGATGTCCTTCCTGAAAAGCATTGGAACTCAGGCAGAAAAGTCAGCCGTTGGAATACCGAAACTGAGGACTATGAGGAGCACCCGGTGTTCCTGTCCTCTCGCGAATACTGTCCAGCCTGTTCGGCCTCCTTGCGCGAAGGATGGGATCCACCCATCTGCACCAAGTGCGGCTACACCCACTACAAGAAGCGGGTCAAACCGGCCTACCAGTGGCTCACCAAGGTGTTCAAACAAGGCATTGTGGTCGTGGATGAAGGCACCAAGATCAAGGCCGACGAGAGCCTGACCTCACTCGCTGTCCGTGGCATCCGCTGCAAACACAAACTGCTGCTGACTGGAACCCCGGTTCGCAACTACATCCCGGATGCCTTCTGGCTGCTGTGGTGGGGACTGGGCAACAACACCCCGCGTTTCCCCTTCGACTACACCAACGGAAAAACCAAGTTCACTCAGGACTTCGCCGTCATTGAAGCCACCTACAAAGACGGCAAGAAGACCCGTGAGAAGGTCCTGCCCGAGGTCACCAATCTGGCCATTCTATGGCGATTGTTGGCGAGTTCGATTATCCGCCGCCGCAAGGAGGAGACTGGAGAAATTCTGGTCCCACGCATCTTTCATGAGATCCGTGTCCCCTTTGGCACTCAGCAGCGCGACCAGTACAAGAACTGGCTCAAGGGCTTTCCGGACTGGTATGTCGCCACCCACGAGACTGACATGGGCATGGCCATGGTGGAACGGATGAGCGCCATCCTGGGCCTGTACTGGAAACTGCAATTCGCCGCGACTCTGCCCAATTGCCAAAGCGAGGACTCCTGGTGGCGGAGTCCCAACATGACCCCGAAGAACCTCGCTGTAGTGCAACAAGCCATCGAATGTGTCAAACGTGGCGAACAGGTGGTGGTGTTTTCGTCACTCATGGAATACGGGCCACTCATTGCTGGACTGCTCAACGAGGCCGGGATTTCCGCCTGCCACATCGTGAAAACCAATGGCGAGGAGACCACCACGAAGAGTCCCGGAGAACGGGCTGACCTGGTGACTGACTTTCGCAAAGGAAGGTTTCGTGTGCTGTGTGCAGGCATCAACGCCATGTCACTGGGACACAATCTGGACAATGCCTCCTCGGTGATTGTCTCAGGCTTGCCCTGGGATTACGCCACCTTCGACCAGGCCATCGCCCGAGCGCACCGCCTTACCTCCAAACGCGAGGTCCACATCTATGTCGCCCTTACCAGCGGCAGCATCGATGAAAAGATGTGGGACCTCATCAAGGACAAGGAGGCCGCAGCTTCACTTGCCCTTGATGGACGTCTCTTCGAGCAACAGGAGCAAGACATCGACCTGCAGAAATTCCTTGATGACCTCAAAGAATCCTGGCAGGAAGACGGTACCACCGTTGATGAAGAAGAAGTAGAAGACCGGCTGGATGCCTTGATTACAGGTGCGCCGCTTATGGATGTACGTCGATCTTTAGTGACTGTGTGATGGTTTTGGTATTATCAGTTTCTCTTTTGGGAGCCTCGTGCTCCCTTTTTCTATTTACGAGGTAGCGAATGCTCTGGAAAGGTGATGGATATCATAATGTTAAAAATAGGGGTGGGAAGCATTACAACTCCAGCCTACCCACTTTGCCTTCAATCATTTTGGTTCTTTGGATACCGTGTGTGCTATATTCTATGTCAAGTCCGATTACTCACACCCCAATACCCAACGAAGAGCAGCAAGTTTCCCAGTCAAGAAGCCGCGCTCGAAATCGGTATATGGCCCAAGTTCAGAAGCCGGGTATTTTTCCTCAATTTCCAACTCTGTATCTTCCTCTTCCGTGTCTCCATTGTATTCGATTGAAATTCCAGTTGAAATTGCATGCTCCATCATCTTCCGACGCCGGTCATACCAGACCTTTTCTTCAACCTCAATCAGAGCCTTATCAATCTCTTTCTGGGAGCGCCGGGTATCCTGAATCGGGATTGTGTCGTTTTCTTTTATGAAGTCAAACACATC
>CAYRBI010000291.1:0-2593 GCA_964422415.1 uncultured bacterium | reverse complement strand
CCCTTTCCTCTTTCCAGACGGATGATTTTTTCACAGACTCCTTCGCGGGAATGACAGAATAGACGAAATCCCTTGAAAATCGTCATTCCCGCGAAGGCGGGAATCCACAGTGCCAACAGAACTACGAGTTTTTCAACGGGCTGCTAAGGATAGAGGTTTGAGTGAAGAGTCCCTCTCATTCCGAGAGGGACTCAACCTCTCCTCGCAATCAAGATACTCATTCATCTTCTGTATATGAGCCCTTCGAGCCTGGTGAGGTAAAGGGCCGAGAGTTTTACCTGGTCGAATTTATCCAGCACAACATAGTGCCCACCTTGGCTAGGCATGGAGGATTCTCAAGTGGGACTAAACATCCCACACCCGAATCTTTCACTCGACCAGCACACTCACCAATGGCGGACACGCAGCAAGGGAATGCCGTCATGCGGTATGGATTACTTCTTCATAAAAGCCATTTCCGTATAAGCCTCCACCGGCTTACTCAACCGCTCAACCTCATGCTCATAAACCAGTGGAAAGAAGGACTTGGTTCCCTTGGCGGTCAGACGGAGCTGATGAACACCTTCGGAAAGACCCTCCAGGGAAAGAGTGGCGCTCTTATCCTTGAGCTCCTTGGCGGTCACTTCCTTACCATCCAAGGTGAAGGTGTATCCACTGGGTTCCACGCCCACGGTCGACCATTCCAAGGCCAGGTTGTCTCCCTCCACCACCTGCATCCGCAACGGAGTGGAGATCGCAATAGCGGTCGTTTCCGGGGTGGCTTGACGGTACATATCCACCAGGGCACGCACAAGGTTGAGCTGCAGAAATCCCCATCCACCGGTGCCACGGTAAGCGGGGGCGGTCAGTGAAGTCGGTTCGATGTCATCATTCAGCTCAGAGCTGTAACTGTCGTAGTAGTGGTCATGGTTGGGGCCATGGCCTTGCCCCTCGGGTTGCCCGGCGAACTCGTTAAATTGGTGAAATTGCAGGACAAGGGGCTTGGCATCGAGAGCCACCTGGAAGGTCTCAACCAACGTCGCACCGCCACGTTGTCCCTTGGCGGGTGGGTATTTCCATCCTGGAGGACCGAAATGCCCAACATTGACAGTCACCGCTTCCGGTTTCCCCTCGAAGAGGGTCACTTGGGGAGTGGTGCAGTCCATCCAAGACCAGAGCCCTAATTCATTCAGATGGTTAGAGTCCTGCTGCGCGCCCATGTAACGGATGGTGAAACGGTCGTCCAGAGGAATCTTCTCTTTCAGGTAAGAGGCTCCCAGATCCAGGGCACAGATGAGGGGTTTGCCATGGACATCTTGCCAAAGCCCCTTGAACTGCTCCTTGGCGATGTAGTTGTCATAGATCCAAGTCAACATGCCCCGGACCGCATCGGGACCCTCGGGACGGACATAGCTGATACCAATGAGGAGGGAGAGTTTGGGCACGGTGTACCCTTCTTTCCGCATTTCATCCAACACCTCGAGCAGCAAGGTGGTGGTATCGAGGATCTCATCTACGTTGGGGCCACGTTCCTGCCAGCTCTTGCTCTGCCAGATATGGTTGGACCAATCCGCCAGGAAGAAATCGACCCCGGACTCCATCATCCAGAAGATATGCTGGCGCTCAACGCTACGGTTATAGGACTGGTAAAGCCCCATCAAGGGCACTGCCTGACCGGTTTGCCAGCAGATGTTTTTGGGGGTGAACCAGGTCTCATACTGCATTCCAATGAGATGGCTGGGATCCTTGGGTGGAATCTGGAGTTGGCGCTTCTCGACAGTGATTTTAAGCGGATTGGAGGTGATGGCATCGGCTGGCATTGCGGTTCCAGTGGTACGGAGGTTCCGTTGGGTCAACCCCGGCCAAGGACTCGGCATGGTACCAGATTCATCGGCATGACCCAGCATTACAGGGTTTTCACCCGCTTCCGGTGTGGCCGATGGCCAACCAGCGGGAGCTTGCCTGAAGAGTTTCCAGCTTCCATCGGTGGAGATTTGGACCTCTCCCTTCTTAGTCTCCATTTTCAAAGCCAGGAGGAAGCCCGCTGGGATGCTCCCGTTATGCGCCTCGACCGAGAGGACATTGCCTTTGTCCTTCAAGAGCGAGAGGTCAATGTCCACCGGCTTGTTATCCGTCCAACCCGATTTCTCGGTGACCACCTGGCCGTTGAGGAAAACCCTGGAGCTGTCATCCACCGCGACCCACAGTGTGGCTTTGGTGGCCGGTGTTTCCAGATCGAACCCTTTTTGGAGAAAGAGAGTCTGGTTATTCTCGGCGGATTGGGTCCAGATCCATTGCTCTTGGCTGCCGAGATTCAGACCAGCCCAGACCACTTTCAGTTCGGCCGGTCCGGCATCCGGAAAAGGAATCATGAAACACGCCTTGCCCCCGGCATTGGTGATCTCATGCGCCCCCCAACGCAGGCCATTGACATAGGGATGTAGTTCGACATTGGACATGGGTGCTTTGTCTTTATTGGTGACGAGCGCGTCCACGGTGAGGGTCTGTCCAACACCGACACTGCTCTGGGGAGAGGTAAGCGTAATGATCATGCCCTCACCACCCTCTATTGCGGATTGAACTGGGGCGAAACTGAGAGCGGTGAGAAGCAGGG
>CAYRBI010000290.1:0-2619 GCA_964422415.1 uncultured bacterium | reverse complement strand
ATGTGGACTCGGATCTGGTGGTGTCAGCGGTGGTTTATCATGCGGACAAGGCCGATGCCGCGACTCTACTGCCCACTGTAGTTGACGCGCAAGTGAATCTGACACTTTCCGGAAGCGGGACGGAGATCGAGGATGTAGTCGCAGATAAGGGTTATCACAAGACAGAGACATTGGTTGATTTGGAAAGATGGGGACTGCGAACCTACATCCCCGAAAAACAAAAAATACGCCGTCGTAAATGGAGTGATAAACCGGAACGCTATCAAGCCGCCTATCGCGCGAATTGCCGTCGCACAAAAGGGAGACGAGGCAAAGCCCTGCAGCGTAAGCGTAGCGAACTTCCGGAACGTACTTTCGCTCATGTTTGTGAGACCGGAGGAGCCCGCCGGACCTGGCTACGCGGGTTGAGTGAAATCACCAAACGCTATCTGATTCAAGTGGCGGCGAGAAACTTGGGGGTCATACTGCGCCGGTTGTGTGGAGTGGGAACCCCCCCCGGAGCATGCAAAGGGAGGGAATATCGCCCATTCTGGCCTGTTTAAGAGACTTGTGGACCTTACTCCGGCCTTTTGGAGCTGTCCCTGTTCTTTTTCAGCCAACATTGGATCGTTTGAGAGCATGTCGCCCGCCTACCCCGGTCTGTCTTCAATTTACGGATTCGGTGGATTTTTCAACGGGCTGCTAGGCCGAGAGCAGGCCGAGTCCATCAACCTCTCCACGACACACATCCTCCAAAGCCTGCCCAATCCCAGGAGGCGTATCTGGAGATCAGGTCTCCGTATTCCCGGTCAATGGAGGAGACCTGGATACATCATTACCCGTATCTCCTGCTGGTTACGGTAGGAGGCCCTCCAGAGGCTTATGACTCTGGGGTAGAAAGCCCGGAGGTCTGAGTCCTGGCCGGTGGCAAAATTCGGTGATCCTTGGCGGTGTCCAAGCCGGGTGGTACTTTGTCTTCTTTATAGAGGTCCGTCTTGCGTAATTTGATGTACTCACGCCAGATGCGGTCAATCCAGGTGTCGGGGTGGGGCCTGCAACATGAAATGGGGTAAATGTTAGGTAGCGCGGTCTTCCCAATAGTCTTCCAAGCATCTGGAGAGGGCCACACAGCGCAGGGAGAGAATGGCGTTTGGGTGGTCGATTGTTGTCATACCCGGGTGGTATAGTCTGGAGGAGATTAAGGTTTGGGAGGTGATAAGGGCTAGGCGACGGTAGAAGGGCAAAGGCAAGGGCCAAAAAAAAGCTCTCTTTCCCTGGGTACAAACAAGAACAGGGACTACCTTCTATTTACCCTTAGGGGGATGACCTTCCTGAGGATTCATCTAAGAATATGCCAGATATACAACATCATGGAGACAAGCATGGCAAATGGCGACATCAACTGGATTGCTGGATTCATCTGGAACATCGCCGATGATGTGCTCCGAGACGTGTATGTCCGGGGTAAGTACCGGGATGTCATTCTCCCCATGACGGTCATCCGCCGCCTGGACGCCGTCCTGGAGCCGACCAAGCGGGCCGTCCTCCAGATGAACGAGCAACTCGATATAGCGGGGATCGCCAACAAACACGCCGCGCTCTGTCAGGCATCCAAGAACGCTTTCTACAATGTCTCCCCCTTCACACTCCGAGACCTTCGCGCTCGTGCCAAGCAGCAACAACTCAAATCAGACTTCGAGGCCTACCTCGACGGTTTCTCGCCGAACGTCCAAGAGATTCTGGAAAAGTTCAAGTTCCGCAACCAAATCCCAACCCTAGTCGAGGCCGATATCCTCGGCAGCCTGGTCGAGAAGTTCACCTCCAACGATATCAACCTCAGCCCGGATCACGTGTTCGGCCAGGACGGCAATATCCGGTTGCCCGGATTGGATAACCATGCGATGGGAACCATCTTCGAAGAGTTGATCCGTCGCTTCAATGAGGAGAACAACGAGGAAGCCGGTGAGCACTTCACGCCTCGGGATGTAGTCAAGCTCATGGCCAACCTCATCTTCCTACCCATCGCCGACGATATCCGGGACGCCACCTATCGTGTTTACGATGGAGCGTGCGGCACCGGCGGAATGCTTACGGTGGCCGAGGAAACCCTCGACACCCTCGCCCGCGAGCACGGTAAGGAGGTCTCGATCCACCTCTTCGGCCAAGAGATCAACCCCGAAACTTACGCCATCGCCAAAGCTGACCTCTTGCTCAAAGGCGAAGGGACCGCCGCTGACAACATCCGCTACGGTTCTACGCTCTCCTCAGACGCTTTCCCATCGATGGAATTTGATTTCATGCTCTCCAATCCTCCCTACGGAAAGAGCTGGAAAACCGATCTTGAGCGAATGGGCGGGAAGAAGGACTTGGGCGACCAACGTTTTGTCATCCAACACAAGTGCGAGGAACTCTCCCTCATCACCCGGTCCAGCGACGGTCAACTCATGTTCCTCGTGAACAAACTCACGAAGATGACCCACAAAACCCCCCTTGGGACCCGCATCGTGGAGGTACACAACGGCTCCTCGCTCTTCACCGGCGATGCGGGCCAGGGCGAGTCCAACATCCGCCGCTGGATCATCGAGAACGACTGGCTCGAAGCCATCATCGCGCTCCCCCTGAACATGTTTTACAACACCG
>CAYRBI010000289.1:0-2694 GCA_964422415.1 uncultured bacterium | reverse complement strand
GAATGACAATTCCCCTTGACCATGCCTCGATAATCGAGGTATCATCTTCTCAACCTTGATGTGAGGAGAGGTGCACCCATGGTCAGATTCCGGAAGGAACTAGTGGGAGGAACCACCTCCACGCTAGTCCTGTCTATCCTCAACCGGGCTCCCGCCCATGGCTACGAAATCGTACGCAAGGTCAATGAAGAGTCAGACGGACTGTTGGAGTGGAAAGAGGGAACCCTCTACCCGGTGCTTCACAGAATGGAATCAGAGGGACAGATCACAGGTGTATGGAGGGAGACCTCCAACGGCCGGAAACGCCGTGTTTATTCGATCACATCCAGGGGAAAGAAGGTTCTTGGAGTGCAGGCTGAAGAGTGGAGACTCTATTCCATCACTGTCAGCACACTCCTGGGGATCAGCCATGCCTGATACTCGCAAGCGGATCGAAGACCTCTTAGATGAAAAGACTGGATACTATACCCGGAACATGTCATGGCGATGGGAACTCGCCGAACACATTTTGGATGCTTATGAAAGCGGACGTATGGAAGGACTGTCAGAAGATCAGGCCTGGCAGCGGATGATCGAGCGAGTGGGGAATCTCGAGGAGGTTGGCAAGTCACTCGAACAGATACACTCACTCAATGCCCTCGAATGGATTGGCCGGACGGTCACAGTAGGAATTGTCTTGGCTGTCCTCATAGTTGTTTCCAAAGCTGGGAATCCCTTTGGCTTTATCAGCTACTGGGCCATGCTATTCACCTTACTCCCCTGCTCGATCGGCTTGTTCTCCCTCCATTTACCATCCGAGACCCTCTCTCCTGGAGGCGCACTAACAGTCCTTCGATCCCGAGATGTCCATTGGGAAGGGCTTCAACCTTTCATTCGTTGGGGATCGATAGCGGGACTGTCGTTAGGCGTTGCAATGGCCCTCTCTAATGATGATCCCTGGACCATCGGACCATCCATGGCTTTCTCTTTACTAAGCGCCCTCTATGGTTTGATTCTCACGACCTACTCACGGCCTTTTCTTCTCCTGATCGTCTTGATATGCGTGATACACTGGATCCGTATATTCATGCTTTTCTCAGAGCTCAGCAACCAAGCCTGGAATGTGGGTGTTCTCTGGTATCCACTCATGGCCACCTGTCTCACTTTCCTCTGTGGTTATCTTTTTTACGGACGTATCGCCTTCATCCGCCGATTCCATCAGCTTCCAGTAATTGCCACATTGGCGGCTACCATCTTCTTCTTGATGCATTTTGAAGACGGAACCTCGATACTGGCCAGCCTTGTAGTCACACTCCTTCCTCTCTCGCTTTGGCTCGTTCCTCAACGATGGCTTATCGAGAGGTTGCCTTGGTTTCAGACCGTTCCCAAGGCGGACTAGCCTTTCTCACCCCGGAGGCCACGCCATGGGCCGTCCCCCCAGTAGGTGGATGTGCAGGTGGTCGACCGACTGTCCGGCGCTACGTCCCTTGTTGATCACCAGACGGTAACCTGTCTCCGCAATCCCCTCCTGAGCAGCAAGTTGGTTGGCCACCTCGATCAGGTACTCCATCAGACCGGGGTGCTCGCTGATCTGGGCAACATCCTCGATCTCCGCTTTGGGGATAATCAGGATGTGCACCGGGGCTTGCGGGTTGATATCCCGGAAGGCCAACGCACATTCATCATCATATACCTTGTTGCAGGGCACCTCCCCACGGATGATCTTTCCGAATATGGTATCCGCCATCGGTCTTCTCCCTTAGGTTGAGTGAGACTGGAAAGTGAATATATAACACCAGCTGGGCAGTGAGTTCAACGAATCAGTTGGATCAACTGATAACTGAGCCAGCTGGTGGAATCGGAGGATTCTATCATGAAGTCGGTCAAAAAAGTTGTGCTGGCGTATTCTGGAGGTCTCGATACCTCGGTCATCATCCCCTGGCTACGCGAGACCTATGGCTGCGAGGTGATCGCCTATGCCGCCGATCTGGGGCAAGGGGAGGAACTCGAGCCGCTGCATGAGAAAGCGCTCAAGTCGGGGGCCTCAAAACTTTATATCGAGGATCTCAAGGAGGAGTTGATCAATGATTTCATCTGGCCGGTGTTGAAAGCCGATGCGGTCTATGAACACAAGTATCTCCTGGCGACCTCGTTGGCACGCCCGCTGATCGCCAAACGCCAAGTCGAGATTGCCCATAAGGAGGGAGCCGATGCGGTTTCCCATGGCGCGACTGGCAAGGGTAACGATCAGGTGCGTTTCGAGCTGACCTACAAGGCGCTCGATCCCTCGCTCACAGTGATCGCGTGTTGGCGCGAGCCGGAGTGGACACTCACCTCGCGCGAGGAGGCCATCGAGTATGCCAAGGCACGCAACATCCCAGTCCCGGTGACCGCCGCCAAGCCTTACAGCATGGACCGCAACCTGTGGCACCTCTCCTTCGAGGGCGGTGTGCTCGAGGACCCGGCCAATGCCCCCGACCCGGACATGTTCCTACTGACTGTCGACCCGGAGAAAGCTCCCGATAAACCGCGCGTGCTGGAGATCGAATTCGCCGAAGGATGCCCGGTTTCGGTGGATGGCAAGAAGATGGGGGGACTCGACCTGATCACGATGCTCAATGACGTCGCCGGTCAGCATGGTGTCGGGCGTGTGGATATTGTCGAGGACCGTCTGGTAGGGATGAAGTCACGCGGGGTGTATGAGTGCCCAGCGGC
>CAYRBI010000288.1:0-2727 GCA_964422415.1 uncultured bacterium | reverse complement strand
ACCGAATCGGAGGGAATGATGCTCAACAATCTGATTCAACGACTGGGCCTTACAATGGCGATGAGTTTCCTCCTACACGCCCTGCCCTGCTCTTCCGCCGAAGAGCCCTTACGAACCATGCGCTACACCCCACGCTCCGCCGAAGAGGCACGTGCCTGGCAGAAGGACCTCCGTGGACGTCTCTTCACCCTCCTCAAGATGGAGGACCTGGTCTCAGCCAAGCAACCAGTTCCAATGGGGATGAGTGTGGTCTCAACAGAAGCGAAGGATGGATACCAGTGGCAGGAAATCGAATTCCAGTCCACTCCGGGAAGGAAGATCAAAGCCGTATTGACGATTCCCACTGACAAGAGCACGAAACACCCTGGAGTGGTGTGCATCCATGGTCATGGCGGAGACCGTCACTCACCTTACGAGCCGGGGATCTACAGAGGATTCGCTACGGAGCTTGCACGGCGCGGCGTGGTCATCATCGCTGTCGATGTCGGCCAGCACAATGTCTATGAAGATGGCCGGACCCTGATGGGTGAACGCCTATGGGACGTCATGCGGTGCATCGACCTGCTCGTATCTCTCCCCGATGTCGACAAGGACCGGATTGGATGCGCAGGGCTGTCCCTCGGTGGCGAAATGGCGATGTGGCTGGGGGCGATGGATGAGCGTGTCTCGGGGGTCGTTAGCGCGGGCTTCTTGACCAGGATGGACCAGATGGAGAATGGGCATTGCCCTTGCTGGAAGTTCGAGGGACTGAGGGAACTGGTGGATTGGGCGGATGTCTACTGCCTGATCGCTCCACGTGCATTGCTGTGTCAGAACGGTCTCAAGGAACCTCCCCCTGACTTCATCGTTCCTCTCGCGCGGGAAGCCCTTGCCGATGTCAAACTGATTTACAGAGACATGGGGGCGGAGGACAAAGTGGATCTCGCGGTTCACGAAGGTGCCCATGTCATTAATCTCCCTTCTCTGCTCGCTTTCTTCGAGAAGACTCTGGGAGTGAAGGCGGACTGAGGGTGGCCGCCCGTTTTCGGAGGAACGCCATTAATTGTCTCTAGTTTTCGGAGGATGGTGAGTGCCTCACCCTTTCATAGGTTGAAGCAATAGAGGCCGGTGAAAATGGACATGAATTTGCCGGTTTGGTGTTCGGTGATACCGGCGCTGCATGCATGCAGAGGACCAGGAGGAGGAGCCATAGAGGTTGGTGCGGTTGGGATGGCCACTGGGCAGGACCTGATGAGAGTTCGTTTCCAAAGGCGTCCTGAGTGAAGTAATAGTCCTCCTGACCGACTGAGCCGCTGGCTCTATAGACCACCTGTACATTGCCGACCGCATCGTAGGTGTAGGTGTAATCATTGGTACTACTCGGAGTGGTACTGGCACGTTTTGAGTAGAGATAGACCCGCTTACCCACCAACGCCCCAAGTGATCCGGATGTGTGGGTGTTCACCTCAATTAAAGGCCATGAATCATTTTCATACATTCTCTAGTTCTGAGTCCTCCATCCCATTGAAACCCTAGACAATACTCGGTGAACTCATGTCTCCTTAGGCTCTGTTCCATCCCAGTCGGACTCAATTTCCATTGGCTGATGAGTTACTACGTTTTATTTTTAGTTTACCCAGGTCAATATTCCTATCTTCAAAATTTGCTTCTACTCCATCAAATATGCGTATTTCATTATATTCTCCATTTTTGTGAATACACATAACAATCGGATGGTACTCGGAGACAACTCTTTTCCAATTTCCTGGAGGAGGACCCATCAGGTGATCTATTGAAATAACACCGAACTTTCCATATATCGTAACATATCCCTCCTTATCGGAAAAATCTGTACCAATAATAGACTCTGGACAATTCGCAAGCCCCTGGTTTAACAACACATGAGCTCCGGTAATCCCTGTAGAACTATCCTCATCAGTTAACTGACACTCAAGTCTACACTCCCATAATTTATCACTCTCTTGTATCGAAAGGACATTTGGATCTTGTGGAAAAGCAGCCTTAACATAATCATTACTCACTTGAAATCTCCTTGGCAACAGAGTACATCATGAATGTACTCGATTCAGAATCCCCGGCGTACTTCCCCACATCTCCATGGAAGCCAGCCACATGGTCGCCCCTCATAAATGAAATCCACTTCAGAGCAGTTACAGCCGTGCCCCATCTCATGAATTGCAGATACCCCGAGATTGCTGCCTTGTGAATTCGGACATACTTTCATCTCCTCGATATTCTCCACAAAGGTCGGCACCGCTGTGGGTCTTGGTACTGGCATTATGGTTTGGCCACAAGTCCCTTCTTCACAATCATGTGAACAGATGATTTTACGTTTTTGACAACTCTTCATCATGCACTCCCACATGGATGGATTCACTCGGTACTCTAGAGATGCAAGGTGTGCACAGGCTTCGTCTATTGCTCTATCCATAGCAATGATTTCCCCAAGACTACAACCACAACTTTTATCAACATCAACATGTCCATATGGGATCTTTTGGTTCCCATCAGGATCAATATACCTGATAGGATTAGAATTTGCTAATGCATAAAGGTGGTCACGATGATTACATGATCCATTCTTATCCCTCCCCACAAACCGCCCCACCAGCGGGTCATACCACCTGGCCGAAAAGAAATATAATCCCGTGAACAGATCGATCCATTTGCCAGTCTGGTGTTCAGTAATCCCGGAAGTGCGGGCGGTGGACCAAGAGGAGCCGGAGA
>CAYRBI010000287.1:0-2787 GCA_964422415.1 uncultured bacterium | reverse complement strand
ATACACACACCAGAGTGGCCGTTACCCTCCTGGGTGAGACTCGTTTTTATATCCGGCTTGTATTGAACAAGATGGTTCAACTCGAACACCGCCCAATAGTTCAAGGAACCACAAGGAGGATTGTTGATGAAAAGGATTCTCGGAGTAATGCTGCTCTGTGCCGCAATCGCAGCTCAGGGCGCGGATGTGAAAAAATCTGTTGGTAAAGATTTTCCAAAAGTGAATGTGAAAAATTCGGTTTCTGGCGAAGCGATCGATCTCTCTCAGATCCTTGCCAAGGCTGAAACCAAGGGAGCTGTCGTATTCTTTTCTTCAATTAAATGTCCATACTCGACTGGATATGAAGAACGGATCAACGAAATTGCCACCAAGTATTCGGCCACTGTTCCCTTCCTGGCTCTGAACGCAAACGCCGCCAGCGAGGACGCGGCAGCAGTGTCTGCTTACACCAAAGAGAAGGGTCTCAAGTTTCCTGTCGCCATCGATGAGGGCTCCAAAATCGCCAAGGAGATTGGCGCGGGAAACACACCTGAGTTTTATTTGATCGACAAAGCTGGCAAAGTAGTCTATCACGGACCTCTTGATGATAGCTTTGACACCGCTTTTATCAAGGAAAAGTATCTTGCCAATGCCATCGATGCCGTGACCGGTGGAAAAGCGATTCCTGCAGAATTCCAAGAACCACCACTCACGAAGAGCTGTAATATCAAGTTCATCGAGGCCAAGAAGGAAACCGAGAAGAAACCAGCGGCACCAAAAGCAGCGGCACCAAAGGCTCCCAAGAAAGCACCCGAGCCGCCAAAACAGAAGAAAGATAAGTGAGGATTGCCTCTAGCAAGAGTTTCTCGCGTCCGCGAGATCTAAAACGGGAGGGAGGTGACCGCAGGGTTACCTCCCTTCTTTGTTTGTGGTGAGTAGAGCTAGACCGGCTCGAATTGCGACCGGAAACCTCAAAACATAGCCATGAGAGGTCTTGATCCACATAAACCGGCTTATAACCACCTGCATCTGTATTTGAGAAAAAGCCCTTGACAAGGCCGAGCGAGCGTTCCAACCTAGTGAGTGACCGGATACTCCGGCAACCCATGTTCAGGGGGTGGGCACCATGGTCTCCACACCATTCTGGCCTAAGCGGTTGAATGGTTTCACTCTGATCGAACTCCTCATCGTCATCGCGATCATCCTGATCTTGATCTCAATCGCATTACCCAATTACATGGAGGCACAAATCCGCGCACGGCTGACAAACACGCGCGCCTGTCTCCATGCTTACCGGACAGCCAATGAGGCCTACAACTCCGACTTCGGCACGTATATTCCAGATGTGGATGGAGGAGAGACAGTCAAAGGGGGGTTTGGAGATTGGAGTGCCTGGTGGGCACGTAATCGAAAGATTAACTGCAGTACAGTTGGCGAGATGTGCACCTACGCGATGCTCACCACTCCCATCCCTTACATGAAACGGCCCTGCTTTGATCCCTTCCTCAACGAGAAAGGAGATAAGCGTGCCGGAAAAGAATTCTCCCTTCCCGAATATACCTCATACCTCTCAGGATACTCCTCTGGGATGGGGCCCCAACGGAAAGCCTGGGGTGAGCAGTATGGGCTACGCTATGTCATCTTGAGCCGCGGACCGGATCTCGACACTGATAACGGTGATTGGAACTATCTGTGGCTTTATCTCGGTTCGCACCAACACCACATCACGGGAGTCCCCACAATTTATTGCAGCACGAATGGGACTTATTCGAATGGAGACATGCTGGTCTCCAACCGTGGCCACGAGGGACCTTGAGAGTCTGCCTTAAGGATTCGTCCCCCCAGATATCCCCCTTCTTGCCGCTCATTGAGCTGGATTGTGGGCACCACCATAGTCTGGGAAAGAGAGAGCGGTCAACCGGAAAAGAGCGCGACAGTCTCTTTCGATCCGATCCACATGTGTCATAATCAGAAATCCACCAGATGAAGGAGGGACACACACTTGGGCAACGCCTCAGCGTTCCTATGGGGATTCATTTTCGGGACCATCGGGATGGGTTACTTCATTTACGGCAAGAAGCAGGGGAAACTGACTCCTCTCCTGGTGGGCATCGGGCTGATGGTGTTTCCCTACTTCATCACCGACTCACTCTCGATTGTCCTTATCGGAGCAGCATTGATGGCGGTGCCATATTTCCACAGAGACTAGAAATGATGCGGACAGGATGGTTATAAGGGGTATTCACAAAGAAACCTGGGCGCGTTTCATCCGGGCCTGGCAAGTGAGGGATATGTCCTCAGTATGGATCGCCCCCTTCCACTGGTTCCATCTCCTCCACGTTCTCCACGATTCAACACTCACTCCCGAATACTGGAATGTGAATCCATTCGGTAAAGTTAAATGTATGTGAGTGATAAGGCGGGTGTTGAATCGTGGAGAACATGGAGGAAGTGGAGTTCATGGAAGTAGGGGCAAGGAGCTGGGCACGTTTCATCCAGGCTGGCAAGTGAGGGATTTGTCCTCAGTGTGGATCGCCCCCTTCCACTGGTTCCATCTCCTCCACGTTCTCCACGATTCAACACTCACTCCCGAATACTGGAATGTGAATCCATTCGGTAAAGTTAAATGTATGTGAGTGATAAGGCGGGTGTTGAATCGTGGAGAACATGGAGGAAGTGGAGTTCATGGAAGTAGGGGCAAGGAGCTGGGCACGTTTCATCCAGGCTGGCAAGTGAGGGATTTGTCCTCAGTGTGGATCGCCCCCTTCCACTGGTTCCATCTCCTCCACGTTCTCCACGATTCAACAC
>CAYRBI010000286.1:0-2860 GCA_964422415.1 uncultured bacterium | reverse complement strand
CCTTTTTCAAAGGCACCGACACCGAAGCCCAGATCCGCAACCTGGAAGAGAACCGCCGCCGCACCGACCTGCTCCCGACCGAACTCGCGCGTGGTGTTCAACTAATCCGCCAGAAAGGTGGATCCTATGAGGATGCCGCTGCTGTCATCGGCAAGAGCAAAAAAGCAGTGTCCGACCTGCATGAATGGTTTCTGAATTCGACCGCCGAACTCAAGAAAGCCACCGATGAAGGCATCATCTCCCTCGAACGCAGCCGCGAACTCTCTGAGTGCACTCCCTCCGAACAGCGCAATGTGGTCGAACAAGTACGTGAGATCCTCACCAATGCCCCCGCCAAGCGCGAAGCCGGAGAACAAGTCCGCATGGTTATTGACAAGGTAACCGGACGCCAAACCAAACCCTCAACGATTGTCGGTTTCACACCGGCAAGCACAGTGACCTTTTCCGATGAAGAGCAGGCGACACCCACCAACGGCACTCCCAAGAACGGCAAACCATCCAACGGCACAATCCGCTGCAGTGTCCGCACCACTGGCGGGTTGCGTCAAATTGTCATGCAACTCGAAGAGAAGATCGATGACTGCCACAAGCGATTCGATGACGACAGCCTCGAAGACTTCGAACGTGCCCAAGTGGCTGAAAATCTCGCCCGCTATCAGGGTGCGCAGGAGTCGATCCTGTTTGTTCTGGGCGATGTCGAGGAACTGAGTTTCCTCGCTTGATCTAAAGATCACAACCACATCCCGCATTGCGGGAAAACAATCAATGGGGAATGTCTCCAACAAAGGGGGCGTTCCCCATTCCTTTTGTAGGAGAAAAGAAATGAGTCATCAGAAAGGAAGCCTCCTCTCCGGAGGAGCTATCACTGAGGAAGTCCTTGCTTCCTCCAAATCGATCCTTACACCCAGTAAATACACCACCGAGAAAGGACTCCAGCAATTTTTCACCCCCGAGTCCGTGGCCCAATGGATCAGCCGAGTCACTCTCCTGGGTCAACCGGTCCTCGATCCCACTGCCGGTTCTGGCAACCTGCTCCAAACGCACTCCGCCAGCAACCGTTATGGCATCGAGATCGATAAAGACTGGACTGGAAAAGACTGTCCTTACGATGCCATTCAAGCCGATCTTCTGGAGGTTTACCCTCTGGCACGAAGGATTGGCCTCACGTTCCCTTTAATTGTCGCCAACCCACCCTTTGGGCTCACCTGGCGAGAGCCTTCAATCAACGAATGTAAGAAAACAAACTCCACCCTGTTGTGTTACCAGTACTGCCTCAACCTGCTCGATGAGTACGGTCAGGGTGTCCTGATCTGTGGTAAAGACCGTCTTGATCGTGAGATCCTTCCGATACCGGAAGCCTGCCACATCTACGCCATTGTAGATGTCCCCGACCTGTTTGGAAAAGAGGTCGATCTGCCTTGTTCGATTGTGTTCTTTGCACAGACTCGCCGTGAATCTATCAGCGATCCATACCGAATCGAACGGAAAGCCGCAGATCTCGATGAGGAATTGGCACGCCGGATTTACTCCGAAAAGAACACTACATGTGTCCTGCTCAACCTGTATCAGGAAAATGAAGTTCAACATCTCTGGAAAGCCCTGCGTGAAGAGGTCAAGAACCGCAAGCGCTCCGAAGACCATCCCGAGTACAACCTCACCCTCAAAGCCCGGCGCATCCGCATCCACTTCCGGGCCTACCAGGAGATTGCCTTCCACCGGTATGACCGTCACCTACTGCAAATGGTCAAGAACCTGGATGGCCTCAATCCCACCTACTTCGCAGTCAACCGGGGCTTCTGGAAGGACTGCGACAAACTCATCGAGGGCGGATACCTGACCATCGACCCTGTGGCCAAGATCGCCATCGACAAGATCATCAATGAATCCGACCTCTCCACCTGCCCGTTATATCCGATCAAACCTCAACAACGGCTTGGATTCCTGACCGACGCCGATACGGTCCTGTGTACCCGGAGCCATTCCGAAATGGGACTGGAATCTGGAAAGCGATACGCGGTCTTTGCACGATCGCGTGTTCAAACTGAGCACGGCAAGAAGCCCAACGTCAACCTCTCCGGCGAGGTTGAAATGCAGGAGTACAAGAAAACGAGGAAAGTCCTCGAAATCCGCATCACACCCGACGAAGGACATGAAGCCCTGCGCTTCACCGAATCCGAGGAGCATCTCAAATTCCTGGTGGAACATTTCGATATGCCCGATCCAGGCAATCTCGGCAGCCGGTTTCCGGAAAAGGTGGAAGCCGAAAGGCTGCGTCTGGATGGGATCGCCAAGCGTTACGGATTCTCTTTCCGCAACTTCCAGCGCGAAGACATTGCGCGTCTGTTGGTGAAGGGCGGTGGAGTCCTGTGCTGGGAACAAGGCTGTGGAAAGACCCTCGGAGGGATGGCCTTCGCCAAAGGCATCATGGACAAGTCGATCGCCCAATCAGCGCGAAGGGTGCTGTTCATTGTGCCGCAGGACCTGGTGCCGCAATGGCAACGGGAAGCGCAGCGCTTCTTCAAGCAACGGCTCCAACTGGTGGATGGCATCGGTGAAGCCCGTAAGTTATACGACCGCTTTCGAAAGAATTCCTCCGCAGGCGGCTGGTACATCACCTGGTACGAAGCCCTGTCACGCAATGGGCGAACCTCGGATGTCCTGCCTGAAAAGCGGTGGAATTCGGGTAGGAAAGTCAGCCGTTGGAATCCCGAAACTGAGGACTATGAGGAGCATCCAGTGTTCCTCTCCTCGCGCGAGTATTGTCCGGCATGTTCGGCCTCGCTCCGTGAAGGTTGGGATCCGCCCATCTGCACCAAGTGCGGTTACACCCACTACAAGAAGCGGGTCAAACCAGCCTACC
>CAYRBI010000285.1:0-2868 GCA_964422415.1 uncultured bacterium | reverse complement strand
GTAGGTTGGATTGACTGATGATGGGCAATCCCGATGAGGTTTCAGACCAGACTGAATTCGGGCGCCCGTCCTCAAAACCTCCATCCGTGAGCCCCTCGCACACCGCTTCTTCGGTGGCCGAAACCGGTGTCCAGGCCAGAGTCAGAGAGAGTACAAGAAGGCTCCCCAGTAGGATTCTCATTTCACCACAAGATTCAACATCTTGCCGGGAACAAAGATTTCTTTAACGATTGTCTTCCCTTCGATTTGCCGTTGGACCTTTTCCGAGGCCTTTGCGGCTGCAAGGATGACTTCCTTACCGGAACCCGCGGGTACCTCTACAGTATCCCTCAGCTTGCCGTTGACTTGAACTGGTACCAGCATGTTTTCCTCGACCAGTATGGCCGGGTCAAACACTGGCCAGGGTTCATAAGCCAGGGATTTCATATGTCCTAACCGTTCCCACAGTTCCTCGGCCAGATGTGGAGCGAAAGGCGCAAGAACCAGAACAAAACGCTCCATGACATCCCGGTCGACTTTTTCGGCCTTGGTCGCGGCGTTGACAAACTCCATCATGCGCGAGATCGAGGTGTTGAATTGCATTCCCTCGATATCCCGTGTGACCTCTTTGATGGTCTTGTGCAAGATCTTGGTCATTGCCGGATCGCCCCCCATGGTCACGATCTTTGGGTGGAGAAGGCCTTCTTCATTGATGAAGACCGCCCATACACGCCGTAAGAAACGGTGAACGCCTTGAACTCCCTCCTCGGTCCAGGGTTTCTCCCGTTCGAGTGGCCCCATGAACATCTCGTAGAGCCGTAAGGAATCCGCGCCGAGCTCTTGTACCACGGTGTCCGGGTTGACGACATTGTAGCGGGACTTACTCATCTTCTCGATTTGGACTTGGACAGGCGATCCGGAGTCCCTAACCACCCACTCATCACCACGTTTCTCAACCTGATGGGGGTAGTAGTATTTCCCGTGGGTGTCTTGATAGGAGTGAGCCAGGATCATTCCTTGATTAAAGAGCTTGTGGAATGGTTCTGAGGTTGTAACCAGGCCGGCATCAAAGAGCACTTTGTGCCAGAATCGGGAATAGAGCAGGTGCAACACGGCATGTTCCGCACCGCCTACATAAAGATCCACTGGCATCCAGTAGGACTCGGCTTCTTTTGACCAGGCTTCCTTGTCGTTGTGGGCATCACAGAAACGCAGGTAGTACCAACAGGAACCCGCCCACTGAGGCATGGTATTGGTTTCACGCCGTGCCTTCATGCCAGAATTGGGTCCGGTGGTCTCAACCCATTCTTCGGCGCGTGCGAGGGGTGGTTTGCCATCCGCGGTCGGGCGGTAATCTTCCAATGGTGGAAGCACAACCGGTAAGTCCTTCATGGGGAGCACGCGAATGGTTCCATCCGCCAGTGTGACCAGTGGGAATGGCTCACCCCAATAGCGTTGGCGCGAGAAAAGCCAATCGCGTAGACGGTAGGTGACAGTGGCCTTACCGAGCCCCTTCTCCTCCAGCCAAACGCTGATCTTTTTCTTGGCCTCAGGGACCGGCAAGCCATTGATGAGGGGCGAGTTCACCAATACTCCATCGCCGGTGTAAGCGGCCTTGGTGATATCTCCACCACTGACCACCTCGACGATTGGCAATCCAAACTTGGTGGCGAACTCATAATCACGTTCATCATGAGCGGGGACCGCCATGATCGCGCCATACCCATACTCGGCGAGGACATAATCGGCAGTCCAGATGGGGATCTCGCGTCCATCCACTGGGTTAATGGCATAAGCTCCGGTGAAAACACCGGTTTTGTCGCGTTCAGCGGCCATGCGGTCCTGTGCGCTTCGTTTCGAGGCGGCCTCGACATAAGCCTTGACCGCTGCCTGTTGTCCGGCTGTGGCAATCTCCAGAGTCAATGGGTGCTCCGGAGCGAGTACACAATAGGTGGAGCCATAGAGGGTGTCTGGACGGGTGGTGAAGATGGTGAACTCATGTTTACTACCAGAGATCCGGAAAAGTGCATCCGCCCCTTCAGAACGTCCAATCCACTCGCGCTGCATGGACTTGATGCTTTCGGGCCAATCGACTTCATCCAGCCCCGCGAGCAGTTTCTCGGCATAGGCGGTGATACGTAGCATCCATTGCTGCATCATGCGTTTTTCGACGGGATCGCCGGTCTCGACATACTTGCCGTCCTTGACCTCCTCGTTGGCGAGTACAGTTCCGAGTGCGGGGCACCAGTTCACTGGGGCCTCGGTGCGGTAGGCCAGACCACGTTCAAAGAGGACCGTGAAGATCCATTGGGTCCACTTGTAATACCCAGGATCGGTGGTGTTGATCTCACGGTCCCAGTCATAGGAAAGACCCAGGGCTTGGATCTGACGGCGGAAGGTTTCGCAGTTTTTTTTGGTGATGATGGCGGGATGTTCGCCGGTGCGAACCGCATGACGTTCCGCCGGGAGGCCGAAGGCATCCCAACCCATTGGGTGCAGGACATTGAAGCCTCTCATGCGCTTGTAACGCGCCATGATGTCGGTGGCGGTATAACCCTCAGGATGGCCGACATGTAACCCATCGCCGCTGGGGTATGGAAACATGTCGAGGACGTAATACTTGGGTTTGGAGAGATCAAGTTTACACTTGAAGGTCTTGTTGGTCAGCCAAAAGGCCTGCCATTTGGGCTCAATGGTCTGGGGATCATAGCCGCTGATCCTTTTACGCGAGGATTCGTCAGCGGGAAGTGAGTGACTGGTCATGAAACTTTCTCCAAAAGGGAATAACCGGAGAAAAATAACATAAGAGAGGAGGGAAGATGAGGAGCTGTGAGTATCTCCTCTAGAGACCCAGTACTTCTACACCGTGTTGTTGTGCGCAAGCACGGA
>CAYRBI010000284.1:0-2955 GCA_964422415.1 uncultured bacterium | reverse complement strand
CTTTTGCGGGAATGACAGAGGTGTGTGATTGGGAAGGAAGGGGGCAACCCCCTCTCCGGAAAGTGGAGAGGGGGCGTTCAGGTTCATTCTGTCTAGATGGTCTTGGGTTCGGGGGCGTGTTCGGGGGAGTGGACGACCTTGATTCCCATCATCTGGGCGAAGGCCTGGATATCCCGGCGATGGTTTCCATAGAACACAACCTGGTGGAAGCCCATCACATCACGGACATCCTCGATATTGTCCATCTTGAGTTCGAGGTTGGTACGGCAACCACCAGCGGGCGGGGTGTTCACATTGGTGACCACGGTACCGGTGTCGACAATGATCTCGTTGGGACTCTGGAAACGGACCAGGGTGGCGGGCTGTTCTTCCCTCCAGAGAACCTGGAGCGAAACCCCCAAGGCCGACTCCGAGTGTGAACGGAGCACGTACGGCTCATGCGATTCCTCGAAACCGTTCAACTTGGTGCCACACACGCAGTGGGCGACAATCAGGTGGTTCTTGACTGTCTCGGGGACGGGGTCGTTCATGAAGCCGGGCTTGTCGAGGAGATAGCTGGGGAGCATGAGTGACAGGGCGCCCATCACATCTGCCTCACAGCCATAAGTCACACCCATGTCTTGGAAAATGCAGGCGGCCATGCAGGGGGGAGTTGGTACCTTGCGTTCGGTCACCATGCCCAGGCAATCCGAGGTCACCGCGTTGCACCCTTCCTCCACCAAGAGGCGCTTGGCGGCCATGTAAGACCGGGCGGCGTTGAGGCCATCTTGCTTGGTAGGTTCAATAACATTGTCAGCATCATTGAACATGGTTTCGCAGACTTCGCGAGCTTCCTCGGTCTCCGGCATTTTCTCGAAGGTCTCATGGAGCCGGTCGCGGGGGATGTACTTGACCTTGGTGCCGAGAAGGTCCAATTGGGATTCCTTGTTTTCGGTCCCGGCCAATACCAGGAGACTGGTGGCCGCGAACTGTTTCTTGGCGCGGATCATGCGCATGGCTTGAACCACCCCAGCGATTTCCAGCGAGGAGACGACATGCACCCCCGGACGCCGTGAGATCTCGAGGACCTGACCGGTGAAGGCAGTCCCCACTGGAGCGAAGATGATGGTGGGGATGCCGGCCTTGGTAATGGCATCCGCTTTGCCCCAACTCATCAAGTGTTGAATCATGATCAGGACCGCATCCGGCTTCTCGGCCTGGAGTTGGGCCACATAAGCAGCGACCGCCTGATCATCCTCGAGCGCTTCCTGTTTGGAGATGAGCGCCACGCCGAGTTTCTCCGCGCCTTCCTTGAACGCCTCGAAATAACGTTGCCGTTCGCCCTCGACATCATAGGAGGTTCCCGGCCACCCCAGCCAATAAGGGGGCTTCTCGCGGACCACTGAGTACATGATTTTCACATCAGGTTTCGGACGCAGCTTGGCAAGGTCGATGTAGTCTCCGATTCCGTCTTGCGCGTAGGCTCCCCGGCCACCTCTCGAAAGGAGCGTCATTCCGACCGCCGCCGTTGACAAGGTCGTTAAAAAAGACCGGCGGGACAACAGACAACAACTGCACTTGTGCCCATGGGCATGCTCCAGCATGATGCTTTCCTCCTCACAATCAACCACTAAAATCGGCGCATAGCTGCGCCGACAGGTTCGCTGATGAGGCATTTACGTACTGGGTTGATAGTATAGGCTGACCCGGTTGGAAAGGTAGGGGAAAAGTGAACAAAAAAAAATCGATACATCTGGATTCCGTATACTGCTGGATCCTCCTGGCGGGGATGGCCTTGATGTTGATTGCAACTGGGGACAATGTATTTCGCACAAGGGTAACAGCCTTCGCGGGGGAGGAAGGTGGTGGACAGACCATGAACCCACGGAATGTGGCCGGCTCGGAGAACACAGCGGAAGTTGAAGAGGCTTTGAAACATGTGACTGAAGACCCACAACGCCCCGCGTTCCATGCCATCGCCCCGGTTTTCATGATGGGAGATCCCAATGGTCTGATTCAAATTGATGGGACCTACCACCTCTTCTATCAGCACTCACGAACCGCCGTGGATCCCCTGCGGATGCACTGGGGGCATATGCGTAGTAAGGACCTCCTGCATTGGGAACACCTGCCTGTGGCATTGATCCCTGACAAGTATGTCAACATCTGTTCTGGCAGTGCCGTGATGAATGATGGCACAGCCACCGCGATCTTCACTGGAGCGGAACCCCAACAACAATGCTTGGCCTTGGCCGAGGATCACGAGTTGATCAAGTGGCGGTATTATGAGGGCAATCCAGTCGTGGCTGGACCACCAGAGGGAGCCACCACCACAGGATTCCGCGATCCCTATGTCTGGCGCGAGGGCTCTGAATGGAGAATGGCGGTTGGCTCCGGGACAGCGCAAAACGGTGGGATGATTCCGATGTACTCCTCGCCGGATCTCAAGAAATGGAAGTACATGGGGCTGCTTTGTGGCGGAACCGGGAGAGACCTGTTTGAAATGTGGGAATGCCCGAGCTTCTTCAAGGTGGGGGAAAAGTATGCACTCACCTTCAATGCGCTCCCCATCCCGGTGGATTGGGTCAAGATGAAATCGATGGCCGCGGTGGGGTCTTATGATGGGAAGACCTTCAAGATGGAGAAGACCTCCGACCTCGACCTGTTTGGAGAGGTCTGGGCTCCGCAAACCTTCCGCGATGAAAAGGGAAGATTGATCCTCTTTGTCTTCGCCTGGGAAAGCCGCGATGGCCGTCCGCATGGTTGGTGGGGAAGCATGACCTTCCCCCGTATTGTGAGCCTGGATGCATCGGAACGCATCTGCTTCAGTCCCGCCGAGGAGATCAAGTTGTTGCGTGGGCCGGAAACTAAAGTGGACTCTCTTAAGGTGGATAATGCCTTCACTCCCTTACCAGGCGATCCGGTCAAGGGCGGGATGGCCGAGATTGTGGCCACCTTCACCCCAGGGGCATCCGG
>CAYRBI010000283.1:0-2979 GCA_964422415.1 uncultured bacterium | reverse complement strand
GGATCACCCTTCATATCGATGAGAAGGGTCAGGGAATCATCAAGGAACCCTTACCTCTCTCCCCCGGAGACCACGAAGTTTTCATGGTCATCAGGGATCTGAAGGAGGACGAGGAGACCCAATGGTTCCGTGAAGCCTCATCGAAAGTCTTGGAGGAAATCTGGGACAACGAGGATGATGCCACCTATGACGACTATCTCGTTCGGGACCGTAGTACTGGCTGAATTCCCCTATGTCGAACACAAGGGGATAACTAAGGCGCGCCCCGGGGTTGTTATCTCCAACGATGAATTCCACCTGCTCAGGGGTGATGTTGTTGTTGTGGCGGTCACAACAAAACTTGATGTCCGTAAAGAGATCGAACCCGTTCTTCATGATTGGCGGGAAGCTGGATTACGCAAACCTTCCGCATTGAAGGCCGCCATCGCTACAGTACGGTTAATCGATCTGAAAGCGGTTCTGGGCCATCTCTCGAAAGAAGATAGGATGAGTCTTAAACACTTCCTCTCGCAGGCACTGGGAGATAACCCATAAAAGAAATCCCATGAAACAATTGGTTAATCCACGGAAAACATGGGATGTACCACCTGATATGTTTGGAGGTGAGGAAATGGAAATGGAACACACATCCAATATTCACAAACTTATCTTTCACAGCAGAAATCGGATGTTAGTTGTTCAATTCATCTTGATCCTACTAACACTTCCGATATGGGCCCTCGCTGATCCCCTCGACGACTTGAAATCTCAGACCGGGCCAAAGGCCCTTTCCGGGACCTCTTTCGATAAAGCCGCCATCGCCCTATCCTCCGGGTATGTCGAGGTCGCGGTGGCCGCTAATGGGAACTTCACAATGGGGACTCTGCTGGGAGACCCAGACAACTCCCTCGATGACAATAAAAGGATTCTCTATGGTCACCCCGATCCGGGAACAGGAGCCTCAACGCTACGGGTGGATAATCAGGACTACTGGAATTTTGGTGCGGGTGGTTCGCAGCTGCCCCTACCGGTGAGTGGTCCAACCACATCCGGACAAAGCAACCTCACTGTCTGGCAGGTGGGAGATATTAAGTTCACACAACACTTGAAACTGACCGCTGGCGATTCGGGCCGGTTGGACACACTGTGCATGGAGTACACCGCCTACAATCAAGGCAGCCAATCCCATGAGGTTGGAATCCGGCTCTTTTTGGATACGCAATTGGGAAGCAATGATGGCGCGCCCTTCCGTGTTCCCGGAGCCGGCTATGTCATCACCGAACAGGAACTCCTTGGCATGGCGGTTCCACAGTCCTACCTGAGTTTTGACAGGCTCCTCCACCCCAGTATCCAGACCCAAGGAACCCTGACCGGTGGAACAAGTGTAACCCCAGACCGGGTGGTGTGGGGAAATTGGACCCATCTCAACGATACCCCCTTCGATTGCACCATCGATCCCAGATTGAGTCTTTTGGGTGATAGCGCGGTGGCGTTGTATTGGAATCCAACCCCTTTAGCTGCTGGACAGACACGAAGAGTGGCCACCTATTACGGATTAGGAGACATCGAGGTCAATGAGGGCGCGCTCACGGTAGGACTCTATGGCCCCGCACAACTCTCTTTGGAGAATGGGCTGTATGCCCCCAATCCCTTCACTGTCACCACATTTGTTTCCAATCCCGCCAATGTCAAAGATGTCACCAGCGAGGAGGTTCAAGCGGAGCTCTTGCTCCCCGAGGGTCTCGCGCTCAATCCCGGTGAAACCGCTGTCCACAACCTCGGACCAATCGCGGTGGGAGTGACCACTCAAACCACCTGGCAGGTATTGGCTGAAGCGTCGGGCGGGCAGGATCTGACCTACTCAGTCCAGGTGACCAAGACCGGAATCGATCCTCTCCTTGTGTCGCGGACGATTCATCTCCCCACAGCGGAGGTGACCCTTCACCCCGGTTTCGAGGAGGGAGTTCCGCTGGGAAAGGGTCTCGTTCAATCCTCACTCGGTATCGCCGATATCGACCAGGATCGACTGGATGAGATCGTAGTGGGCGGCGCCGATGGTTCGCTGTATGGGTATAATGGCGATGGTTCAGCCGTGGTTGAGAACCTGGAGAATCCCGGCGCGCTCTTCACCGGCATGGCGGGGATCTACTCCACACCCACCCTGGCCGATGTGGACCTCGATAAACGGGTAGACCTTCTCTTCGGTAATGACGCTGGCGTGGTATATCACCTGGAACTGCGTCTCTCCTCCGACTCCACGAAGATAATCAAGGAGTCCCTCTCCTTGCCACCGGTTCTGCTTCCTAAGGCAATGCCCAAAGCGGCGCCAGCGAAGGGTGAAGAGGACGACACGGGGAGATAACAACCCGTTGGAATAGCGATTTCAATCGCGTTATACGGGTAATCCCATTCGATTAAAAACGCCGCTGAAGCGTCTATTTCACTCGACAGGTATGGGCAAGCAGGATACATTGAGAATTGAGACCTCACTCAGACGAGGAAAACATTGTGATTACCATCGAGCGCAAGGTAGTCGTTCAAGAAGACCGGATACTCAACGTTACCCTGCCCCCACAGGTCCCGGTGGGGAATGCCAAGGTCCTGATCGTGGTTAGTCCTGAACCAACCGGTCTTTCCACTACAACAAAGACCTTGTGGGATTCCTATGGTGTTTTGAAAGACAGTCCCAACTTCAACGAGGATCCAGTTGTAATCCAACAGAGGCTGAGGGATGAATGGGGCCATCGACTACCTGCTTGACACCAATTATGTCTTGGCATTGGTGAAACAGAACCCATACAACAAAACACCATTCACATTCGACGCGAACGGCGTCTCAAGCTTCCCGATGCCATCATCGTAGCAACCATCTTGGTATATGGTGCGGAGCTCAGGACACTCGATGATCGACTCTAAAAAGTTTACGGAAATCTTTCGGAACCTTGAATTAGTATTCACCATCGAAGTAAATCGATTCAATCCATCGCCCGGCAGAATGAC
>CAYRBI010000282.1:0-3077 GCA_964422415.1 uncultured bacterium | reverse complement strand
CAAAGACATGTACTGGAAAGACCCGGAGGTTGATCGAAATGAGAAGAATGAAATCGTATGAACAGGAAGGTGCCGGGAGACACCTCAATGACATCATTGAGCCAAATGAGGTTGGCAAAAGAGAGGATGTGATACTTGAGTCAGACCCACTGGCTTTATGGGAGGATCAGTTCATCCCGTATCAAGTGGGCCCTATCGAGGAGCATTATCTGGCCTCCTTGAAGCGCATGGAGATTGAGGCTGCCATCAAGGCAATGTCTGAGCAGAAGCGCGAGCCTGTCAAAGAGAGAATTATCGTCATGCCCACCATTATGACCATCAAGTATGAACATACCTGCAGTAGATGCGGCTGTCATGTCGGATCCATTCCAGGGACATCACCAGAGGGGAGTGTTTGGATCTGCGCCTACTGTGACCATGCTCAATGGTCTGGGAGGAGGTGACACCATGAAATGCCAGATTGAAAAGAATGAGAATGGCCAGGTGAGAATCAGGTGGCATTGTCCCCATTGCCAGGAGTCGTATGGATTTCACCCACACGACATCGAGGTGATGGATTTCCTTGTGGTCCATCACCTCAACAGTAAACACAACCAACGCCCTGTGGAGATCCTCTCTTATGAGGCAGATCTTCAGGACGCGGTTGATGAGTACATGGCCGCATTGGTTGGGGTCGAAAGACCTGCACCTACTACCTTGGAGCAACGCATGAAGGAGTAAATCGATTGCCGGGAGTGAATTATCTCCCGGTCGTTTTCTTTTTTTGATGCACTTTCTCCGTGTGTCTTTTGTGGCCCTCCATTCGCAAACGGTTTCTCCACCGCTATCGGAAGCCAAGCCAATCACCTCTTCAATCGAGGTGACCAGTCCGGATCGCAAAGATATTCTAGAATCCGTAAGACCTGAGTTTGTAAATCAGGTTCCTGCGGCTGATACCCAGCAGAAGGGCTGCTTGCGTTTTATTGCCGGACGCCTCCTCAACAGCCTGGAGGATGGCGTTCTTTTCAATTTCCCCCAAGGTATGCGTTTCTGAAAGTGGACTTTCGGATTGTCCTTCCAGCCGCCTGACATTCTGGATGGGATCGGGCAGATCTTCAGGCAGGATCAGATTCCCACGGCTGAGGATCGCTGAACGGATCACAGCATTTCTCAGTTCACGGACGTTACCGGGCCAACGGTATTCCACCAGCATCCGTGAAGCGGCTGGCGAAAAGTGTTTTTCCCTGAAGTTGTTATCGCGCAGAAAAGCATCCGCAAGCGGCAGGATATCCTCGCGGCGTTCCCGCAAGGGAGGAAGCCGCAAGGAAACGATATTGAAGCGGTAGTAGAGGTCTTCACGGAAATGTCCGGCCTTGACTTCATCCTCAAGACACCTGTTAGTCGCAGCAACTACCCTGACATCCACCTGAATTTCCTCGGAACCACCAATCCGGCGAACCTTGTGATCCTCGAGGACTCTTAAGAGCCGTGTCTGAAGTGACAGCGGCATATCTCCAATTTCATCCAGGAAGAGGGTTCCTCGATGGGCCTCCTCAAAATGCCCCGCTCGCCGTGAATCGGCCCCCGTAAAGGCCCCCTTCTCATGACCGAAGAGGGCGCTTTCAATCAGGGTTTCGGGAAGCGCGGCGCAGTTGACCGCCACCAGAGGCCCCTTCGCACGTGGACTCTGAGAGTGCAGATAACGTGCAAGGACCTCTTTCCCGGAGCCGCTCTCACCATGGATCAATACGGTGACATCGGATGCAGCGGCCCGTATAGCCTCATGAAAGACATGGCGCAATGCAGGACTCTCCGCTATCACCCCATTGGGAATGGGAGGATTGTCTCCATTCGGCGATGAGGTATCGGCACGGTTAAGGCCCACGATCTCATCCAGGAGGATAATGAGTTCATCCAGGTCGACTGGTTTTTCGAGGTAGTCTCTTGCTCCTGCCTTCATCGCATCGACAGCATCCCGCACATCAATAAATGCAGTCAGGAGTACGACTGGTAGTTGTGGGAAATCTCTGCGGAGTGTTTTGAGAGCGGTCAGGCCATCCATGCGGGGCATCCTTACATCCAGCAGCATGACATCCAAAGGATGTTTTTGAGCCAAAGCCAGGGCGGCCTCTCCATCGGCACCTTCAACGACATGGTACCCCCCTTCTTCAAGGGACTGGCGAAGCAGATGCCTCTGCTCCGTATCATCATCCACCACCGCAGCCCAGGGAGATCGTGATTGTTGATTCATTTTGACTCCACAATGGCCAGCCCATCGATATGAACCCTTGTTCCCTTACCAGGTTGCGAATCAATCGACATCTTCCACCCATGCGCTTCCACCAGTTGTTTGACAATGGAGAGGCCCAGACCTGTACCTCCCTGGCGGCGCGAGAAATAAGGCTCGCACATGTGTGGCAGGTCCTCAACCGCAACCCCACAGCCTGTATCGGAGACATCCAGGATCGCCGAATGGGAAGCGCCACTCTGCAGCGAGACCGTAATTGAGCCACCCTGCATGGTTGCTGCCAGTGAGTTGGTAATCAGATTGACGAGGATCTGCCTTACCATGTCAGTATCGGAGGAAACTTTGAGCACTTCGATATGGGGTATCAAATCGACACCCTTGGCATCGGCTTCATCCTTGAACAGGTACACAATCTGATTCACCAGGGGAGCCATGTCCACCGGTTTCATACTCACCGTCTTCGGTTTTGAATAGGTCAGAAAGCCATTGATGCGTCCGACCAGGCGGTCCGCCTCATCGACAATACGACGGGCAGTGTCATGAACAGGGTCAGAACCGCCAGACCGGTTGAGACAGGATTGAGCCATCCCACGGATGAGGTTGAGTGGATTCTTTGTTTCGTGAGCCAATCCTGCAGCGAGTCGGTTGAGTTCTTCCAGGTGCTGTGCCCTTTCTCTTGCCATGGCAAGTTCGGAAGCAAGGAGAGACTTACGCCGATGAAGCATATATACGGCCAAACCGAGGAGAATGGCCAGCCAGGCGATCATCAACGAAACCGTAAACCGCCGGGTATCTTGATGGATGGCTTCCCGTGACCGGGTTCCGTCCATCAAGGCGGTCAGGACAAAAT
>CAYRBI010000281.1:0-3506 GCA_964422415.1 uncultured bacterium | reverse complement strand
GAAAATGAAAATGATCTTGACATTTCTAATAGGGAGTCCCCGGCTAACAACAGATAGTAGGCAAGTTGATTCGTTCTTTGTTCAAAAACAGGGAGAGCAAGACCTTCCCCCCAAAAAAAAGGGCGCCTTCCGGCGCCCTTTTACTTTCACTCACGTTCACTACCACTCCACTACCCTTGGAACGAGAATCCTTTCCCGCTCCTCCCCCAACCTTGGTTTCAAGCCACCTCGGCTGGTTTTGGTGTGTTGATGGTCTGAACCACATTGGTCCTCATAGCTTCATTAGCCGCGAAAACCGCTATCGCTGCGTTGCGTCCGCCCTCGGGGGTACATCCAACACGGGTTGGATCGCCAGTGCGAACCGCTTCGGCAAACATCCTGATCTCCTCGCCATACGCCTTGAAACGGTCTTTATCGCTTCCAATCGAGTCCCCCGTTGCGGCTTTCCCCGTCGAGTGGGTAACCGCAGCGGGTTTGGACGCCTTGCCTTTGGTGACGCTCACCTCGGCCGCCATTCTGGCCTCTTCGGCCTTGGCTTCCTCGGTCTTGGAGAGCATTCCCTGGGATTCACCGGTCAGGAAGATGGTCCCCCTGGTACCCATGATCTGGTCATAGTAATCATCAAAGGCATTCGTGGTGATCGAAGTAAAGGTGAAGACCCGGTCATTCGGATAGCGGAAGGTCACATAGGCATGATCAGGCAGATCACGCTCATCCTTGTAATGGTAGATGCCACCCACACCGCATACCGACTCTGGTGGTGTGTTGCCCCATAACCAGGTCGCCACATCAATCTGGTGGCTGCCGAGTTCACTCATGAGACCGTGGGAGTACTTCGAGTAGAGACGCCAATTAGCCATCTGATCAGGGGTCTCATATCCGAATTTTACCCAATCGAAATCTTGATCGCCCGACTTCTCCTTCATATATTCAAAGTAATGGGCGATTAACTCCTGCGAGGACATGGCCGCAAAATCCTTGGGCTCCATTTTCGGCATCTTCTGGCGCAGCCACTCCATCGGGGTCTGCCCCCATGCTTTCTGGAGAACTTCGTTCTGATAGTCTGGAAGGTTCCGCCACTCGTTGTTCCGGTGCCACATGGAACGGATGTGATAGACCTCCCCCACCCCGGTCTTCTTGTCATCAACCCATTTCTTGGCCTGAATGTAGAGTGGGTTGGCATGACGCTGATGCCCCACCGCGAGAACCAGATTGTTCTTGTTGGCGGTACTGATCATTTCGTCGCATTGCTCGAGCGAATAGGCCATGACCTTTTCACACAGAACATGCTTACCAGCATTCAGACACTTCACACTCAGGGGACCATGGGTCCAGAGGGGAGTGGCGATGATGACTGCCTCAAAGCCCCCATCCGAAAGCATCTTGTCCACGTCGCTGTAGACGCGGACCTTGGGATTGTAACGGTTCTTGATGACTTCCTGCCCAAAGAGCCGGTGGTCGGGACGCAAGTCGCACATCGCCGTGAAGTTGATGCAACTGGGCTCGGCATTTTCCAACAGCACGCGGCCCTGGTTTCCGGTACCAATGATGGCAGCCTGAAGAGGTCTGGCCTGCAATGCTGAATAGGCATAAGCACCCGCTACCGGGATAACCGCCGCCGCCTTCATAAAGTTTCTACGACCAATGACCAGTCTTTCCTTCTCAGGCATCACTTTCTCCCTTGTTTTCCAATCTCTTCCGGAACGCAACCGGATGAGTTTTCTCTCCAGCGGGCTAAAACCTCACTGTTTGCTACTGAACTTTCGGGCCAGCCGCGACTACTGCAGGTGGACTGCATGGCTGGGTACTCTTGCTTCTTATGGCCTCGTTGGAGGCGAAGACCGCAATAGCGGCCTTACGTCCATCCTGGCCGCTGCATCCAACCAGTGAGGGGTTCCTGGTACGGACGGCCTCCGCGAAACGGGTAATCTCATAGCCATAAGCCTTGAAGCGATCGGTTCCAGACATCGAGGGCAGTCCACCCGTGGGCTTTAAGGTTGAGTCACCCACTACCAGGACCGGTTTCCCGGTTTTCTTGTCCATGTCAATGGAAACCTCGGTGGTGCGGGTTGCACCCTCTTTGTAAAGCATCCCCTCATTCTCACCAGTCAAGTAGACAGTCCCATGGGTGCCCATCATCTGATCGTAGTAGTTATCGAAATCATTGGTGGTGATCGAGGTGAATGTCAGGGTCCGGTTATTGGGATAACGGAAAGTGACGAAAACATGATCGAACACATCCCGCCCGTCATTCTTATATTTAAAAAGACCACCAGATCCACACACCGTCTCCGGCGCACCTTTCCAGAGCCAGTTGGCGGTATCGACCTGGTGGCTTCCCAACTCAGACATGAGACCATGCGAGAACTTGGAATAGAGACGCCAGTTGGCCATTTGATCCGGGTTTTCATATCCATACTTGGTGAAGTCGAATTCGGGATCCCGTTCCTTCATATACTCGAAGAAGAGTGTATTCCGTTGGACAATCGACATCCCATTGAAGTACTCCTTAAAGGCATCTTTGTCGAGATTGGAATTCTTCTTGCGTAGCCAGTTAATCGGGGTAGGATCCCACTTCTCCTTGAAGACTGGGTTCAACCAATCCGGCTGATTCCGCCATTCGTTGTTGCGGTGCCAGAGGGAACGGATGTAATAAACATCTCCGAGCACCCCCTGCTCCAGCCAACCTTGAGATTGGAGGTAGAGGGGATTGGCATGACGCTGGTGGCCGATCGCGAGGATGAGGTTACTCTTCTCGGCTGCACTGATCATCGCGTCGCATTGTTCCACATTGTAGGCCATGACCTTTTCGCAGAGCACGTGTTTCCCAGCGGCCATGCACTTGAGCGTTAGATCGGCATGGGTCCACAATGGTGTGGCGATGATAACCGCCTCGAAACCACCATCTGAAAGCATTTTGTCGACATCGTTATAGACACGGACATCGGAATTGAAGCGTTCATTGATGAGGGTCTCACCAAGGAGCCGGTGGTCCGGACGTAGGTCGCACATCGCCTTGAAGGTGATGTGCTCTGGAAAGGCGTTCTCCAACAGAACACGCCCTTGATTGCCGGTTCCGATGATGGCGGCCTCCAACGGCTTGGTACGGCTAGCGGGATAATCTTCATCCTTCCAAATCGGATAAACCGTGGCCGCTTTCTCGAAGTTCCTTCGCCCGACAATCATCTCTTCCTGCTTCAACATAAGTCCGTTCCTTCCGCTGGAGTGGCTGTCAACATGTACTTCCAGTAAGGAGTATCCAATCATTTGGTCTTGTTTTCAAGAAGTGCCGAGGAGGGGGGGAGAAGGAATCTGATAAATGAGATTAATGAGAGCCTTCCCCATGAAGATCACCCAGCCAGACAAGATTGTTACTAGTGCCCTTAAGTCGACGGACTAGTTTCTCATCAGCGGTGATAAGCGGGATTCCCAAACGTTTGGCAGCCATCACATAAGAAGCATCATACACAGAAATATCATATGACAAGGACAGGTTCAAAGCTGCC
>CAYRBI010000280.1:1690-3510 GCA_964422415.1 uncultured bacterium | reverse complement strand
AACCCGAACGAGTCCTGACAGAACGGGCAATTCCACCTGACCCTTACCTGGCCATCATGATTCCTTTCGGTCTGGCATTTCATGGTGGTCACCTCCTCCCAGCCCACTGCGCATGGTCACAGTAGGCACAGATCCAGACACTCCCTTCTGGTGATGTCCCCGGAATGGCTCCCACATGACAACCGCACCGGCTGCAGGTGTGCTCATACTTGATCTTCATGGTTGTTGGTAGAACCACGATTCTCTCTCTGACAGGCTCAGACTTTCTTTCACACATGCTCTTGATGGCTGCCTCGATCTCCATTCGGTCCAGAGATACCAGATAGTGCTCCTCGATGGGGCCCACTTGATACGGAAGGAACTGATCCTCCCATAAGGCCAGTGGATCTGATTCAAGGTCCACTATCCTTGCATCAATCAAGTCTGGCTCCACAATGTCGCCAAGGTCCTTGACCATTTCCTCTGGTCTCGACCTATCCAATTCAACCTTCTTCTTTTCGCTCATACCGATCAACCTCCGGGTCTTTTGAACCCAACCTTGTGGTTCAAAAGACCCGATGAACCTCAAGGGGGACCTGTGTCGTTTGGTGAAATGCCGCAAACCTGATTCTGGGAAACAGCAAGATCTTTGAAATTGAAAAAAGGGCCGGGAGGTAAGCCCGGCCCGAAGTGTTCAGTCTTCTGATTCAGGCTCCTTCTCCAACATGAAGAGATAAGCCTTATTCAGTGCCGCCACGGCTTTGGGGACATCTGCTTCCTTGAGGCTGTGGGTGTTCTTCCACTCGCCGCCTGCATCCTTGTAGGCCCGGTCGATGGTCACGGTCCGGGCTTCGAATTCACGGCCGTTAGGACCCTTGCGGATGTCCTTCCATATGCTGACTCGGACTGCGCCAAGTCTGAAATTCTTTTCTGGTTTGTTGTTCTCCATTGTGGTGATACCTCCTGTTTGTTCTTGAGAGAGGCCTTGGTAATGCCGTTGTGTTCCGGCTTGGCTTCATTTCTCTCCCTCAATCTGAGGGGAGAGAAATGAACTCCTCATCTCTACTGCCATAAGCGGTTGAAAACCGGGATCAATTCCAAACCCGTGGAAGGAGCGACAAAACAGACGCGATGACGTCACGGTTCCGTGGGGTGGGTGGGGTGGGGACAAGCGGGTTGGGGGGAGGTGCAACGACACCCAACCCACCACTCTAAAAGATGACGGTTTCGAACCGCAGTGAGAAACCGTACCGTCCTGTGGCGGTTAACCTCCACGACCTACACGACATTACACCTCGATGAGACCCAATACTCTTGAGTGGCATCTGGAGTCCTTTCCCATTCCCATTTAGTCGTCTTATCCGGCTTGCTCTGCTACTGCATTCCGCTGCCATTGATGACTACCCTAACTGATCTCGCTCGGGTCACAACTACGGTTTCACTTTCTTGATCGTATCTGCCCTTACTCACTACTGCGAACCGCTGGTAACTGATTGCCTCCTGATATTGCTCTGTCAGTGTTCCAACTCAGGATGAACAGTTTGTGGATCTCCCGCGGTCACACCATCTAGTTCAAAAATCCTGTCCCATTCTCAACTCCAATCTGGATCACCTCACTGGATACCCAGGACCGTCCCTGAGTGGATCTGACGATATGGACCTGTGAGGTTCTGCCCATCTTCATATCAGTCATGTTGGTCAAGATCAGGGTTACACAAACACATCGATGATCCCAATACTTCCCTGTGCCAGACCGGTTCATTACCCAATGCTCAACAGCCTACTCTGCCAAATCGAGTGCTTCGGCAGGTAGACCAACCTGGTTCTGTTGTATGTCGTTA
>CAYRBI010000280.1:0-1590 GCA_964422415.1 uncultured bacterium | reverse complement strand
CAAAAGGAAAGGCATCCGCATCACATTCGGGCAGTAAACCGGCTTGGCTAGTTGTCGAGATTGGGGAGAGGAAGGTCTTGAACAAGGCGGCCCAAAATCGATTCCGTTGGATCCTCAATTCGTCCGCCTCGGAACCAGATAGCTCCTGAAATTCCTTTCAAATGCATTCGCTCCTCGGTGGTGAGCCAGATGAAATCAGAGGGAGGCATCCCGCGAACCAATGAACACAGTCCCTCTAGGCGTGAGTCCGTACAGGTCAGGAAGAGTAGCCGGAATCCATTAAGGCTCGCTTCAAAGACATCCTGATATCGTTTGTACCCTTTGGACCGGAAGTACTCCTGGTATCTCCGGATCTTGTTCTCGATGTCACTCCGGTTTGAGTTGCCTCCCTGGAGTGGTTCGGTGCCTCGGTCCACTTCGAGCAGAAAGAGGACCGATTTCCCTTGCTGGCGATCGGTCAGCGTGAAGGCCGCATCTGGTGTAAATCTCTCAGGAAGAATCCCCTTATTCATCTCCACCTCATCATTGAGAAGGGACCGTCCCTCCTGGGGAAGCCAAGCGAGTGGTGAGTTGCAGGACAGGAATCGGACAGCGATCCGGGAGAGTTGGCGGCCAAGGTGGACAAGGTGGACACGGACCCAGTTCAAGAGGATCTGGTGACTCCCCTGGGAGAGGAGTTTTTGTCCCGTTGTGAGATCTTCGAAAATTGCTTTGGGGAGGAGACCCTCGTCGTGGAGTACCCGATGCCCGTGGCCGCTTAGTCCGTAGACTCCTTCGGGACGTCCCGCTTCCCGTCCTGAGCGTATCGGCAGAACTTCCACAAGGCCTCTTTCGAGAAGTTCCTGCGTGCGTCTCCGAGCGGAACGCTTACTCCCGAATCGGAGTATGGCGATCTGCGAAAGGGTGACCATCCGGTAGTCGGCCAGCTCCACCAGGAGATCAAGCGATTGGCGGTTGGTTTTTGTCGGCATTTGAAGCCCCCAAAATAGTCTGTAGGTCCCGTGTGTCTATAAGCGGCGGGAAAACCCTCCCAGTTCCTCACCTTACAGCCGAACTGAAATATGCAATCCGCCTCTGCTGCTTTCTGTGGTGAGATCAAGGGATTAAAAGGATGACCCGGGCAGAGTGGTGCGTGTGTGTTTTCCGTGAACGGCTGGTCCAGCGGGAGGACTGCTTCGCCCTTCAGAAAGGGGATGGAGCCTACACTCTGGTCAAGTCCCCACTCACCGATGCAGTCATCCTCTCTCATCTCCTGGGTAAACAGACCCTGGGTCTTTTTTCTTATCCGAATGGCACCACGAAGTGGCTCTGCATCGATATCGATATTCTGCAGAGCGCTGCCGTGGAAAGCGTTAACAAAAAACTGAGTGAGTTTTCGATCCCATATCTGACCAAATTCTCCGGGCGCAAGGGATTCCACATCTGGGTGTTCTTTGATCGGGCCTATCCCAACTCAACAGCACGAGATCTGGGAAGAGTCATCACTACAAACCACGAGGTGTTTCCCAAACAGGAGAACGTCCACGAGGGTTCCTACGGCAACCTCATCAAGGCTCCTCTGGGCAAGCATCAGGTCACTGGGAAATGGTG
>CAYRBI010000279.1:0-3515 GCA_964422415.1 uncultured bacterium | reverse complement strand
GCAGCGCGCCCTCCAAGATCGACTTCAAGAGCACCAAGGGACGTCATTTCGTGGAGGGGCTGCCGGGAAATCTCTCTTTCGAGACGGCCTTGGCATGGAATGGCACTGCTGGGCAGGTGCGCTACCATGCCAATGGAGCATGGTATACAGCCAAACTCACTGACCTCGGCAGCGGGAAAGCCAAAGCAGCGCTGAGCCTCTCAGCTCCTACCGCGATTGACACGTGCTGTGAATTGACGGTCGAGATCACCAATGGAGAGGGCAAGCGGACCCTCATCAACACCGGCGTGCACTTCTATCCGTTACCGGGAATTCTTGTCCCCTGGTATCTTGATAACATCCCTTGGACACCCTCAGGCGTGTCTTTCGAATACAGCGAGGAAGTATCAGAAGACAACACTCTACTACCAGAGGGCACCCATCTTGGACCACTCAAACTCTCGAGCTATACGAGCAAGGAGAAGACTCTGAGATTCGATCCACTCGCTGGACAGTTCGGTGGTGAATTGGAATGGGGATTGGGTGTCGAGTTTAAGTCTGGTTATATCCCAACTCTTGGGAATGTCCGCTTCTTAGGAAATGCTGGTGGAGAATTGGGCGGTGGAATTAAGATCTCTCTGGCTGGCTGTGATTCACCCGAAATCACTCCCCATTGGAGTTTGGGGGTATCTGGAAAGGGAGGTGTTGGAATCCCCACCATCTCCTTCATCAAGGTGATAGTCCCACCAGCGGCACCGGCGTTGGATATCCTGCTGAAGACTCCTGTGGTAGATGACTTACTCAAGGCTTTAGAGACCAGATTCTACTTGCTACTCGGCCTGAGCTGGATCGGCCAGTATCCCAACGGGGAGACAGGTACCAACCCATGGCTCCTTTACGCTAAGTCGGTGCAAGGAGATGGCTCAATCGGGCTGGAAGTTACGAGCGGTATCAGCCGAGGAAGCGCTTCCCTATTTGTTTTTGGTGGTGGAACCATCTCTCTGCCTCTTGATCTCCCGCTGCAGGTCACTAAAGTTCATGGATATGTGGGAGTCACCGCCGGATACCGGTCCTTCGACTACAAGAAGACATTTGGAGTCGAATTCTCCTTCGATGACTCAAAGAAACAAGCGCTACACCTGATTGAGTTACCAAATACCACGGATACCGGAAAGTGGATTCCGATCAGCACAGAACCTTTACGATGGGGAGACGCCAACCGCGCTCCGGGAGGCACGATCGCCAAGAATACCGGACAAGATGGCGAGGAAACAGTAGTGGAAAATGTTGTCACCATCGCCGAACCAGCGGTCCTGGCCGACGCATCCGGTTGTGTGATTCTCTACACTTTACATGATCCCGGCAAGGATTGGGACAAAGCCAGCGATATCGGCCAAGCGGTCGAGACCAACGGGAGTTGGATCCTTTCAAGAGTCACCGACGACTTGCAGGCCGAATTCAGTCCCTCCTTGGTCCGCTCTGGTTCCGGATCACTCGTTGCCGCATGGACCCGTGTGGCGGGAGATATCTCGGATACCACCGATCCCTCCCTCATTGGCCCACACCTTGAGATTATGGCCTCCATCCATGATGAGGTCTCCGGCGCATGGAGCACACCGGTTCAATTAACAGCGGACAGCGAGGAAGATCACCATCCACGTCCTCTCGCTTTCGGTTCAAATACGGGGATCATGTGGATTCACAACGCCACGGTGACAGAAACCAGCGGAGTAGCACAAGCGGAGCGTTTGATGTTTGCCCCCTGGTCTGGCACCAGGTGGGGAACGGCGCAAGAGATATGGAGTGGCACCAAGACCATTGAGATGTATGCCTTCATCCAGGATGGTACCGGTGAAGGTCACATCGTAATGGCGTTGGATGAGGATGGGGATTCAGCAACTAACACGGATCGTGAGTTGTATCACCTCTACACCATGGGAGGGGTCTGGCAAATGGCGGTCCGGCGGACCAACAACACGGTCGAGGATACCTTACCCCAGCTGGTTGCACCTCTGGGCGCGCCGATGTGTATCTGGAGCTCCAGTGGAACACTGACGCAGTGCGCGTTGACGGATTGGGCCCCAACCGCCATTGAGCCAATCGATACGGACTTGGGGGGATCGGGATTCGAACTGGTTTCATCAACACTTCCCGATGGAGCGGTGTTGGCTTACACGAAGCAATCGGAGAGTGGAATTGACCTCTTCGCGCGTTATTACAATGCTGTTGAAGGGTACTGGTCGGACCCCCGGCAGTTTACCACGGATGAACACACGGAAAGTGCGTTATCTTGCTCATTTTCCGGTGGTCAACTGATCATCGCCTACCTGAAGACGCAAACTGTCTATGGGGACATGGATGTTGAAATCGATGGGCAGACCTACCACCTTGAGAATGTACCCCAGCCAGACCGCACCGACCTGTGCATCCTTCGCCACACATTGGGTAATGATATGTCCATCCAGCTGGGAGACCTTTCCAATCCACGTCCAGCGAGTGTAACCGCATTGACTGCCACCTTGACGAACGAGGGAGAACTGCCGGTATTTGGCGTTGATGTGGATTTCTATGATAACTCTGATCTGCTCAAGCGAGTCAGCGTATGGGAAACCATCCTTCCGGATCAAGAGCAGGAAATTTCGTTGAACTGGGCGGTACCCTCGGCCACTGTTTCGCATGAGATCCGGATTGTGGTGGATCCAACCAATGTGTTGTCCGATCGTGACCGGACCAACAACGAGGTCTCATTCATAACGGTCCTTCCCGATTTGTCGATCGAGACCTGCTGGAGCGAGATGATCTCAAGCACCACCGTGGCGCTCATCGCACGGGTACTCAATGAAGGGGTTATCTCATCTGGCCCCTTTGAGGTTTCCTGGAGGTTGGGCGGTGTCGACGGAGAGGAATTGGGACGGAAGTCTGTCGGATCAATAGTTGCTGATGGAATGAACGAAAGCATCTTCTATTGGAACACGGAGGCATATACTCCTTCTGACTCATTCAAAACGGTCTACGCAGTGGTCGACCCCGCATCGTCGGTGGCGGAGTTTGATGAATCGAACAACACCCATGGCCTTTCGGTGGGTGGAGCCACCTCCATGGAGTTCAATAAATACGTCGTGACCTTTGAGACTGACGGAACCGAGAGCGCTTCTCTGGAAGGAACCACTTTCCAGACTGTCAATCTGGGAGAGAGTTGCAGCGAGGTCACGGCGGTACCCCCCGAGTACTACCATTTTGTGGAATGGTTACTGGAAGATAGCCGTTTTTCACTGGATAATCCGCTCACAGTGACTGATGTTGCCGCCGACTTGAACCTGGTAGCCTCCTTCGCCCCAGGAGATCCCACTCCGATCAAAGATTGGCAGCAGTATTGAGCACACAACGGAAGTATAGAATGGAAAGAAAAAGAAGAGAGAGGCCCATATTAGCATCCTAGCCATTCCACCATGCCAGGATGAGCCTTGAATTTCCCAGGAAACGACCGGAATCAAGGTGCCTGATGTGCGTAGAGCTGGGCAGGCTAGCCCCTGGGC
>CAYRBI010000278.1:0-3606 GCA_964422415.1 uncultured bacterium | reverse complement strand
TCTGGCAGTTGGGGAGTGTGGATGCAAATTGCAGTTTCCAGTACAGGCCCAGGATAGCGCTCATGCGCTCCACCATGGCCATGCCCATATCGGTCTCATGGGTGGCGACATACCAATCCGGAAAACCTTTGAGCCAGTTCTTGTATTGGTCACGCTGTTGTGTACCAAAGGGAACACGAATTTCGTGGAAGATGCGTGGGACCAGGATTTCTCCAGTCTCCTCCTTGCGGCGGCGGATAATCGAACTCGCCAACAATCGCCATAGGATGGCCAGATTGGTGACCTCGGGCAGGACTTTCTCACGAGTCTTCTTGCCATCTTTGTAAGTGGCTTCGATGACTGCGAAGTCCTGAGTAAACTTGGTCTTGCCGTTGGTGTAGTCGAAGGGGAAGCGTGGCGTATTATTGCCCAGACCCCACCAGAGGAGCCAGAATGCATCTGGAATATAATTACGGACCGGAGTCCCAGTCAGCAGCAATTTGTGCTTGCAACGGATACCCCGGACAGCGAGTGAGGTCAGGCTCTCATCGGCCTTGATCTTGGTGCCTTCATCGACCACCACCACACCCTGTTTGAAGACCTTGGTGAGCCATTGATAGGCTGGCTTCACACGCTTCTTGTAGTGTGTGTACCCGCACTTGGTGCAGATGGGCGGATCCCACCCTTCACGCAAAGACGCTGAACAGGCCGGGCAGTATTCCCGTGAGGAGAGGAACACGGGGTGCTCCTCATAATCCTCAGTTTCGGGATTCCAACGGCTGACTTTTCGGCCTGAGTCCCACCGTTTTTCAGGCAGAACATCCGAGGTGCGTCCGTTGCGGGACAGAGCCTCGTACCAGGTGATATACCACCCTCCAGCTGCGGGATTCTTCCGGAAACGGTCGTACAATTTGCGGGCTTCGCCGATGCCATCGACCAATTGGAGCCGTTGTTTGAAGAAGCGCTGCGCTTCCCGTTGCCATTGTGGCACCAGGTCTTGCGGAACAATGAACAGGACGCGCCGCGCTGACTTGGCGATGGACTTGTCCATGATGCCTTTCGCGAAGGCCATCCCACCGAGGGTTTTTCCACAGCCTTGCTCCCAACAGAGGACTCCGCCGCCTTTGACCAGCAGACGGGCAAGGTCTTCGCGTTGGAAGTTGCGGAAAGAAAAGCCATACCGCTTGGCGATACCATCCAGGCGCAGCCTTTCGGCTTCTACCTTCTCTGGAAATCGACTCCCGAGGTTGCCAGGATCGGGCATGTCGAAATGCTCCACCAGGAACTTGAGATGCTCCTCGGATTCTGTGAAACGAAGCGCGTCATGCCCTTCATCGGGTGTGATGCGGATTTCGAGGATCTTGCGGGTCTTCTTGTATTCCTGCATTTCGACCTCCCCAGAGAGGTTGACGTTGGGCTTCTTGCCGTGCTCTGTCTGGACCCGCGACCTGGCGAAGACTGCGTATCGTTTCCCTGCTTCCAGTCCCATTTCGAGATGGCTCCGGGTGCACAGGACTGTGTCGGCGTCGGTCAGGAATCCGAGCCGTTGCTGGGGCTTGATCGGGTAGAGTGGACAGGTCGAAAGATCGGCTTCATTGATGATCTTGTCGATTGAAACCTTCGTGGTTGGATCGATGGTGAGATATCCACTTTCGATAAGTTTCTCACAGTCCTTCCAGAAGCCCCGATTGACCGCGAAGTAAGTGGGATTGATACCGTCAAGGTTTTTGACCATCTGGAGCAGGTGGCGGTCATACCGGTGAAAGGCAATCTCCTGATAGGCCCGGAAGTGGATGCGAATGTGTCTTGCCTGAAGGGTGAGGTTGTATTCGGGGTGGTCTTCGGAGCGCTTGCGGTTCTTGGCCTCTTCACGCAGGGCTTTCCAAAGACGTTGGACTTCATTTTCCTGGTACAGGTTGAGCAGGACACAGGTGGCGTTTTTCTCGGAGTAGATTCTTCGTGCGAGTTCTTCATCGAGTTCCGCGGCTTTTCGTTCGATCCGGTATGGATCGCTGATAGATTCACGGCGAGTCTGCGCAAAGAAGACAATCGAACACGGTAGGTCGACCTCTTTCCCGAACAGGTCGGGAACATCCACAATGGCGTAGATGTGGCTGGCTTCAGGAATCGGAAGGATTTCGCGGTCGAGACGGTCTCGTCCGCAGATGAGGACACCTTGGCCGTACTCATCCAGCAGATTGAGGCAGTATTGGAAACACAGCATGGTGGAGTTGGTGTTCTTGCCCTCGTTGAGGGAAGGCTCTTGCCAGGTCAGTCCAAAAGGTGGGTTGGCAACGATTAGGGGAAAGGTGAGACCGATTCTCCGGGCAAGAGGGTAAACCTCCTGGAGGTCGGCTTGAATGGCATCATACGGACAATCCTTTCCAGTCCAATCTTTGTCGATTTCGATGCCATAACGGTTACTTGCGGAGTGCGGTTGGAGCAGGTTGCCGGACCCAGCAGTCGGATCGAGGACAGGTTGACCAAGGAGGGTCACTCGGCTGATCCATTGGGCGATTGGTACCGGGGTAAAGAATTGCTGCAACCCTTTCTCGGTGGTGTACTTGCTGGGCGTGAGGATGCTTTTGGAGGATGCAAGGACTTCTTCAGTGATCGCTCCTCCGGAAAGCAGACTTCCTTTCTGGTGACTCATTTCTTTTCTCCTACAAAAGGAATGAGGAACGCCCTCTTTGTTGGAGACGTTCCCGATGGATAGGTGTCCCGCAATGCGGGATGCAATTCGGTGTTATGGGTCAGGCGAGAAAACTCAGTTCCTCGACATCGCCCAAGACAAACAGGATCGACTCCTGCGCACCCTGGAATCGAGCAAGGTTCTCAGCCACCTGGGCACGATCTAAGTCTTCGAGGCTGTCGTCATCGAAGCGTTTGTGGCAGTCATCGATCTTCTCTTCCAGTTGAAGGACGATTTGACGCAGCCCACCGGTGGTGCGGACACTGCAGCGGATTGTGCCGTTGGATGGTTTGCCGTTCTTGGGAGTGCCGTTAGTGGGTGTTGCCTGTTCTTCATCGGCAAAGGTCACCGTGCTAGCGGGAGTAAATCCCACGATCGTTGAGGGTTTGGTCTGCCGTCCGGTCACCTTGTCGATGACCATACGGACCTGTTCTCCGGCTTCGCGCTTGGCAGGAGCATTGGTGAGGATCTCTCTCACTTGTTCGACCACATTGCGTTGTTCGGAGGGGGTGCATTCGGAGAGTTCGCGGCTGCGTTCGAGAGAAATGATGCCTTCATCGGTGGCCTTTTTGAGTTCAGCAGTTGAATTCAGAAACCACTCATGCAGGTCTGACACCGCCTTCTTGCTCTTTCCGATCACGGCTGCGGCATCCTCATAGGATCCACCTTTCTGGCGGATGAGTTGGACACCGCGCGCAAGTTCGGTGGGGAGCAGGTCGGCGCGGCGTCGGTTCTCTTCCAGGTTGCGGATCTGGGCTTCGGTGTCGGTACCTTTGAAGAAGGAGGCTTCAACATGTGCCTCGTTGCCATCCCAGTAGAGTTTGTAGCCATTGCCTTCCTCACTGAATTTGTTTTTGAATTCTTCGTGGAAGTTGTTGATGATGAACGTAAGGTGCCTGACACGCCTTTCTCCGGCGGTCAGGTCATAGAAGTCC
>CAYRBI010000277.1:0-3673 GCA_964422415.1 uncultured bacterium | reverse complement strand
TACCAACCCATTCCCATTTCTTCTCTCGATCCCGTTGAGTTTCCTGGTACGATCAAGGATTCTTCCTCCGTTATTTCTTTGCCCTGGAGGAACTCTTATCCCATGTCCAGCGAACGTAAGACCATTCATGTTGTCTGTAATTCCCACTGGGACCGCGAGTGGGTTTATCCCTTCGAGGAGACACGTCTACTCCTGGTGGATTTTATGGACAACCTCCTCGCGCTTCTTGACCGTGACCCAGACTTCCAATCTTTCACCTTCGACTCCCAAACCGTTGGGATCGAGGACTACCTGGAACTCCGTCCCGAAAAGCGTGAGACCATTGAGAAGCATGTAAAATCGGGAAAACTCATCGTCGGCCCCTGGTACTCACTGCCCGAGGAGTACATCGTCAATGCCGAGTCGCTCGTTCGCAACCTGGTGGTTGGCCATCGTGTGGCGCAATCTCTCGGCGAGGTCTCCAAGGTCGGCTATACCCCCTTCGGTTATGGCCAGACCTCGCAGATGCCCCAGATCTACCAGGGCTTCGATATCGATACCATCATCTTTTACCGTGGCATCAATACGCCCAAGAGCGAATTCATCCTCGAGGGACCCGATGGTAGCCGTCTCTTGGGGATGCGCTTCGGCTGCATGAGCCGTTTTAGCTACTATGTCTATGTCTACCGTGTGTTGCGGTATGGCTCCGATGATGTCTTCGCGCGGTATGACTGGGATCGTGGCGCCGCCCCCTTCCGTCTTGCCTCCGACCGTTATCCACGCAGCCATTACTACATCCTCGACAATGATAAGAAGCAGTGGAACTCGGAGCCGATCCCAGAACAACTCAAGAAGCTGGTCAAGGATGAGTCCGAGCACTTTTCCACCAGCCACATCTGCTGTATGCAGGGCTTTGATTCCTCCGACCCCGATCCGCGCGAGAGCGAAATCATGAAGATGTGCCAGGAAATGATGCCCGGGCACACCATCAAGTTCTCCACTCTCAAGGACTACATGGAAGCCATGCGTAAGGAGGTCAAGAACCCGGCGGTCTTGACCGGCGAAAGCCGTGATCCTGGCTCAACCGGTAAGTGGACCCACCTGTTCGGGGATGTGATCAGCGCGCGTCCACGTTTGAAAAAGGCTAACCACCGTGCGGAGGTGAACCTCCAGCGCCTGGCCGAGCCCTGGAGCGCCATCGGTTCGATGGTGGGTGGCGAATATCTCAAGACCGCACTCGATCACGCCTGGAAACTCCTCCTCCAGAACCATCCCCATGACACCATCACCGGGGGCGGCATCGACCAGATGGAGAAGGACTCGCACTTCCGTTTCGACCAGATCGATATGATCACCCAGGGGCTGGCGCGGCGTGGGATGCAGGCGGTCCAGATCGCCATCGACAACTCGGATCTCTCCCCCAAGGACTCCGTCCTCACTGTCTTCAACCCCTGTCCCTTTGAGAGGAGTGGTGTCATCTCGGCCTATATCGATATGCCCCAAGGCATGGGTTATGAAGCCTTTAGTGTCCGCACCCCCGATGGCAAAGAAACCGCCCGGTTGCAAATCAAAGAGCGTTTCCCACAGGGCTTGCTCATCCGCAACCTGCAAGATATCTCCATCGAGTTGCGTTCCAACCGGGTACGTTGTCATGTGGAGGTGGAGGATATCCCCGCCTTTGGTTACCGTACTTATCATTTGGTCCGGGAAGACCGTTTCGCCTATGTCCCCGGCACACTCGCTCCCGAGGCCAATGTCCTCGAAAACGAGTTCCTGCGTGTTGAGTTTCATGCCGATGGTACCCTCGACCTGACCCACAAGGAGACAGACCACACTTACACTGGCCTGCATTACCTGGAGGACTCCGGCGAGACCGGTCATTCCTGGATCCACATGGAGCCGGATAGCAATGAGACCATCACCTCGCTGGGTTTCCCCTGCTCCATCGCCCTGGAGGAAGCGGGTCCCCTGTTCGCACGGATCAAGGTGGAGTACCACCTCCAGATTCCGGTGAGCGTGGATGAAGAACCCGGGCTGGATTTCCGCGAGGGTGATCTGAACAACACCCGCCGCTCCGCGGAACGCCGCTTGATGGTGGTCACCAGCCGCTTCACCCTGTGTGCTGGGCAGAAACGTTTGGATGTCACCACCACCTTCGAGAACACCTGCAAGCACCACCGGTTGCGGGTGGTTTTCCCGACGCGGCTCAAGTGTGATCAGACCGATTCCGAGGCTTGTTTCGATGTCATTCCGCGGGACATTCATGTTAAAAAGGGGAATGCTTATTACGGACGCCCCAACCCGCAATATCCCATGCACCGTTTCGTGGACATGTCGGATGGCAAGAAGGGCTTTGCGGTCATCAACAACTCCGGGCTGCGTGAGTATGAGGCCATGGACCGTGATGACCGTCCCATGGCCATCACCCTCCTGCGCGCCTTCACCTTCCGGAACTCACCGGTCTTTGGACGCTGGGAGACCTATCCAGAGATGGAGATGTCGCAGTGCTTCGGTCCCCATGAGTGGACCTACAGCCTCTATCCCCACACAGGTGATTGGACTGAGGGGGTTTATGAGCAGGCCGAGGAGTTGAACCTCCCTCTCGATCCAGTCCAGGCCGGTCCGCATGAGGGGATTCTTCCGAAGTCGCAATCCTTCCTGGAGATCAAGGGTGACAACCTCCAGCTGACCGCTTTCAAGCAAGCCGAGGACCGCAAAGGCGTTTATATCGTCCGTCTGTTCAACCCAACTGACCGCTCGGTGAATGGGACCATCAAGACCGCCCAGCCCATCAAGCGTGCCTGGCTGACCAATATGAATGAAGAGCACCGCGAGAAGCTCAAACCCTCCGGCGCTAAGTTGCCGCTCAAGGTTGGCAAGAAGAAGATTGTGACGGTGGAGTTTGAGGTCGAGCAACTGGGGAAGTGATGGACTCAAAGCTCCCTCTCCCCCTTTCCCGCAAGGGGGGAGGGAGTTGTATGTTGTTCACGCTTTAGCGTGTTATTGCCCCATCCCTTCTTGCGGGCGAGGGGGGGAGTGGGGGGGTAATCTCACAATTCCAAGGAGCCCGGCATGAACAGGCGCGAACGCCTGATGGCTACACTTCGCGGCGAATCCGTTGACCGTCCCCCGGTCTGTTTCTATGAGATCGGGGGATTGGTGATGGATCCCTCTGACCCGGATACCTTCAACATCTACAACGATCCCTCTTGGAAACCGCTCCTTGATCTCGCTGAAAACCACACTGACTTGATCCGGATGCGGTCGCCTGTCCTCACTCCATTGCCGGACAACCCCCGTGATGAGTTCTTCAAAACCGAGGAGTATCTGCGGGATGGCAGCCGGTACACGCACACTGAGGTGCATGTGGGAGGGCGGACTCTGACTGAAGTGGTCCGGCGTGATCCGGAGGTGGATACCCTGTGGGTGGTGGAACACCTACTCAAGGATGCGGAAGATCTCAAAGCTTATCTGGAACTACCCGAGGAGGTCTTCGTCTCCAATGTCTCAGTGGCCAACCTGATCGAGGAGGATGAGCGGATTGGAGACCGGGGGATTGTGATGGTGGACAGCGCCGATCCGCTCTGCATGGCGGCCGCGCTCTTCTCGATGCAGGACTATCTCCTGGTGGCATTTAGTGAACCGGACCTGTTCCACCGGCTGCTCGAGAGGTTCGCCGCTTCACTTTACCCCA
>CAYRBI010000276.1:0-3676 GCA_964422415.1 uncultured bacterium | reverse complement strand
CTGCCCGATGAAAAGGCTCAGGAGGTGATCGATTTTATCGAGTGCCTCATGAGTGAAACCACCGGGTCAAAACCTCAACAGCCATCAGAAGATGAGTTGGAGGAGCGGAGACGGAAGGCATGGGAGTTCCTTGAAACCGTTCGGATTGACTTTGGTGGGAAGCCGATGACGGACCGGGAAGAAGCTAATGCCCGGCGGTGAATTGGAGTTCGCTGATACCAATGTGGTGCTTTATACGTTGGATCGCAATGACCCTAGACAGGCCATTGCCAAGAGGGTACTCAACCGCCACCCAATCGTCTCGGTACAAGTTTTGAGTGAAGCCAGTAATACCCTTTTTCGTAAATATAACCAGCCAAGATCCGTAATTGTGGCCCAACTGGGGGCCTTGCTAGAGATTATTGGATTGGTCGTCCCCATCGATGATGCAACAATGAGACGAGCGTGGGACTTATGGCAGCGCTACCAGTTCTCCTGGTTCGACAGCCTGATCCTTGCCTCCGCTCTGAACAGCAACTGCCAGATCCTCTATTCGGAGGATTTTCAACATGGCCAAATCATCGATGACCGGCTGCGGATCCTCAACCCCTTCCTCGCTGGTGTCTTTCCCTGACCGTTGCCCCAATCTACTTACAGCGCATTGAGAACATCATACTCGCGTCTAGCGGCAGAGGGATCGAGAGCCACGATCCGCCAAATATCGCCCAAGCTGCGTGTCCCATTGGTCGGGTTGTAGGAAAGCCCCTTCCCATTCGTATTGCCGGGGTAGTCTCTGTACCAGTGCCCTGCAATCCGGTCCGGTCCCGCGACGAAATAAGACCCGAAGATGATGATGTTGGTTTCTCCCCCAGTGGTTCTCGAACGGCGTGAATCATACCCGATGGGGATGGTTCCATCTGACCAGGGGTCATGGAATGTATTGGCGTCGATGAACTTGTTGGGGGTGGTCAGTGGGCAGTGGAGATTAGCGCCGTAATTGGGCTTCTGGCTGACAATGAACTCCAGGCCACCCGTGCCCGTGGGCTCGGGTGCGTCAACGGGGCAGGGAGTCATCAGGCTCCCATTCTTGTTGCGTGTGGAGATCCTCAGTTCCACCTGATCGTTGTAATCCGAATAAAGGAAACGGTACTGGGTGTAATGCTCCAGCCCGGCGGTGGCGATGGAACGTAGGTTGGCCTGGGCGCGGGCCACACGGGCGCGCTCCTGAGCCTCCAGGAAATTTGGCAGAGCGATCCCGATCAGGATCAGGATAATGGCAATGGCGATGAGGAGCTCAATAAGGGTAAAGGCCTTCCGGGTCACAGGGGTTCTCCTGATACGTGTTGCGGCAAAGATATGGGAAGTATGGCACCAGGCCTGTCTTTTCCCAAGTGTAGCTCGGAAGGGGAGTAAACACGGAAGAATCCTGAATCATTAACCAAAGATTGACGCCGCCCGGAATTAGACTTATTCTTATCTTAGAATGGAAGGAATCATCGCCCATCTTCGTAGGCATGGCATTCAAGCGACCCCCCAGCGGATCGCTGTGGCTCAGTTTGTCCTGGATACGAAAAGCCACCCCTCCGCCGATGAGGTGTGGAACGATGTACGCCACCGTTGTCCGACTGTCTCTCGCGCCACCATCTACAACACCCTCAACCTGTTTGTCGAAAAAGGGCTCCTAAAAACGCTTCTCCTGAGAGAGGACATTGTCGTCTTTGACCCACAGATGAAGGCTCATCATCATTTTATCGATGAAGACACCGGTGTGATCCATGATATCCCCTGGGATGCGCTCCAAGTCTCAGGTGAAAACTCGTTGGATGGTTTTCAGGTCAACGAGTTACAGGTGGTCATGCGAGGCCACCGGGTCAAAAACTGAGGCTCTTTTTTTTGAGTACGATTCTGGAACGATTCTACTATAATATAGGATCTATAAAAATGGTGGATGGAAAGAACCAGTAAAAAGTAAAAGGATTTCTAAAATTGTGGCTGTACGCCGGATGAACCAGCTCTATGGTAGTAAGGTTCGTTGTTGTTGGCCGTGGTGGCGTTCCTTTTATGTCTTGGATTGGGGTGACAGCTGAAAGGAGGTGGTGAAACGAACAGTTCCGGGAAGGCAAAGTTGCGAGTGTGACGCAACTCAATGACAACGGAGGTTCCAACTATGACAGGAAGGAAGAAGAGGTGTATTGCGGGTTTGGCGATGGGCATCCTTCTGGTGGTGGGAGTCCCTCTACTGGTCTCCGCGGAAGAGGGCAAGGTTGTCACCAGCTATGGCCCCACCAACATGACGGAGACCTTTGAGCAGATTAAAGCGGCCCGGATGGCGGTCAAAGCCGAACGTGCCAAAGAGCACACCGGGATGCTCAACTCCCGCTACACTCTCCCCGTGAAGACCAGCGCTGATGTGAAAATGTCGGGTGGCAAACCCATCCCGGTTGGGCCCACCGCGAAGCTCAATGGAGTCACCTGGGATGAACTAGACAAAATGACCCCCGAGCAAATCAAGGATAAGGGGCTCTTTCCCTACAAACCACTCCCCTTCGCGGATCATGCCGAGGGCGGAATGCTGTTCCCGGAAATGATTACGAAGGAGCTACCGCGCCTGGTACGTTTCGATCTGGATTTTGATCTACCAGAGAACATCCTCGCGGATCCGGCCCCGGCGATCTTTCTGTCCACCCGCCCCGACTTGGGCGATGTAGCCAAGGGGCGTCTGATCACGGTTAATAATTACTACGAAATCTTCAATGGTCTTCTCAATCCCAAACAGCTCGAGGGACTCCGTCTCCTGGTGACGCAATTCCCGCAGCAGCAATTCAATGCCACCGAGGACCGGCGTACCGACCGCGCGGATGGGATGCTGGGTGTGACCTGCTTTGATTGTCATGCCAATGGCCATACCAATGGCGCCAACCATCTGGTTGGGGATATCCGCCCCCAGGAGTTCCGGCACCGTATCGAAACCCCCTCGCTGCGTGGCGTGAGTGTCCAGCGGCTCTTTGGTTCCCAGCGCGCCATGAAGACGGTTGAGGACTTTGTCGAGTTTGAGCAGCGTGCGGCCTACTTCGATGGGGACATCTGCATGGCGGCTAAGAAAGGAATCAATATCCTGGAAAGGGGCACCCAGGTGCACTTCATGGCGGAGTTCCTGGCCCTCTTGGACTTCCCACCGGCTCCCAAACTCGACATCTATGGCGAGCTCGACAAAACCCAGGCCACCGAATCCGAACTGCGTGGTCAAAAACTCTTTACCGAAAAGGCCCGTTGCGCGGTGTGCCACCCGGCTCCTTACTACACCGACAACACCATGCGTGACCTGAAGGCTGAACGCTTTTACAAAAAGGAACTCGTGAATGGGATGATGATGGCTCATGATGGCGCCATTAAAACCTTCCCGCTCCGCGGCATCAAAGACTCACCGCCTTATCTCCATGATGGCCGTTGTTTCACCCTGGAGGACACGGTCGAATACTTCAACCTGGTCCAACAACTCCACCTGACTGTGGAGGAGAAACAGGATCTGGTAGCGTTTCTGCGTTGTCTGTGAGAACTGTAGTGGAGGAGCGCCTCGTTGCTTTTGTGAATTCTCCAGCTGGGGCAGGAGTTGAACTCCTGCCCCAGCTCTAGATTTGTTCCATTCACCCCCCCCACCCCCACCCTCCCCCGCCAGGGGGGAGGGAGTTGTTCGGAG
>CAYRBI010000275.1:0-3804 GCA_964422415.1 uncultured bacterium | reverse complement strand
AAATGAAAATGATCTTGACATTTCTAATAGGGAGTCCCCGGCTAACAACAGATTGCGGATGTCCAACTCAATTTTCATTCTTTGTGGGTGCCGGTGACCGGTATGGGGGACTACTCTTACATTGGCTCGAGCTTCGCGTATTTCTGAATCACGGTCTTCCGGCCCACAATCCTGAAGTCAACGGTCACCCGCCACATGGGGTTCTCTCCCTCCACGGATAGCACTCTTCCGATGCCAAAAGTCTTGTGACGGACCATGCGGCCTTTCTGGAGGAAATCCGGGGGCTGAGACAGAGACTTGGATGATGATGGGCTGGAGCGTGGAGCGGGTTTGCTCTCCGGTTCCCGTGGTTCTGGTTGACGGAACTCCTGGAACCTCTTGGGTTTACCGCCAGTGTTGCCCCGTCCCGCGAAGGGGGAATTAAAGAAGTCCATCTGAGGAGACCTGCGCGGGTGGATGACACCCACATGTTCCACTAGCTCCGGCGGGATCTCATCGAGGAAACGCGAGCGGGGATTGGAAGTGGTGCTCCCCATCATGGAGCGTTGATAGGCATGGCTCATCACCAGGTGATCCTTCGCGCGGGTGATGCCCACATAGCAGAGACGGCGCTCCTCCTCGAGTTCCTCCGTTGAATTCATGGATTGGGCATGAGGTAGAACCCCCTCCTCGACCCCGGTGATGAAGACCCGCGAGAACTCCAACCCCTTCGCGGAGTGCAGGGTCATCAGCGAGACCGCATCCAAGACAACCTCCTCACCCTCGATGTCACTTTGGAGAGTCACCTTTTCGAGAAAGAGCTCCAACTTCTGGGCGCGGGTCATGGGGACGCCGGGTTCTTGGCTCTCCCAGGGACGGACATCCTCGAAGGCCAGGCTCATCTCGGCGGTTTGCAGGGCGGTAACCAGTTCGAGGACATTTTCGCGCCGTGCTTCCGCTTTGGCGGGTTCATCCTTCTCAAGGAAGTCGAGGTACTCTGTCTCCTCGATGATGCTCTGGAGTGTTCTTGCGAGGGAAAGGTCTTCCAGCCGGGTTGTCCAACGGTTGATGAGGAGGCAGAGACCCTGGAGTTTCTGAGCCCCGCTGGAGCCGATCTCATCCCAGCTCGCGGCCCGCTTGGCGGTTTCGAAGAGACTGAGGTGCAGACTTCCCGCTTTGGCTTGGAGCTGGCGGAGCGTGGTTTGACCGATGCCCCGGCGCGGTACATTCACGATCCGCAAGAAAGCGATGTCATCATGGGGAATGATCAACAAGCGCAGATAGGCCAGGAGAGTTTTGATCTCCTTGCGCTGGTAAAAAGCGAGCCCACCCACCACCCGGTAGGAAATCTGCGCGCGTAGGAAAGCTTCCTCGATCACACGCGATTGGGCATTGGTGCGATAGAGGATCCCAATCTCACGGGGAGGAACACCCTCCCGCAAGGCCGCGCCGGCCAGGCTCGCGACCTGGGTGGCTTCATCCTCTTCATTTTCAGTAGCCAGTAACCAGACCGGCTGGCCCTCCTCACGGACGGTGTGTAGATCCTTATGATGGCGTTGTTGGTTATGGGTAATAACCGCTTGGGCGGCCTGCACGATATGCGTGGTGGAACGATAGTTCTGGCCCAAGCGGACAATCTTGAGATTGGGGTATATCTCGGGGAGTTTAAGGATGTTTTGAAATTTGGCTCCACGCCAACGGTAGATCGACTGGTCATCATCACCGACCACACAGAGATTCTCCCGCGGGCTGGCGAGTAGACGTGTCAAACGGTCCTGGGGTTCATTGGTGTCCTGATACTCATCCACGATGACATGCTCGAACTGCCGTTGGTAGATTCCACGGACATCCTCATATTCCTCGAGCAGCCGGTTGGTCAGAACCAGCAGGTCATCGAAATCCATGGCGCCCGCTTGCTTGAGGGCTTCTACATACTTGGTATAGATCTCCGCCAGCTGGGGGTCATCCGGTTTCCTCCGCAGGGAGGCCAGCTGGGAGGGTGAGATCAGGTGATTCTTGGCGAAGGAGATACGGTGCAAGGTCTTGGAGGGATTCCATTTCTCAGTATCCCAGTTCATCCCACGGATTACCTGCTTGACCATGTCCTTCTGCTCATCGCTATCATAGATGGTGAAATCCTTGGGATAACCGAGATGCTCGGCATGACGGCGCAGGATACGGGCACACATGGCATGGAAGGTTCCGATCCACAGGCCACGTCCCTTGTCTCCCGCCATCGCTTCAATTCGTCCCGCCATCTCTTTGGCGGCCTTGTTGGTGAAGGTGACCGCCAAAATTCGTCCAGGAAACACCCCTCTCTCCAGGATGAGGCGCGCAATGCGGAAGGTCACCACACGGGTTTTCCCGCTACCGGCTCCGGCAAGGACCAGGAGCGGGCTACCCTCATGGCAAGCGGCCTCGCGCTGGGGATCATTGAGTTCTTCGAGAGGAATCCTGGATGGCATGGTCTGAATATAGGTTGGCTTGCGTTCCATTACCAGCAAGGGGCTTCAAGGCAACCCATGACACAGTTAACCTTCGGGCATGACTGAACCACATTTCGAGAAAGACCGTTACCTGGTCATCAAGAGGGCCTATGCCGAACAGATGTTATCCCCCTCCGCACTGGCCGAGCTGGAGCGGGTTATTGAAAGCTTGAACCATACCTACTTTGTGGTCAACCTCGATGAGGCCGAGGGACGTACTGCAATGGACACCTATTTCGAGAAACGGTATTCGGAGACTCCCGACCGTTGCCCAGAATGCGGAAGTATTCTGGCCCACCGGGGGGGATGTGTGGAATGCCCCAACCCAGGTTGTGGTTGGGCTCTTTGTACATGAATCCTGTCTCGCTCCCATCTGCTACCCTTTGGGCCATCCATGTCTCAGGATATGCGCCATATGTGTCCCATCTAGAACAAGGTTGCCACAGGCTGTAACAGCCCATAATGTGCAGATATAAGTAATAATCCATTAATTTGTCCTGTTCGAGCGAGAAATCGCTCATTTCTTATGTGATATAAATGTTATTTCCTTGGACTCCCATATTGGCACGCTCTCTGCTTTTTATGCACATGTCCCCAACGACCCGACTCACCAGAGGGCAAGGCAACGGGAGACGCGAGTGAGAAAGTTCCACCAGCCGGTGACTGCCGGAGGTCGAACAAGAAATCAGCAGAGGAGGACAGAGAGATGATGAATTTTATGGACAGAAAGCGTGGCTTTACATTGGTGGAGATCATGATCGTGCTGGCGATTATCGGTTTGATCGTGTCGATCGCGGTTCCGGCCTTCCTAAAGAATCGCCGGGATGCACAGGGCAGCGCCTGCAACGGTCAGTTGGATTCGATTTTCTCGGCTAAAGAGCAGGTGGCCTTCAAGAAGAATGTACGCATCAATGGCCCAGTCATTCCGTTCGATGCCAATGAGATTGACAGTTATCTGCGTGGTACCACCTGTGCTGATCCCTGCCCCGGTGGTGGAACCTATACAGTGGGTGACATCAACGATGCTAACGGCCAGGTGATTATCCCGGTCTGCAGCCAATCCGCCGAGGATGGTGGTGGTGGAGTGACCTTCGAGCAGCAGGGTCTCCACATTCACCGCCGCAGTTACGAACAGGATGCCTCTGGCAACTACGCTCAGAGCACCAACTACACCTTCGCGAGTTAAGCTCCATCCGCAAAGGACCTCGAAGTCCAGGGGGTGGCATCGCAAGATGCCACCCCTTACAGTTTTTGCATAATTCTCCACTGCATAATTCTATTTCACAGTCCGTTGAAAAACTCGTAGTTCTGTTGGCACCGTGGAGCCGCCTTCGCGGGA
>CAYRBI010000274.1:0-3812 GCA_964422415.1 uncultured bacterium | reverse complement strand
TCGAGGACCGTCTGGTAGGGATGAAGTCACGCGGGGTGTATGAGTGCCCAGCGGCAACCGTGCTGTATGCCGCGCACCGTGAACTGATCCACCTGACCCATGACCGCCGCACCATCAGTTTCCGTCAGCAGGTTTCGACGCTGTATTCGGAGATGGTTTACAACGGCGAGTGGTACACTCCCCTGCGCGAGGCGATGGATGCCTTTGTGAACTCCTGCGAGAAGGTGGTGACCGGCAAGGTTCGCATCAAACTCTACAAGGGTAACTGCACGCCCATCGGGGTCGAGTCACCGAATAGCCTCTACAGTACCAAGGTGGCCACCTTTGGTGATAGCGGCGCGCTGTATAGCCACGGCGACGCGACGGGATTTATCCGGTTGTTCGGGCTGCCGATCGAGACGAGAGCGAGATTGTTGGGGAGGGGGAAGTAACTTAGTTTCCAACCGTTCATGGTTCGTGTGCATTGTATTAGCCGTCTTTCAGTCCCAATGTTGGTTGAGGAAGGGGGTATTCCGTGACTTCATGCCTAGATTTGCATGACCTTGTCTCCAAATACCGGCCTGGTATTACAGAATCGGTTGGGGCGAACATGGAAGAAGCCGCAGCCATCTGCTTTGACAACCAAGGTCACTCAAGTGTGGTATGCTTAACAGTGACAGGTGATTTCAGAGAAACCTATACCGTCAGTTTCAAGAAGGTAACGGAGCAGATGAAACTCTCTTGGGGAGACCTTCAGGTGGCTACTGAGTATGGAGCATATGGCATTGCAATCCTGATCATTGATGACAAGACTGACCTTACGGTTATCGAGCGGTCTAGGAAGGGTACTGGTTTTGATTTTTGGCTCGGAACCAAGAGCACACCTGGAGCATATTTTCAAAATAAGGCTCGACTTGAGGTGTCTGGAATACTTCACGATTCCGATTCAGAAATTGATAAAAGAGTAAAAATAAAACTAAACCAGGTGAGTCGTTCTGATGGTCTTTTACCCGCATACATAACCGTCATCGAGTTTAGCGGCCCCAAAGCAAAGGTGGTTAAAAAATGACAATCATGGAAATCCACCACTCCGCTATGGATCTTGCAGGAAAGGCGGACGATGCAAAACGAAAAGGTAAACATGAAGAAGCACGTGATCTTTTTACTGAGGCCTTTCGCCGAGAAAGTGATGCAGCACTGCATTTACAAGATTATCAGACAGTCGAACCAACTCGATCCATCCTTCTTCGAAGTGCAGCCTCCCTGGCGGTTGAGTGTGGTGAACTACGCGAGGCCGAAAGGCTTATCAGCCTCGCCCTATCTGGTTCTCCTCCGGAAGAGATCGCGGAAGAGCTCCGCGATCTGTGGGAAACAGTCAACTGCGAACGTCATTTGAAACTAAAAGGAATTACTTTATCTCCCAACGAATTGCAGATTTCGGTCTCGGGGAATGAAGTGGCAGCGGGGTATGCACCGAGTCGAGACGTTAGAGAACGTATCGGGCAGTGCGAGGTCCTTTTAATTAGGACTGCAGAGAGAATCAGAAATTTCCCTTTTCGACGTAAAGGGCCTCCCCCAAAGGAAATCGCCGAAACTTGCGAAACATATGTATCAGTTCCTCGTGCGGCAAGTGTTGCCATTACTATTAGGGTTGGTGGTAATCAAAAGTATTTGGAGGGTATTGATCCAGGAGCAGATATAGCTTGTGAGATCATTGAGTGCATGGATCTACTTAATAATTGTGAGGAGGAGGATCTTCGTAAACGAATCGGCAACGAAGAGTATTATCAGAACTTCGTGGGTATAGCAAAACAACTTGCCCCAGATGGAAAACGAATTGCCCAAGTTGGGATGACTCTTACAACCCCCACTGGAGAAAAGAGAATAAAGCTCCGAAGACGAAGGACTGACTGGGAGCCACGTTCAACACACAAGGAGATGGGTGCCACGGAAGACCGGGTGAAGGTGGTGGGAACACTTCGATATGCTGATGCAAGAAAAGGAAAACATGGCACGATTGAGGTTGTCGAAGAAGATGCGACAATGCAGAAAGTTAAGGTGCCGATTAGTATGATGGATGATATCGTTAGGCCTCTTTTCGGATATGAGGTTGTTATAACAGGAAAGAGGATTGGAAGAAATGGGGTATTGCTTGAGGATGTGTTCCGGACAGAAGATGTCTAAAGGGATTAATCCTTCGTATTCTTCTGTTCCCTATAGTGCTGCCAAATCCCGCACTAACTGGGAAAGTCTACAGGTCCTCTCCGACTCAGACATAAATCTCCCCAAGGAGCACCCCGAGGCCGACCTGCAGCATATCGTCCATGGCATTGTCCGCCGTAGACTGAAGCCCGTGTTTTTACATCCAAGTCATTGGCAAAGGAAGACACTCTTTCTTTTTCTATCTGCAAGTATTCTTCTCCTCTTTTCATTAGAAATCCACTTTTTCATTTTCACCATTGAGTTACTCAATTCTCCAGTTCACTATTTTAAGATGTGAAAGAGTCCGGGAATGTTTGCGAGGGAAACGGTTGTGGTCGGACGATGGCTCTACTGTATTGCAGTCTACATCTCGCTTCTCATAACTTCCATCAACATGGGTGATATCCGGTATCGGAACGGCTTACTAATTCTGGCATGGCTTCTTTTCCTGATGGTAATTCCTATCGCAAACATGGTATGGACAAAGAAGTTTGGTATCCTCGGCTTACTGATTTCCCTTTGGCTTATGATACACAGTGGGTTCTGGTTCGTGGCCATACGCCTGCATAATTTTCTGTGGCCGACATGGTTTGTGTGAGGATCATATGGGCTACAACCCCTCCCAACCAAGGTCTCCGTGTCGCTGCGTATCGACCGGGATGTGCTGGAGTGGTTCAAGGCCCAGGGGCCGGGGTACCAGACCCGCATCAACGCGGTCTTGCGGGCCTTCCGGGATGCCTCGAAGTGAAGGCCTCCAGCCTGAGGTGTCCGCTTATTGATCTGAGGGGAGTTGAGGCGTTCAATTATACCCATGAGGCGTTACCTACGTCGTATTAACGCTTGACGTTAATACCGTGCCTCGTTATCATGTGGGGTGATAAAGAGCTTCCGGGACAAGGACACCCAGCGTGTGTTCGAACGAGAGCGAGTGGGCCGTTGGTCGTCGGAGATGCAGCAGGCCGCACTGCGTAAGCTCTTGATCCTGGACGCTGCCGAGACGCTGGACGACCTCCGGAGTCCACCGGGGAACCGGCTCGAGAAGCTCATGGGAGACCGGGCGGGGCAGCACAGCATCCGTATCAACCAGCAATGGCGGATCTGTTGCCGGTGGCGGGAAGGTGACGCCTATGACGTTGAGATTACGGATTACCACTAGGAGCCAGTGATGCCGCGCACCAAGCTACCCCCGGTGCACCCGGGCGAGATTCTGCGGGAGGAGTACCTCGAGCCGCTGGCGATTAGCCAGTATCGACTCGCGAAGGAGATCAGTGTGCCGCCGCGCCGAATCAATGAGATCGTTCATGGGACGCGCTCGATCACGGCGGACACGGCGCTACGACTGGCGCGGTACTTTGGAACTTCCGATCGATTCTGGCTCAACCTTCAGGCGCGCTACGATCTAGAGGCCGAAAAGGATCGGCTGGGTCGTCGCTTGGAGCGCGAAGTCGTCCGCCGCGCAATCTAACCAGGCGACCCCCCATCATCTCCTTCCGCAAAGCCACAAGGCATGAAACGAAGGTCTTCCTTAGTCAAATCCCGCACTAACTGGGAACGTCTACGAACCATGCCCGACGAAGACATCCTCCTCACCCCCGAGCATCCCGAAGCGAATCTGCAGCATATTGTCCATG
>CAYRBI010000273.1:0-3870 GCA_964422415.1 uncultured bacterium | reverse complement strand
GAAAAATTGGAGAGATGTGAGTTGTTGGTACCATCCAATCCGTTGTTGAAGGAAACTGTGGTACCCCCGGAAATAGAACCGGAGGTGCTGACCACACTGGCGCTCCCCGCGACTACATTGGACACCACGACATCATACGTGCCGCTATCGAAAGTGGAGCCAGTGAAGGCGGTAACCCCTGAGTTGTTCGCTCCATCGGTACCGTTAGTCAGGACTTTCGAACCAGCATTGCCCTGGGTGATGGTCAGGTAGCGGGTGCCTGTGGAGAGGGTGCTGGCGGTCGGGATTTTGGAAAGCGAAATCCCGGTTCCAACATCTTGCAGGCTGGCCGTGTTGGCATTCTCCCCATTAATCAACTTCCGTGAGCCGAACTGGGTGTCATTGCCAATGCGCGTGATTTCACTGATGGAAGTCGCAATCTCGTCCTGGATGGCCTGTAGAGCGGTACTGTCATTGGTTCCCGTGTTAGCGGCCTGGACCGCAAGGGTACGCACCCTCTGGAGCAGGGTAGTCGTTTCATTAAGTGCACCTTCAGCCGTATCGACCACATTGATTGCGCTGGAGGAGTTGTCGACAGCTTGATTGATACCATTGATCTGAGAACGCAGGTTCTCCGAGATGGTTAACCCCGCCGCATCATCCGCCGCACGGTTGATCCGCAGTCCAGAGGACAGGCGTGTAATGGAATCACTCAGACGGGATGATGTCAGATTCAGGTTGCGATTCGCATTGATCGCGGAAACGTTGTTATTGATGCGCGTGAGAGCCATGACCGGTTCTTCCTGGAGTTCGTCATTAGCCGCCAAGATCGCTCCCAGCGGGAGCTACTCTCTTTTCCTACAAATTGTTTAACAACGACAGTATTTGCTGCGGGGCCGAGTTCGCCTGGGCCAGAATCGAGGTCCCGGCCTGGAGCAGGATGTTGTTCTTGGTGTAGGTGGTGGTCTCCTCGGCCATGTCCACATCACGGATCAAGGATTCGGACGAAGTCAGGTTTTCGGAGGTTACCCCCAGGTTGGAGATCGTCGACTCCAGGCGGTTGGTGAAAGCGCCCAAGGCGGAACGTTGGGATTCGACCTGGTTGAGAGCCTCATCGATGATCGCCAGGGCCTCATTCGCACCGGTCAGAGTGGTGACATCAATCCCATCGACAGTCATGGAATTGCCATTGGTCTGGGTCTGCCCCACAAAGCCCAAGGCCGTGGCTCGCATGTCGCCGAACTGGACGGAGACCTGCTGGCCTTCATTGGCACCAACCTGGAAGGAAAGGGCATTATTCACCGCGCTGATCAAGAAGGTCCGGCTGGAACCACCATCCAGATCGATGACCTCGTCAAAGTCGAGGGTAATGGACTCCCCCGCGTCATATCCAGCTGCTGTTCCACTCAGGAACTGGACCTTCTCGTCGCCATTCTGAAAGCTCACCGAGGCCCCACCCTCAAGACTACCCTGATACTCATCGGCCACGATGGTCAAGGTATCCGTGCCAGCAGTAAGGGTGCCCCCCAAGGTCATCGTAATCTGTGGAGTGGTCTCACCGGGATCGGAGGGCTCTGGGCCATAGAAGGTGTAGGTTCCCCCCGCAGTTACTGTTTGCGAGGCGCCGCCTCCCACGGTCATCGTGGCACTGCCGCCAGAGCTCACATCCACCTCATTGGCCAGGGTCTCCAAGGTAGATCCTAAATTAGACACTACCAGCGAGATGGACATATTAGAACTTCCAGATCCACCCGCTGTAATCACAAACTGACCATTGGTGGCATCCCAGGAGACGGTATCAGAACCAGATAGAGCAATTTGAATATTGGACAGAACCGTATCAATCGTATGCGTTCCACTAGAATCGAGGTCGAATCCATATCCAAATTCGTTTCCCTGTGAATCCGTAACATAAAAAGTAAGGTTGTTGCCCGCAGCCAGGACCGTGGATCCAACAGTTAATCCCAATAGACTCGCTGTCGAAGCTGGAACACCCCCAGTCGTCACCACCAAGTTATCTGTCCCATTACTGAGTCCAGATCCCACGTCAAAAGTAATCGAACCGCCACTGCCAGAGGTGGCCGTAACTCCCGTTTCACCCTCATATACGGAGACCGCTGTACCACCATCAATACTGATATCTGCAGATGGGCCACCCTCCACGGTAACAATGCTACCCATGTGATGAAAATCACCCGTACTTCCTCCAAACACATCCAGAGAAAGAGTGTTCGATCCGGTAACTCCCGCAGTGAACTCGAATTGACCGGTAGTGCCGTTGTAAGCTAAAGTATCTGAAGAACCTTTCGAAACAAGATAGGTATTAAAATCATCGACTACCTCTTGGATCGTATGGGAATTGGCGGCAAATTGGATCTGATATTCGCTTCCATCCGATGTAAAAACATGGACACCAAGGACGTCGGAAACTGCAAGAGAATTACTAGTATCAACATAGAGGCCCTGAAGGCTGGTATTTGGATCCGTAATGATAGTTGATCCGTTGGAGGTCATACTATTGTTTGTCGTAACAGTACGATAATCCGCGGAGGTGAAGTTACTCACCGCCACGGTATGAGTCCCAGCGGAGAGAGTGGAGGCCGAGAAGTTGGAGATCTGGGAGTTGTTACCGCCCGCTCCGTTATTGAGCGTGATCGAGGCGCTGCTGGTGATGGAACCGGAGGTACTCACCACACTCCTGCCTCCCGCCACCACATTCGAGACCACGACATCATACGTGCCGCTGTCGAAGGTCGAACCAGTCAATGCAGTCGCCCCTGAGTTGTTGGCTCCATCGGTGCCGTTGGTGAGGGTTTCCGAGCCGGCCACGGTCTGGGAAACAGTCAGGTAACGGGTACCGGTGGACAGATTGCTGGCGGTCGGGGAAGTTGCGAGGGAGATGCCTGTCCCTGCGGACTGTAAACTGGCGGTGTTCGCATTCTCTCCATTAATCAACTTCCGTGAGCCAAACTGCGTGTCATTGCCGATCCGGGTGATTTCACTGATGGAGGTAGCGATCTCGTCCTGGATCGCTTGCAGAGCGGTGCTGTCGTTGGTTCCCGTGTTGGCGGCCTGGACCGCGAGAGTACGCACCCTCTGGAGCAGGGTGGTGGTTTCATTGAGCGCACCTTCCGCCGTATCGACGACATTAACCGCGCTGGAGGAGTTGTCGATCGCCTGGTTGATCCCACTAATCTGCGAACGCAAATTCTCCGAAATGGTCAATCCTGCGGCATCATCCGCCGCACGGTTGATCCGCAGTCCAGAGGACAGGCGTGTAATGGAATCACTCAGACGGGATGATGTCAGATTCAGGTTGCGATTCGCATTGATCGCGGAAACGTTGTTATTGATGCGCGTGAGAGCCATGACCGGTTCTTCCTGGAGTTCGTCATTAGCCGCCAAGATCGCTCCCAGCGGGAGCTACTCTCTTTTCCTACAAATTGTTTAACAACGACAGTATTTGCTGCGGGGCCGAGTTCGCCTGGGCCAGAATCGAGGTCCCGGCCTGGAGCAGGATGTTGTTCTTGGTGTAGGTGGTGGTCTCCTCGGCCATGTCCACATCACGGATCAAGGATTCGGACGAAGTCAGGTTTTCGGAGGTTACCCCCAGGTTGGAGATCGTCGACTCCAGGCGGTTGGTGAAAGCGCCCAAGGCGGAACGTTGGGATTCGACCTGGTTGAGAGCCTCATCGATGATCGCCAGGGCCTCATTCGCACCGGTCAGAGTGGTGACATCAATCCCATCGACAGTCATGGAATTGCCATTGGTCTGGGTCTGCCCCACAAAGCCCAAGGCCGTGGCTCGCATGTCGCCGAACTGGACGGAGACCTGCTGGCCTTCATTGGCACCAACCTGGAAGGAAAGGGCATTATTCACCGCGCTGATCA
>CAYRBI010000272.1:0-3930 GCA_964422415.1 uncultured bacterium | reverse complement strand
CGATGCCGCTGGGATCAAAGACAGTACTGGGAAGGTTCTTCGACCAGGTGTTCCCAGAGGGATTGGTCATGGCCATCGAGGTATAGGTGGTTTCGCTCCCCATCTTGTAGTTGAGAGTCACACCAGTCACCGCCACATTATCCGTGATGGTGGCCTGGATGGTAACTCCCGGCGCGGATGAGAGGACTGAGGTAACCGGAGTGTGCGTGATGACAGGGGCCACTCCATCCAGCGCGATGCCCGTGACCTCCTCGGAATACGGCGATTCCTCAAAGGAGGTCTTGAGGGTGGTGATAACGTAATAATATGGGATTCCAGAATCGACACTTGTATCTTCAAAGGAGTTGGTGGTGACCACTCCTTGGTTGACTTTGGTGTAGCCACTCCCAGAGGTTGAACTCCGGTAAACATTGTACCCAGCCAGCAGATCCACCTCATCCGAGGGCTGCCAGGAGAGCACGATCTTCCCTCTCTCTCCAGAGGCCTGCAGATTATTACCCGAAATACCGGTGGTCACGATCTCGAAGGTCCAGCGTTTGTCTGGGGGATTCTCAAATCCCTCCAGGTCTTGCGCACCGGTGATGTAGAGGGTCTGGTTGCCATCTCCTGTGAACTTGTCGATGGTAAAGGAGGCCTCCCAAATCCGGTCGCTAACCCATTGAGCCCCATCAATAACTTGGTGCTGGGTGTAGGGATCAGAGGCCCCAAAATAGACCTGTGGGGTGATGTTGTGCTTCATGGGACGGTTGAATTTCACCTGAACAACAAGGTTGCCGACACCCACTGGACTAGTGGGGGTCAATGTCACCGCACTGACAATGGCGTGGCATTCCTCGGGGGGTATAGTTAAAATCGGATCAAGAATAAGATTGGGTGAGGATCTTCCATCATCGAAATCAAGTACTGTCATTTCTGCATCAACAAGATTATTAGCTCCCCAGAAATTGCCTGAAAGATCGAACGAAACATTTGATTCACCGAACGATCTAGCGTTTTCAAGTATTCCGCCACGATAATTATTAATTAATGAACTATTGTATATTATGGAACCCTGCTTTATCGGTACCGTACACCACCAGTCGATATAGTCCCATCTCGAACTATTATCTACAAGAATGGAATCACGAATATCAACTTTGGTATATCGATAAATCATGTAGTCTGATGAATTAACGTTATACAATACGCACTTTTTAAGCATTAGCGTACCACAGTTACCAAATATATTATTGCAGTGCGTATTACGAATGATACAATCATCGAGAATAACGTTTGTATTACCAGAAAAACCCTCTTTACTAGGAATATAATCCATGTCAAGAGGATCACAGATATTGTCAAAGCAACAATTTTCTATTACAGGAAGTTTACTTAATTTATACGAGGAACAACCAGTTTCAGATGACCCACCAGACATATAAAAAGTGCAATTCCGCATTATGCTGCCACTTGAGTATTGTCCTCTCTCATCATAGGTTCCAGGGACAGAGGTCGTACCAAAAGATATACTTCCCCAACGGGAGTCATTTGATGAATTAGGAAGAAACTTTATGGATGTCATTCCACTCGCATCTGCAATAAGTGTCCCATCAATATTAACCGATGCACTAGAACTGAGTCGTATAATAGCGCCTGGCTCAATACGCAGAGTAACATTTTGTGGAACTAATATATCAGATGTAACAATATAATCAGTATACCCCTCAAGAGTCGTATCCTGTGAAATCACACCTGATATCGTCTTCCCTCGTTGCAGTGTTGTCTCCAGAGTTGTGGAGAATCCTGTCCCCGAATCTACAGGTGTACACCCAAGATTGAACACGACAATATGGTTGTTTTGAGCTGTCGTATCAACAACAAACCGGAACACATCTCCATTGTTTTCATCAAAAGCCCCAGGCCCGATCCCTCCCCAGCTTGCGCTGTTCTTGGTAATTGTGATGTACTCATCCGAGGTACTCAGCATTCCAGTGACATTTGTGGCAACACCACCCACATTCCGTATCTTCGCGGTCAGATCAATTGTCTCACCTGCATCAGCTACTCCATCACCATCACCACTCACTTCACTGATGGTGAACGAAACATACTGTAGAGCGGGCGGTGGGCCCTCAGTATTTTGAAGTGATATGGGAGCCCCAATACGTGATCCACTATACACAATTGTCCCTTTTGAGATAGAAACTGTTTTTTCTCCCGAACTCACCAACTGAGCAAAATTTAGATCGGGTCCCCAGCCAGGTTGACCATCTCGAAGACTTACTAATAATCCAGCAATGCCCGCCACAATGGGACATGCCATCGAGGTTCCCGCCCAACTGGCATAAGTATCATTGAAAAGGGTGCTTCGGATGTTGGCTCCCGGCGCATAGATATCAGCCGATGGAATGTTGGAAAAGGAGGTGATACGTTCCTCATATTCTCCCTTTTCTTTGTTCCACCCGACTTCCGAAGCCCCAACACCGATCACATAGGGATATCCTGCAGGATAGTTGACTCGAATTGCGGAGCCATCATTCCCGGCTGCGGCAATCAGAACACACCTATTGTAGGCAAAGTCAAGTGCATTCTTGATCACCGAAGAGTTCGCACTTCCACCAAAACTCATATTGATCACCCGCGCTCCATTGAGGCGAGCGTAGTCGATAGACTTAGCGATATCATCACTGCCTGCGGTTCCATTACTCTGGAAGGTTTTCAATGCCATCACCTTGCACAGAGGTGCCATACCCGCCACACCGATGCTGTTGTTGGTTCTGGCGGCGGCAATTCCGGCGCAGTGGGTGCCATGACCGTTGTCATCCTGGGGACGGTTGTCCAGATTGACCCAGTCATATCCTTGAGTGTCATCCACATAGCCATTCTCGTCATCATCATTGGCCAGGTTGTTAGTATATCCCGGTTCTCCAGGCTGAATGCCGTAAGAATCCTCATCGATGAGTCCATCTTCATCATCATCCCAGCCAGCGATACCGGGACGGCCATCACCATTGGCATCTCCTACCACTTCATCCGCATTGGTCCATAGTTGGCCAACCAGATCCGGGTGGTCCAGGTCAACACCGGTATCGATAATGGCGATGGGCACATTGGGACTGCCCTGCGAAAGGGCCCAAGCCTCGGGAGCATCCACATCGGCATCCTCCAGGAAATACTGGCCCGTGTTGTTTAGATACCATTGGTCACTCAGCATGGGGTCATTTGGAAGATCGCACAGACGGAAGACATACACCGGTTCGGCAAATTCCACTGAATCGAGTTGGGCGAAGTCAGTCACGGCCTGGATGACATCGCTCCCGGCGGGCAAGTCCAGGCGGAAGGTATTCCCCAGCAGGTTGAATTCCTTCTCTTGATCCTGCGCCTTGGTGCTCTTCAGTTTAAGGGAAGTGGCATCGGGAGGAACCGCATGTGGGAAGAGCGAGTCCGTCTTTTCTACACCATACTTCCGCATCAGGGATTCGGCATCTGAATACCCATCGGCGGGAGTCCTGAGCACCCTGGTGCCCGCCGTGGTGCGCGCTTTCGAGACACTCACCGGAGGTTTCATCTTCACGATCAACTGGTCAGCGAAGTACTCATGGCCCTGAGAGTCCTTGAGGATCTCTTGAGCGCAAAGACCCAATGAAAGGTATCCAATCCCCACACAAAGAACCAAGAAATGGATAGTCACTCTGTGAGAGAAGCAGGAAATAAGTTGCCACGAACGCTCGAAGTTCACGACACACCTCCCGATGAGAGATTGGCAACTATATCATCATTGTGTGACAGAAATAACGACAAGAACCTTTTTCTTATGGTTTTCTTCCCTGAGAAGAAGGAGGTCTGTGATACCAGGAAGAGCTCAACTTGCTCACATAGACTCAAGGCCCCCACGGGCAATCCCCGACAAGCAAAAGCAATCCCCGCCATTTACGAGATGGGCATCCTCGG
>CAYRBI010000271.1:0-3993 GCA_964422415.1 uncultured bacterium | reverse complement strand
GGAGCCTTGAGGCCATCACAGTACAATTCCCAGAAGAGGACATAGCGCACACCGAGTTCAAGGGAGGTTTCAACGGTGTATCTGATCATCTCCGCGCGCTTCTCTTCTCCCACCAAGTTCTCCGGCCAGCCGAATTCACCCACATAAATGTTTTTCGATCCGAAGGTGGCACTGTCCGGAGCTTTCTCCGCGAGATAAATCAGCGCCTTACGGAATTTCTCTTCACTCTGCGCCATGGTGTCATAGGATGAATAGGAATAGAGGTCGCAGTGGGTTTTTGGTAAGACATCATTCGTCACAGTGGGGTGCCCCAGCCAAGCTTTCTCGACGAGATTCACTTCGGCGGCATGGAAAACACGGACACCCTCCATCCCCACCTCAGTGCGGGCCTGTTCCACTCCATCCTGACGGGCATTGAGCCAATCGATCATGCCCTGAACAGCGTTCGGGTCCGGCTTCTTATCGATATCAAAGGGAGGCGGAGTTAATACCCAATCGCCTTCCCAATTCTGGAAAACAAAGGTCTTGCCGGTTCCTTTATATCGCGTGAGCAGATACTTGGTGAAATCGTAGTAGGTCTTCCGTTCATGCTCCACATCCTCCGGGGTCATGCCGTTGGTGAAGTAGTGGATATCACGTCCAGGGGCGAAGGTCATCAGCACATAGGTTGTGAAAGGTTTGGCGAAGACCTTCTGGAAATAAGGTGTCTCGGCGGCTTGCTCAAGACTTGTGATCTCGGGCCAGGTGCAATTGAAGGAGTAATACTTCTCCAGATGGTCACGGATGATGAGCTTAATCACCCGGCTGCCGGCCTCGAGAATTCTGTCCGCCCCTTCGTTGATGTAGTCATCATCAGTGAGGTGGTAGATGGAATTGATGTGGTTGATACCTACCACATCACGAAGAGAAGGTTTCATCACCGAATCCTCCTGGGCTGATACGCCTATCGCAGTCTGACATACGAACATGAACAGTAATGCGGTAATTCGCGGCATGGAAATTGACCACCTTTATCTCAAACACCTCAGGTTGTAGACATGGCAAGAATATATCCCAGAATAGATTTGGCAAGCATGGATTGACATACCGCTTGGAAAAGGACATAGCTGTGGCGAGGATTTCGGTCCTCCTGACAGAAGTTTTCGTCCGGAATCATCCCGGATTCAACGAGGAATCAATTCGAGGGGGTGTTGGCATGATACGCGGATCGCTCCTGCACGGTTTTTATCTCATTGCATTCGGAAGCATGCTGTGGATGGTGGAGGGAAGCGCCTTCACGCTGGCGGTTTCCCCATTGGCCGGCGTGGAAATGTCCACACAATCAGTCAATGAGACCACCGCGGAAGCCGTGGCAAAAGTCTTGGCATCTCTCGACACATGGATCCTGGCGCAGCCTAAGATGGTCCGGGCACTACCGGGTGTCTCCTTCGATCTCACCACCTGCAAAGGGATTGAATCAGAGGCCTCTGAAAAGTTGAACGGCTTATTACAGTGGGCAAGTGGGCATCTTTCGGAAACATCCGGAGTCAGTTTGCCTCTCTTGGCTCCTCCATCGACGGGTCCGGTCATCAAGATCACCCTGGTGGATAGATTCGAACAGTACCCCTTCCCAGCGGATGGAGATGCAGACCTGTTCAATAAACTGGGGCAGCAAGGATATGTACTGGTGGTGGACACCACGGGTGTGACTTTGATGGCACGCGGCGAAGCGGGGATACGCTATGCGGTAATAACACTCTCCCAGATCGCAACCGGCCGTACACTCCTACCGGGCATGGTCATCAAGGACTGGCCATCGCTGAGATACCGGGGCGCTCAACAGGACATCTCACGTGGTCAGGTCCCCACCACCGGAACACTCAAACGGTTGGCGGATGTCATCGCTGAGGCGAAGATGAACCAGCTCGAGCTCTATATCGAGCATCTCTACAAGTACAAGGCCTTTCCAGATATCGCTCCGCCTGAAGGGTTATCTCCGGAGGAAGCTCAGGACCTGTCCGCCCATGCGGCGCGGATGGGTGTCGAGGTGCATCCTCTGCTTCAGGTTCTTGGCCATTCCTTTGGGATCTTGAACAAGCCTCAATATCAGCATTTAAGAATCGGCCCTTGTGAAAAAAGTCCTTGGATCATGACCTTCGATGTCCGCAAGCCCGAAGCCGTGCAGATGATCACCACCATGATCGATGAACTGTGCGAGGTCTTTCCGGGCGAGCTCTTCAATGTGGATATCACCGAGATCGACATTGATGGTCTTCAGTCCGAGGGTCTCACACTCGGCCAGATCACAGACCTTGTTTTCGAATATGTCCTCAAACTGAATGAGGCGGTCAAGAAACACGGGCGGCGCCTGATGATCACCCAAGGGCCCCTCGACAGCCAAGGTCATCTCTCCGGAATGGGACCCAAACTCGATTCACTCCCTAAAGATATCATCATCGGAAGTTACTATTGCGCTGGAGGCCCATACCAGCCAGCTTGGGAAAAGGATTTTCCGCGCCTCCAAGAAAAGGGCATCGATTTCTTCGCTCAAGCATGGATCTACAGCCATGTTTGGTTGACCCCCTGGGTGAATAAGTCGGTGGAGTTCTCCGGTCTCGAGGTCTCGCGTGGGCTCAAACACGGAGCCACCGGCAGCATTACCTGCGACTGGGGCGATGCCGGACACTTTCACTTCGTGGGCGAGGAATGGTTACCTTATTTATACCATGGGGCATGTGCCTGGACCGGAGACCAGATGGACCGTGACTACTTCCGCCGGGCTTATGCATTCCTTCTCCACGGCTTGAAAGATGACGCCGCGATTCGCGCCATTGAGGCCGCCAGCGATGTGAATTCCAAGCAGATCCAGGTACGCGACAAAGAGGGGAAAGAGACCAGTATTACGACCAATTTCATCTGGGAGTTTGTCCACGACCCCTTCACCCATCCCGATATCACCCGTATTGCCGATCCAGCCGCGGTAGGCGGGATGCTGCTTGAGTCCGCTTCTCCAGCCTTGACTACCCTCTTGGCGGAAACTCCCAAGGCGAAACGTAATCGGGACAACCTTAATCAATGGATCTTCGGGATCCGTTGTTATCTGGCTCTCGGTCACAAACTTATCGCTCTTGGTCACTATAATGATTCCACCATACCCAGACAAAATGCCGCCACGGAGCTCGAATCCGTGGCTAGAGAGTATGAAGAACTACAGACCGCCTTCGGGAAGCTTTGGTTGGCTGAAGACCGTGATAATGACGGGTATAAGGACCTCCTGAACCGTTTCAACAACACCATTGTCCCATGCCGTGAAAAAGCGAAGGCACTCGAGACAATCAAATAGGACTGAATTACTACTCCGTCAGCTCGCCCATGAGTAACTCATACCGCTTAACGGCCTATTGAAAAAGACCGTGACCGTGGAGCCGCCTTCGCGGGAATGACAGAATAGACCCAATCCCTTGGAAATCCTCATTCCCGCGAAGGGAGAGACACAAGTCCCCTCGCCCTGTGGGAGAGGTGATGGAGGGGTGAGGTTTCTGTTGCCACATCACCCCAATAAGGCACTAGTTACATTACTCATAAGTCGTTTTCGAAATACTTCTTACTTCCTAGGTCCATGCTTGACACGTGAAGAGTACATTCCTCATACTTCTTGTTGTCCCTTTCCATCATTGTTGACACCCTGATCGATACCTGCCCCCCTTAGGAGGATGTCATGACTTTTCATCGGCTATACCCAGTATGGTTTTTGGCCTCAATTCTGGTGTGCCGCATCACTCTTCCCGCAGCCGCCACCCTTGCACAGGCCGACCTGAGTTCGTATCACCAGCTCCGCTATGTCAGCATCACATCTGGTTCCGACACCACCAGCAACGGTACCCAATCCGCTCCCTGGAAGACCTTGAATTACGCATTAAGCCAGGTGACTGTCGCGTCGTCCACCCAGGTATATGCGTTGCTTATCTCCTCGGGGACTTACACCAGCACAGGCACAACCCCCTTCACGATGGT
>CAYRBI010000270.1:0-4055 GCA_964422415.1 uncultured bacterium | reverse complement strand
TTCAACATCTCAAACACTTCCCGCGTGAGCGCTGGAGGCCGGTGCTTCTTTCTTCGGTGACGATTTTCCTGATTGCCTTTGGGATATCGGCCTACTTCCGCCGTCCTTATATGTGGGAGTGGGATTCCTTTGGCTATTGCATTGCGATTGTTCAACATGACTGGATGCGTGGGCTTGGGGTTGGAAGGCTTGGGTTTATCCTCTGGTGTATTCCCTTTTGGGAACTGTGCCACTTGGTGTTGGGGATCGACCTGGAGGATGTCTGGCGCATAGTCCAGTCGTGGTTGATGCTCACCGCCGCGGCGGGGATAGTGGGTGTATATCACCTGGGACGGGTATGGGGAGGGGCGTTGGTGGGGTGGACCGCGGCCCTGGTCTTGTGCGTTTCCATGGGATGGTCTTCTTATTCGAGCGAACCAACCCCCGATGTGAGTATTGCCTGTTGGACCTATGTGGGGCTGGCGTTTCTAGTGGCGGGTCTACAGTCTGGAAATCTCTGGTTGCAGATCGCGGGGGCAGCTTGTTGTGGTTTTGGAGTTTCCGTGAAAGAGACTGCGGTCACCACTGCTCCAGGAATCTGCTGCCTCTTGATCGCGTTATGGCCCAGGCAAGGTGACCGGCGTTCAATCTTGAAGCGAGCCACTCTTCTGGGCAGTGTTTATGTATTTTTCTCTCTGGCTTGTCCCTTTTGGATCCTTGTGCGTTATGGGCCTGGCTTTCTCACCTCCGCGCCCAGACTCCTGGCGCCAGACACCTCTTGGCCGGCGATCTTGGAGCGTGCAGTTTTCAGTGTGGATGCCCTCAAGGAGCTCCTGGGATGGGCCGGTGTGGGTGGTGGAGTCGTGGGATTGATCTGTCTGTGTATCCGCCGTCGTTGGTGGGAGGTGGCCTTTGCCCTCGGCGCCACATTCATCCCGGCGATGTTCTATTCAGCGGTGGGTTTCAAAGCGGAGCGCTATATCATCCTCTCCCTGCCCCCCATTGCCCTCTTGTGTGGGGTTGCGGTCCGGGATCTCACCTCCCGGTGGTCTTCGATTTTCCCCGGGATTCTCTTGATGCTGGGGTTGGTGGCTGCCTGCTGGGGTATCCGCTTCTCGGATAGGGAAATGCGTGAATGTCGTGATTTTAATTGGAATGCGTTGATGCGCAAGAACTTCGCTGAACGCATCTACAGTGCTCTTCCCGAGGATTCGATCTTTATCTTGGGTTGGAACACCCCCATTGCATTCTATTACCAGGGGCTGGGACTCCGCCCTCAATGGCTGACTTATGGCTGGCTGTATCCCGAGGATGTGGCGACACCCCTCAACCGTTTCATCGAGAAGGGACACCGGGTCTTTATCTTCCCACGGGGGGTTTCTGGCACTGGCCATGACCGCGAATTGGGCCAGGTAAAGGAGGCTTTCGATTTGCAGGATCTCTGGCTGGGAATCAGTGAGGTTTTACCCAAGAAGAGTCCCGCCACACCACCCGTGGCGGGCGGAGAGGTGAAATGAGGTAGAGTGTGGAGGATATCCTCGCCGAGTATCCCCAACTGGCCAAAGAGGACATTCAAGCGGCTCCCGTGAGCCATCGCTACTAGGATTCTTTCAGCGGATGTCCGCTGGCCCCGGAATTCACCTCCGGGGCCAGCTCTGTGTAGATCTTAATATAACGCCCACTCCCCAACTGCTGTCGGACTGTATTCGCCGATTCCCGCCGCGCTGGGGCCACCGAAGGTGGCCACTTCTCCGGCGGTCAACGGGCAACTGACAATTGACACGCTGTTCACATAGGCTGGCGCGGTCTCATCATCATTGTCAGCGAACAGAATCAACGGAACTTCATCAGCGGCTGGATAGATCGACCAACGCCCATCCAGTCCGGAGGGAAGGACCTGTGAGCCTACCAGAACCCCATTGATGTACTTGTCCATCTTGGCATCCACTAAATCGACACTGATGGCGATGCTGTTGAGATAAAGCTCGCGGGTTTCCTGCATGTTGTTGGGAGAGGTGAGCAGTAAGGTGGGCAGGTTCTGGGTGGCGGTGTTGAGCGACCAGCGCCCATCAACCCCATCCAAAGTCTGGGTGCCCACCAGGGCTCCATCGATGTACTTGCTCATCGTATTGGCCACACAGTCCACCACGATGCCGATGCGGTACCAGACTAAAGGTTCCACATCCCCATCATACTGGCCATCGAATCCCAGGCCATCATTCCCTTCGACCGTGCTCAGAAGGCATTCGACAGCATTGGCGTTGTTGGCATTGGTTTGATACAACGCGGCGGGCAGACTCAACCTCTCCGCATACAGCAGATCGAACATAAGGGTGTATTGGTTGACATAAGAACCGCCTCCATTGGCCTCGATGCCGGGAAACATCTGCAGGTAATCCCCAGGGCCATAAGCAAAGGCACGCAGGGAATGCGGGGTTGTTCCCGCGATGTTGGGAATAAAACCAAAAGCATCAAATTGGTTGAGATTCTGATTCCCCACCATGACCAGGTTATTTCCGGTGGTGGCGGCGAAATCCGCATTATCAAAGTTCCACAGACCAGTGACCTCGCCACAGCTCGGGGTAAAAGCCATCGAGGTTATTGGTAAAGCCAAAAGAGTGAAGATAGACATATAGAAACAAATTCTTTTCTTTGACACTGAGAAGACCTCCATCAAATAGTGATAAAGATTGAACGAAAGGCGGGGTATATAACCCTCAGCCTACAATGAGATTGCCCCTCCCTCCCAGACTGGGAGAGAGAGGCAACCCTCAGTTCCAACCATATATAATATTATACGCTAAAGGAAGGCCAATGTCAGCGGATCTTCTCGATGGCCCGTGCGGTGGCATCCCGGTGTTTTTCGAGAGGGGTGGGATCTTTGGTAAATTCGGTCATGGAGGCGGTGATCTCTTTGGGGACCTCCAGCAACTGGGAATAGTCCGCTGAGGGGTTTGAGGTCTGAGCGAGACGATTCTTTAAGATTACCATGTACTCATAATCCTCGATTCCATCACGCAGCATCTCCAAGCGGATACTATCGACCGGAGCATCGAGAATTGGCTCGGAAGGATTTCCATTGGCAGCTGCTTCGGGTGGATAGAGGAAACGTCCATCTCCATTTCCCCAAGGTTTCCGCTCCCCAGACTTCGTGTCGTAGCTGGTCTGCCATCCCATTGGGTCTTCATAGGGATTCTGGGGAGCTTTGGGATCGGGATAGGCTTCAGTGCTGTTCCAGAAGTCGCTCTGCCAGATCAGGATTCCATTGATTTTACGTTGCCAGGTCTGCCAGAGCCAAACGCGTAGTTCAGTGGCGGGGTGATCGATGAACAGGGTGCAATAGGGGGCTTTGGGACCGGTGCATACATACCACCAGAACTTCTCCCCCAGGGCCTGACGTGGTGCTGCATCCTCGGTGCGGAACTCATTGGAGATCGGGCACCAGATCGTGGGCCCCCCGAACAACTCCGGCTTAACCTCCTCAGTCAACATACGCGGAATATCCGGCGCGGCCTCCTTGATCTTCCGGAAACCATTCATCACGAACTCATAGTCCTTGGGTTCGGGTTCATCGAACCAGTAGACAAAGGCTTTATCCAACCAGCCTTTTTCGCGTAGATGTTCTTGAATCGCCTGGCAGTAGTTGCGGAAGGCGGCTTGGTATTGGGGTGTGTCTTCCTTAAATCCTAATAGCTCGGGTTCCTGCCGTGAAAAGAAAGTCCCACTCCCCATACCTGGGATGGGCAGCTGGAAGGTGTTGCAGTGATAAGAATCAAAAGCTTCCTGCATGGCCTTGTCCCAGGCGGACCAATCGATGGTGGGTTTCAGTGTCTCTGGATCGGGAGTCTCACCCTGCTTGATTTCAGGCCAGGTGACAATGAAAGGATCCAGGGGGGCGTAGTTGTAAGGATGGATGTGATGACCACCTAGACTCTTCCAGTATTTCGTCAAGACAGTTCGTTTCTGCTCCGGATCCGTGAGACCTTGATAGAGAAAGACATTGGCTGGATCAAATCCAAAGGCGGAGGTGCAAGTCATCTGATCCGGGAGTTCGAAGTCATAGACCTCTACAGAGA
>CAYRBI010000269.1:0-4125 GCA_964422415.1 uncultured bacterium | reverse complement strand
CCCTCCCCCCTTGCGGGGGAGGGTTGGGGTGGGGGGTGGGACTTTGATTCCACCCCTTTATTCGACTTAGTCTTGCTGGACCTTCTCCCACTGCAGGCTCTTGCCGGACTTGATCACCGCATCACAGATACGCTGGGTTTCCAGTGCCTCGCGGAAGGTCGGAGAAGCGGGCGTGCCTTTGGTGAGACCTTCGATGAAGTCCGCGATCTGATGCACGAAGGAGTGCTCATAGCCGATGGACAGTCCGGGGACCCACCACTTGCCCATATAGGGGTGATCGCCATCGGTCACATGGATTGAACGCCAGCCGCGCATCTCACCGGGGTCACGGTGATCGAAATATGAAAGCCGTGTCAAGTCATGCAGATCCCAGGCAATGGAAGCATGTTCGCCATTGATCTCAAAGACATACAGGGCCTTGTGACCACGCGCGTAACGGGAGCTTTCGAAGGTGGCCAGCGAGCCATTCTTGCAACGTGCCATGAATGCGCAGGCGTCATCGATCTCGACCTTCTCCATCTTGCCAGTCAATTGGTGTTTGCGTTCCTTGATGAAGGTCTCGGTCATGGCGGTGACGGTATCCATGCCGCCATTAAGCCAGACAGCGGTGTCGATGCAGTGCGCCAGCAAGTCGCCGGTCACGCCGCTACCAGCCACTTTGGCATCCAGGCGCCAAAGGGCATCACCGCCCTGGGGCAGGTCAGCCGAGATGGTCCAGTCCTGAAGGAACATGGCGCGGTAGTGGAAGATGCGTCCTAGCTTACCCTCATCGATGAGCTTCTTAGCGAGGGTGACAGCGGGGATGCGGCGGTAGTTGTAGCTGATCAGGTTGGGGACCTTGGCGGCCTCGACCGCCTTGACCATATCCAGGCCCTCATCGCCATTCCGCGCCAAGGGCTTCTCGCAGATGATCATCTTCCCGGCCTCGGCGGCCGCGACAGCCAGTTCCTTGTGTAGATTGTTCGGGGCGCAGATCTCGATCAGGTCAATGTCTTTGCGCGCCATCAGTTGACGCCAATCGGTCTCGATGGATTCATAGCCCCACTGCGAAGCGAAGGCCTCAGCCTTCTCTTTGTTGTTATCGCAGATGGCCTTAAGCACGGGCTGCATCTCGAGGTCGAAGAAGTTGCCGACCCGGCGATGCGCGTTCGAGTGTGTCCGGCCCATGAAACCGCAGCCGATCAACCCAATATTCAATGGTTTCTTTGTTGCTGACATGAAAAACCTTCCTCCTGTCTGTTATACAAACCTCACCCCCCTACCCCCCTCGTTCATGGAGCGAGGGGGGAATTCCCCCTTCTCCCCATGGGAGAGGGGGGTAGGGGTGTAAGGTTATTTTCTCAACCATACTTCTCGTTCAATTTATCGATGGCCTTCTTGCAGCGCTCGGTCACGGCCCAGGCATCTTTCCAGAAGCACAGGTCGATGGTCCACCAGTTGTGTGGAAGGCGTGCCGCTTTGTTCAAAGCGGGAATAACCTCATCGAAGTTCACCACACCATCCCCGAAGGGGGCATGAGCCGAGGTCTCATCCTCACCCTTCGCATCCTTGTGGCAGGTGTTGTCCGAATCGATCAGATGAAGGTGGTTGATACGTCCATTCAGCTTGGCGATGAACTCCAACTGGCCACCTTTGAGGGTCTCTTTCTCGCCGGGTTGACGCGCGCCATTGACGGCCACCATCTGGCCATGGCAGGTGTCATATTGGACGCCAAAGTTGTTGTCCTGGATGGCATCCAGAATACGGAAGATGTCGGAGGGCTTGTTGAAGGCGAAGCCAGGCTCAAATTCCCAGGTCACATAAATGCCATGGGCCGCGGCTTCATTGACACAGATCTTCCAGGTATCGACCACGCGCTTGAAGGCAGTCTGAGGGTCAACCTCGGAGAAGATCGTGGGCGGCTGGACTGTGTCGATGCGGATGCCCTTGATGCCGAGGTCATCGCAGAATTCGAGGTTCTTCTTGAAGCAGTTGATGTAATCGGTGGTGTCAGCTGTATTGATGAGCTTCTCGCCCCACAGGTTAGCGGCGATACCCGACCAGCCCAGGCCGAGATCCTGCATCTGTTTGCGGCACTCCTGGCGCGACTCTTTGGTGGGGAGGCTCTCCGGATTCGGATGTACCCCAAAACTCCCGAGCTCAACACCATCAAAACCGAGCTTCTTCAACGTGGTGATTACATCCACCCAAGGGATCGGATTGTCGGCATACGGACCGATCGAGTAAGCCCACGTACCAATGGAAATCTTCTTCATTGTTTGTACTCCTCCCAAGATCTGGTGACAGGGTCCACAAAGGGACAGCACGCAATGGAGCAAAGTATTGTACGAGAAAGCGGGGATGTCCACCTTGAGCGGGGGGACCTCACCCCCGGAGCCCCCCTCTCCCATGCGGCGAGGAGGGAGCAAGACCCCGTGCTCCGTAAATCCTTTCCGCTTGAAAGCCCCACCCGGGAGTGACAACATCCACCCGTTCCCACGTAGGACCGATCCGAGATTGGCCCGCGCGGGGTTTTTCTCTTATCAATTAGGAAACGGAGGAACATCTAGTGTCGGATCGGAAGTCTGTTAGTCGTCGTGATTTTCTGCGCGTGGCCGCGGCGGGCACCGCTGCCCTGGGAATCATGGGTCAGAGCGCGAAATCGTATGCCAATGTGGAGGGCGCGAATGGGAAGATCCGTTTTGGCGCCATCGGATGCGGTGGACAAGGAAGAAGCTTGATCGGTATCTTCACCGAGAACAAAGATGCTTGGAACTGCGAAGTCATCAAGGTCTGCGATGTCTACGAGAAGCGTCAGCAGATGGGCAAGGAGAAGGCTGGTGGCGCCGCCGAGGTTTTTGGCGACTACCGCAAGGTCTTGGAATGTAAGGACATTGACGCGGTCATCGTGGCCACTCCAGATCACTGGCACGCCAAGATCGCACTCGAGGCTCTCGAAGCTGGCAAGCATGTCTATCTCGAGAAGCCCATGGCCCATACCCCGTATGAGGCGCTGGCCATCAAGAAAAAGGTCGAGCAGACCGGGTTGAAGTTGCAGGTCGGATCGCAGCACACAGCCGATGGGGCATACTTTGCCGCGCGCAAGGCGATCACCGAGGGCCGTATTGGCCAGGTCGTATGGACCACCACCGGTTACAGCCGTAACAACAAGGGTGGCGAGTGGAACTGGGACATCGATGCGGATGCCAAACCGGGTGTCAATCTCGATTGGGATATGTGGCTTGGTCATAAGTGGGGCCTTTCGCCCAAGATCAATTGGGATCCCGACCGGTACTTCCGCTTCCGCAAGTATTATGACTACTCCGGCGGGATCGCCACTGACCTGTTCTACCACAAGTTGGCGCCCTTCATGATCGCCTTCGATAATGAGCTGCCGAAGCGTGTCACCGCCAGTGGTGGTATTTATTGTTTCCCTGACCGCGAGGTCCCGGATAACTCTTTTGTGCTTATTGATTACCCCAGCAAGCATACCATTTGCATTCTGGCTTCGATGACCAACAGTGCTGGCATCGCGGACAGGATTTATGGCCAAAAGGGTACCATCGACCTGCTTAGCGGCGACAAGATCAAGATCACTGGTGAGAAGGAATTCGAGGAGGAGTTCAAGGCTCTTAATGGTGGCCAGATGGAGGTCGAGATCCAGGGCGATCCACGTCCCAACCACCGCAAGAACTTCCTCGATGCCATCCGTGAGGGTGCTGACCAGAACCTGGATGCGGCTCGTGGTTATGCCGCGCAGGTTGCGATCTCCCTCTCGCTGTATGCTTTCCGCCAGGGCAAGACTCTGAGCTGGTCCGAGGAGAAGGGTGTGTATGCCTCCGGCCCGGATGACAAGAATGGTATTAATGCCGGTAACCGCGCACCGGCCTTCCTCAAGGAGTATACCGAGAAGAAGAAGGCTGCTCCCAAACCCAAGCGGGGTGGTTACTTCGGGCGCTAAGCTGAAAAGCGTCTAGGTTGGGGAACTGTTGTGGTAAACAAACTGGGCCAGGGGGTGAACCTCCTGGCCCAGTTTTATTTATGAAAGAGGGTTGTGTGGAAGACGAGAGAAGGGTAATCCTTACGTATGCTTAACAGTCCGTTGAAAAACTCGTAGTTCTGTTGGCACCGTGGATTCCCGCCTTC
>CAYRBI010000268.1:0-4198 GCA_964422415.1 uncultured bacterium | reverse complement strand
CTGAGGGAGGGAAATCATGTGGTGGGCCTTGATCCGAAAAGAGCTGCGTGAAATCGCACCCTATGCCATCGTGGGGGCGGTCTACTGCCTTCTGGTGGTGTTGGCGTTGCATTCCACAACCCGGCATATACCCAGTCCGCTGGCCATATTTGGGCTTACCTCGGGTAGTACCATGGACGAGGAAAGGGAAACCCCCACTCCACCTTTTAATGGTGGACTCGAAGGTTTGTTGGTCACATTTACAGTTCTCATGCTCCTTGGTTTCGGCCTGCGTCAAACCCTCGGCGAGGAATTGAAGAGGACTTATCCCTTGCTGCTCCACCGTCCCATGGGGAGAAACTCTCTCTTCCTTCTAAAAATGAGTGTCGGCGTGGCGGTGTATTTGTTTCTTACCTTGAGTGTCATCTTGATCTTAGCGATCGACTCGGCGGTACCGGGTCATTATGCCTACCCCTTCAAGTGGGAGATGGTGTTCAGTTCTCTGACGATTCCTGTGGGAGGGATCGCATTTTATCTGGTGATCTTTCTAACCGGCCTACGGCGGGAGCGCTGGTATGGTACACGCTGGCTGCCGGCAATAGCAGGTTTCATGGTCTTGCTATTTCTCATCAGAACCAGTGAAGTTTGGCAATATGCATGGCTCTATGTGATGCTCATTGGTATCGTTGGGATTCTGTGGATCCTCTTGGCCATTCTGGATCAATTCTGGAAAAGGGACTTCTGAGAAATGGGGGAGAGAACTGTGGGAAGGCTTTCCGTATTCTGCCGTATCCCAGGAGTCACGCTGGTTTCGTTCGGCTTCTTTTTTCTCCTGGGGGTTGCGATCAGCTGGTTTCATGAAGCTTATTTTTCCGAATACCGGTACAGACCCTATCTGCGAACCACCACTGAGTATTTGTCTTGCCGGGAGGACGGTACCCCCCTCATATTCAAATCTTCATTGACACGCCGTTCCCGTTCCAAGGAGGAAAGGGTCTGCCGGGACATTGCTGGGGCCACGATCACGGTCGCCACGGGTGAGGAGCTCTGTACTGGGGAAGATCTTCGTCAGCAGACCTATCGGGGAGGTTCTTATTGGCCGGAACGGGTATTCCGGGTATCGGAAGATAAAGATAAAGGCGAGGTCTGGTTTCTCAAACACAACGGATGGGCTCGTGGAAGGGCGGTTCTTCAGGCCTTTGACCTATCCACGAATCTGTCCATAGGATTTCTTGGGACCGAGGGCTTTTCGAGCGAACCCATTCCAGAAAAGAAGCAATTTCCCATACACCGGACTGGCAGAACTCAGATCTCCACCCGGATTTTTTCGCCAGCGGGTATGTACGGCTGGCTGTCATCTTTCCGCAGCAGAGATCCCCTTTCAGATATCATCTTCTTTTGGACCGATGACGCACTTTTACGTCTCAATTTGAACGAACGGAGCATCGCGTCCGTCCTGTCTTGGGGAGCTGATGAGGTGGTCCAGCATGTGTTGGACATAAGCGGTTTGTTGGGAACCGGCCATAAAGAGGAGGATGAGCGTTGGCGGCTGGTGGTAAAAACCTCGAAACGGTTCATCGAAGTGGATAAAGATGGAAAACTCCAAGAGCTCCCCCTTCCAGAGGAATTGCAGAGCGCGGATCCACTCAGGTACTTTGGAAGAGGGCGAAAAGGCCGTATTTTCGCCAAGGATGGGCGTTATGTGGAGGAGGGTAGCAAGGTCAGGCAGATCAACACGGTCTACACCGTGGATGATGGAGGCAACCTTGTGTCCCGGCAGGAAGTGGCTCTTCTGACCTATCTCCCGGATGTTCTCGGAAGCCTTAACTCATCCGCGAACTATGCCCTCTTCGGTATCCCTGGTGTGGTAATTACAGCCTGGGAGGACCAATGCAAAGGAGAATCGGAGCTTAATGTAACCACCGGGATGGATCTGGCCAAGGACTACCCAACTGCCGCCAGGATTCTGGGAGAGAAACACCAGTCGATCTTCAGGCGAATCATCATCGGAGTGATTCTCTCTCTTCTAATGGCTCTTGGAGCTCTCCTCTGGGACCGCCGTTACCATGGAACCATGATCTCGCAGGTGGTCTGGTTCATCTATGTCCTCCTCTGTGGTCTACCTGGCCTGGTGGGGTACCTGACACACCGCAAGTGGCCCGCGCGCTTGCCCTGTGTTCATTGTGGAAACAAGCTGCCAGTGACCACTACAGTCTGCCCGAAGTGCTCCACCCCGGTACCGCCACCGGAACACACGGAGAGGGAAATCTTCGCGTGAACTCAAAAACTAATAGGTGTTAATTGCAGCAATGGTGGCAGACTGGAAAGCGTTTAACCATAGATACAATCCGCCGGAATCTCCGGAAACATTTCCCATTCCAAATTTTCATGAAGGAGGAATTCTACAAGCCACCACAATAATAATCCAAGCATGGCACAACCATAACAGTCGGCGCGATACAAGCATTCATCCAGGGAACGTTACATGAAGAACTCCGGACGCGGTGGTAACGGGTTAAGTGGTAGTAATCATCGTAGTCCTGAATGGCATGGTCAGGTACCACATTCACGAGGATTTTCCAATTCCGTGAACACAATTCTTGAACCTGGTTTGTGAGCACCTCGATGTCGATGTATCCTGGGTCAAATACAAATACCGCCTGATGCTTGCTTTTCTCCCGAACTTGTTTGCTGCATAACGAGGATGGCGAATGCTTCGTTTGGTGGTGATGTGCATTACTTCGTCTATGTAATAATAGTAAAAATGCAAGGCATCATAGGACATCATAGAGATGGAATGAGGGGGTGTCTACGATATAGCCTGATATGGATAGGAGGGAAAATCTTGATAACTTCCATGGTTGGAACAAAAATTTTATGGAATCCTGAGGGGAATATCGAGTAAAATGGCGATGGGAAGGAAACAACAGGAGTAACGAATAATCATCGCCAAAGTAGGATAGCATGTAGGAGTTGGAGCATGGCAACAATAAGTGTTCAGCACATACCAGACGAGCTTCACCAGAGGATACGAGATTTGGCCGTTCATGGATGTAGGTCCTTGGAGGATGAAGTAGTTCATCTGCTTGATAAAGCAGTCAAAGATTTGGAAGATAACCAGAGAAGACTCGATGCCCTCGATAATCTCTGTAGGAATCAGTTCACGCTTCCTGATGGATTTCCTGAATCACAAGATCTGATCCGGCAGGACAGAGATCGATGACAACTCAGACCACCCCGGTTACCATGGATGCAAGTGTTGTCATTAAGGTTTTCCTCACTGAAACACAATCCGGTGATGCTCAAGTTCTTCTTCGGCACCTGATCGAAGGACCACGCTATGAGTTATATACACCTGATCTCCTTTTTCTTGAGTGTTCAAGTGTTCTTTGGAAGTGTATCCGGACCGGTATAATCACACATGAAAAAGCGGACGTAATTTTACAGAACATCTCCAATCTCGAATTAAAGGTGGTACCAGTCCGGGACCATGTTCCCAATGTTTTATCACTTGCGGTCAAGTACGATATAAGTGTATATGATGCCTGCTATTTACAGGTGGTCGCTCTGAAAGGCGGGATATTGGTGACTGCGGATAGCCGTCTTATAGCCAAAGCCAACCGGGAGAAAGTTCAAGCGTATTCTCTTTCCGAGGCATGCAATACTTTATGAAACAGGGTAAATGAAACTGGATGGCCGGTCGGCCGCAAGACCCCTAAAAAGAGGAAAAACTTCCATTCATCCCCCCTGAGAAAGGGGATGAATGTCTCTCTCCTCCTCTTCAGGAAGGGAACTCATACAAGGCGAAAGTTTTTTTACAACATCTCGGCGATTTTCTTGGCCACTTCCTGAGTGACTTCCGGTTTCAAATAGGCCCCGCTGGCGACACGTTCCTGCGCCTGTTGGATGAGATCCAGACGGACCTCGGGCGCGGCTTTAGCCAGTTCGCTGTACATGGCCACCTCGACCGCCTTCGCGGAGGCTGTGGAAATTTCCACTGTGTCCACGATGGGACCGGCCTCGGGCGGCTTCTCGACTCTACGGATTTTCGCGGATGCTAGATCGGCCGGGTTGACTCCGGTAATACCTCGTACATCAGTCATTGGCATTTCCCCTCAAAATGCGCGATGTCCCCAATAATCTCCCCCCACTCGAGCTTTCATCGGCCCTGAGGAACAGACACCACTCATTGGCAGTGTAACTTATCGGCACGGGAGTG
>CAYRBI010000267.1:0-4268 GCA_964422415.1 uncultured bacterium | reverse complement strand
CTCGACAAGACGCCGTTTTCTTGAAAACGGAATCACCGCGATGGGAGCGGTAGGCTTGAGTTCACTGATTCCCGCGGATACCGCTCCCGCGGGAGAGGGACAAAAACCGAACCTGATCTTCCTTTTGACCGATGATCAGCGCTGGGATACCTTGGGCTGCATGGGAAATCCCATCATCAAAACACCAAACATCGACTCGCTAGCCCGCGAAGGAACCCTCTTCCCAAACAACTTCACAACCACCTCCATTTGCTGCGCCAGCCGTGCCACGATTTTATCCGGACGATATGCGGGTACGATGGACCTGCACCGGTTCGACAAGCCTCTGCCAGAAGAAGCTTGGCGGAATTCCTACCCCATGCTCCTGCGTACGGCGGGTTACCGCACTGGTTTCGTCGGTAAATTCGGCCTTGGCGAACCTCTTCCCGACAAGGATTTCGATTTTTGGGCGGGCTTTCCAGGGCAGGGGAATTATTACGAGGGCATACCTTTCGAGGGGAAACACATCACCCGCCGGATGGGCGAACAGGCGGTGGAGTTTCTCAAGGGATGCCATCCAAACCAGCCCTTCTGCCTCTCGGTCAGTTTCAAGGCCCCCCATTCTAATCCAGAGGTCGCTGACCGCCCCTTCGCGCCCGATCCTGAAGACCTGAAACTCTATTCGGATGTCGAGATCCCCCTCACCAAAACCGCTAATGAGGCCAGCCGTCAACGTCTCCCGGAGTTCCTGCGTGAGTCAGAGGGCTACATCCGCCGCGAAGCCTGGTTCAAGAATGTTCAGGAAACCACACGCGATTACTACCGCCTGATCACCGGAGTCGACCGGGCCGTGGGCGAGATCCTCGCCCAACTCGATCGTATGGGCCTGCGGAATAATACAGTGATTGTCTACACCGGTGACAATGGTTATTTCCTGGGTGAGAAAGGCTTCGAGGGGAAATGGCTCATGTACGAGGAATCCATCCGTACCCCCTTGGTGATCTACGATCCCCGTCTCCCCACGAAGTCACATGGTCTGAGCCTCACGGCAATGACATTGAATCTGGATATCGCACCCACCCTTTTGGACTACGCGGGAGTGGAGATCCCCACGGCGATGAAGGGGCACAGCCTTGCTCCACTCACACGGAGCGAATCCTCCCCAGAACGGACGGAATGGTACTACGAACACCTCTTTGCACACCCCAAGATTCCCCGTTGCGAGGGTGTCCGCACAGAGCATATGAAGTACATCCGGTACATCGATACCCAGCCTGTGTATGAAGAACTCTACAATCTCAGCCTGGATCCCTACGAGGAGACCAACCTGGCCGGGCTCCCCGAACATGAGGAGGTTCTGAAGGAGCTGCGGGCACGTTGTGAACAGCTTAAAAAGGAGTCGCTCTCCACGTGAAGATTGGTGTCTTGTCGGATACCCATGGCAAGCTCGATCCACGCGTGTTTCAACTGTTCACTGGGATAGATGAAATCCTCCATGCCGGTGATGTCGGGTCGAAAGAGGTTCTGATCGATCTCCAGGCCATCGCCCCCATCACCGCGGTCCATGGCAATGTTGATTATGTGGCAGAGTTACGGCACCTGCCTCCCTATGCCGATCATTCCAGTAGCACGGTGAGAATCCACATCGTTCATGGTCATCTACAACCCAATCCATCCAACCGTATTCAGAATATCCTTCAATCCCAGAAGGCTCATCCGCCACGGGTATTGATCCTGGGCCACAGCCATCACCCCTATCTTGCCTGGCATGGAGATGTACTGGTGATGAATCCTGGTTCGGCTTCACGCCCTCGGGATGGCTTCCCGTCTTCGGTTGGGATCCTTATGATTGGGGAGGGTTGTATCGAGGGACACATTCTGGATCTGGATGGGCGTGAGATCTTTCCGGGAGTCAAGGGTTGAGGTATGGAACCATCCAAACACTCCTGGCTCATCATGGCGGGGATGTGTAGAATCGGGCCCAAGTAACAGGTAGGGTTGATACGAAGACCAACCCCCCCCACCCCCGCCCTCCCCCGCAAGGGGGGAGGGAGTTGTATGTTGTTAAAGCGTTAGCGTGTTCTGCTCCCTCCCCCCTTGCGGGGGAGGGCGGGGGTGGGGGGTAGATGACAACGAAGGATTTGAAACAGGAAACAGTTTTCGGGCGGGTGGTGAAATGGCAGACACGGGGGACTTAAAATCCCCTGGGGGCGACCCCATGCGGGTTCGAGTCCCGCCCCGCCTACCACATCCTCCACCCCCCTTCCTTTGAGGGAAGGGGGGCGGGGGTTAAGGTTGACTACTTCTTCAGAATCTTCGCAACTGCTGGCGCGGAGATGTGCTTCATCGTCGGCATATCGCCCACCAACGGACGAACATAATCCTTGAAGGCGTCAGTCACATAGTTCCCTTCCGCATTGAGGTAGTGCGGGGCCATACTGGTGGCCACGCGGGCAACATCCTCCAATTTGGCGAGGAAGTAATCGACAGCGTAATCGCCAATACGGCGGATCGCCACGGAACCATCCTTGCTGTGCCAAATTGCGAACTGAGCTGCCTTCTCTCCGACCTCGCGGGCCTCAAACTGGTCGACCTCACTCACACATCCCAAGAAGCTGCGCTGGAGATAACCGAAGGTGTCGGCGCGGACACGCTTGATCCCGGTCTCCTTCTTGACCCAGTCACTGAGCAAATCTCCCAGCGCGCCGGTGCCGGAGAGCTGCACATTGCCATGGGAATCCTTCTCGCCACCGGTAAACTCCGCGGCGATGGGCTGGCCGGAGGGACCCACGATCCCTTCGGAGGCCGCCACAATGCAGCGCCCGTACTTGTCATAGGCCGCCTTCACATCCTTGATGAACTGATCCTTACTGAGGGGACGTTCCGGAACATAGATGAGATGGGGACCATCATCCGGGTACTTGCGCGCCAAGCAAGAAGCTGCCGTAAGGAAGCCAGCATGACGCCCCATCACCACGGCGATATAGACGCCGGGCAACGCACGGTTGTCGAGGTTCGCGCCCGCGAAGGCTTGGGCCACAAACTTGGCCGCTGAGCCATAACCAGGGCAGTGGTCCGTCACCTTGAGATCGTTGTCGATCGTCTTGGGAATGTGGATCACGCGTAGCTCATAACCGGCCTTTTCAGATTCCTGATTGACGATACGGCAGGTATCGGCGCTGTCATTGCCACCGATGTAGAAGAAATAGCGGACATCATGAGCCTGGCAGACCTTGAAGATCTCACGGCAATATTCCACATCTGGTTTATCACGGGTGGACAAGAGACCGGAAGAAGGGGTCTGCGCCACAGCCTCGAGATTGTGGGTGGTGGCCTCGGTCAGATCGACAAAATCCTCATCAATGATCCCGCGAACACCGTGGAGAGCGCCATAGACGCGCGTCACCTGGGGGAACTTCCTTGATTCGAGGACCGCTCCCACCAGACTTTGATTAATCACCGCGGTCGGGCCGCCACCCTGGGCGACCAAGACCTTACCTGTAAGCATAGACATGGTTCTTCACTTCTCCTTTAACATTGAAATCCTTGCGGATGGAATTCCGGAGCAACAGCCGGTGATTTTCGCATGGTGGGGGAGAGATTGGCAAGTTCAGTCGGCGGGGTAGGCTGCTTCCACACTCAAAAATCCTCGTAATAATGATCCTTCGCCATCGGTTGCAGCGGTTTCCGGCAATCCTCAGGCACCGAGGGCAGCTCCCCGGCCTCAAAACAGGGGCCTTCTATAACCTCATCCAAGAGACACGCTTGTTCCGGATAACCCACCACCGTCTCCTCCAGCACCCATAATAACTCCAAAAGCTCATCCGTAAACTGGCTGGTCCATTGTTCGGGGTGGATATCATCCAAGGGTGAGGACTTCTTTCCCGCCCCGTCCCGCATCCGGTACTTGAGCCAGGACTGAACCACCTTCAAACCGGAAACCTCAAAGTCATACACCTCCGGTGTCACAGGACCGAACTCTCCCACACCCACACGAAGGATCTGCGTGGCTGCGTGGTATTTGAACGCCACCGGATATCCCTCCGCATCCCCAGGCACAGCCTTCAGACACCTCGCTTTTCCATGTGGAACATGCCCATGCTTTTTCCCCTTGGGGACAAAACGTTCCCCATAGGTGTGCAACCACAAGAGGTGTGCACCAATATCACGGACCTTTCCAAAAATACCGGGGTCCCGGGTGAGTGGAACATGGATCTCACGTGTCTCCAGCTCCTGTGCATACCGCTTGGTATACTCTGGGTGAGCCAGGATTCCATACACATACGCCG
>CAYRBI010000266.1:0-4526 GCA_964422415.1 uncultured bacterium | reverse complement strand
CCCCGGCTAACAACTGAAAACGGAATGGAGTGCAATCCATTTTCATTCTTTGGCGGGTTCCGGCTCTCTTTTCTGTTTAGGGGGATGAGGTCCCCTTCCACCTCCCTTGCGTTGTCAGGTGAGGATGCCTGAGATAAAGTGTAGAGAGGTGGGGGGAACGGCCTCAGTCCGCGCAAGTCATCCCACCTGGTACCCTGGCATGGAGCAAGGTCCTCAACGATGCCGGGACATGGAAAGGGAGAATCGATGCACGGAAAAAGCTGCGAGGTGTGCCATCAGAAGGCCGCCAAGGTTCACATCACGCAGATCCATGGGGGAAAGGTGATGGAGTTCCACATCTGCCCCGAGTGTGCCCGTGAGCACGGGATCACCGGCGGCGAATTCAAAGCCATCATCCCCATGGAGGGATTAACCAGCGGTCCGGAACCAGAAGAGGAAGCGGCGCGGAGGATAGCCGAAGACACCAAAACTTGCCCTATGTGCAACCAGACCTACCGGGGATTCAAGGAATCCGGCCGTCTCGGGTGCGCCCAGTGTTATGATGCCTTTGCCGAGGAAATCGAACCCCTGCTACGGCGTATTCAGGCGGGACTCCGCCACACCGGCAAGGCTCCCAACCAGGCTCACACCGCCATCTTGGATGTCGTCCCCATGATTCAAAGAAAACGGGAGCAGCTGCGTCAGGCGGTTTCCTCCGAGGACTTCGAGGCCGCCGCTAGGTTGCGTGATGAGATCAAGTCGCTTGAGGGGCAATCGGTCCAATGATCCTGGATGACCCAGACTTCAACGCTTGCCAATGGCTTTCCCGTCCCGGCCCGATGAGCGCCAATGTACTTTCCAGCCGCATCCGTCTGGCGCGGAATGTGGCCGGTTACCCCTTCTCGCACTGGGCCTCCACCGGTGAGTTGGCCAAGGTCATCAGTATCAGCTCTCATGCCATCCGTTCCTCCGCTCTGCTTTATCAGAGCGAGGAGCTCCAACTCGAAGCCACCAGCGAGCTCGATCTGGCCTTCCTGATGGAACGCCATCAGATCAGCCAGGAGATGGCCAGGGGGCAGAACCAGCGGACAGTCTTTATTCAGCCTACCCAGACCTTGAGTGTCATGGTGGCCGAGGAGGATCATCTCCGCCTGCAAGTCTTGCTGCCAGGACTCAATCTCCATGAGGCCTGGCAGGTGATCAGCCGGTTGGATGATGAGCTGGGACAGCAGATCAAATACTCCTTCTCGGAACGTTGGGGATACCTCACCGCCTGCCCGACCAACCTGGGCACCGGAATGCGGTGTTCGGTGATGGTTCACCTCCCGGCGTTAGTGATGACCCGCCAGATCCAGAAGATGGTCAATGCGGTCAGCCAGTTGGGGTTGACCGTGCGTGGCCCCTATGGCGAGAGTTCCGAAATCCAAGGCAACCTGTTTCAACTCTCGAACCAGGTGACACTCGGGATCTCCGAGGTGGATACCATCGAGAAGCTCTACCATGTTACCGATCAGATTGTGGACAGTGAAAGCAAAGCGGCCACACAGCTACTCGAGGAGGCCGAGGAGGAAGTGGAGGACCGGGTGTGGCGCTCATTCGGAATCCTCTCGACCGCGCGCAAGTTGAACAGCCGGGAGACCCTGGATCTACTCAGTCCCTTGCGATTGGGTGTCACCACTGGGATTTTTAAAGATCTTTCTATCAACACGCTCAACGAAATCCTTCTGTGTAGCCGTCCCGCCCATCTTCAAAAACGCGCTGGGAAACCCCTCGACACACGGGACCGGGACATCTTCCGCGCTCAGTTTATCCAATCCAAACTCAAGGAATCAGCATGTTAAGAAGCTTTCTCCGGGCGAAAATCCATCGCGCGACAGTCACTGAAGCGAATGTGGACTATGTGGGCTCGCTCTCCATCGATGAGGAACTGATGGATCTAGCTGGCCTGGCTGAAAATGAGCGGGTTGAGGTGGCCGACCTGGCCAATGGAGAACGGCTCTCGACCTATGTGATCCGCGCCGCGCGTGGAAGCCGGATCATCGGGATCAATGGTGCGGCCGCTCTTAAGGTCGCCGCCGGGCACAAGGTCATCATCTTCAATTATGCGCAGCTCGATGAACACGAGGTTCCCGGGCATCGTCCCCGCCTGGTGTTTGTCGATGATGAGAACAACCCGGTTCAGGGCCCGGTCACCGAGGAACACGCCCAGGTGTTTTAGTGAATTCGGGGCTTGATGGTGTCACAGACCTCACCCCCTCTCCCAATCGCACGCACCCGTGCGATACAAGAGGGCGAGGGGGAGAGAATCCCTTCCCTCTCATTCTAGCCATTACCGGACCGACTGCTTCCGGCAAGTCTGCCCTAGCCCTCGAACTGGCGGAGAGGCTGGGAACAGAGATCCTCTCCGCCGATTCCATGCAGGTGTACCGGGGTATGGACATCGGCACCGCCAAACCCACCGCTGAGGAACAACAGTGGATCCGGCATTATGCCATTGATGTGGCAAGTCCTTATTTGCCCTTTTCAGTTGCGGACTATTGTGCCGTGGCGGGTCCGGTCCTCCAAGAATTCTATGAGAAAAACCGTCCCATTGTGGTCTGTGGAGGGACTGGTCTCTATCTGAAGGCTCTGTTCGAGGGGCTGGCTGAGGCTCCACCGCCGGACTTCGATTTCCGCGCGGAGATGGAAGCGCGTGCCGATCAGGATGGTGCTCCCACGCTACATGAGGAACTGTCACGCGTTGATCCAGAGGCGGCCTCCAAGATTCACCCCAATGACCGTAAGCGTATCATCCGCGCGTTGGAGATCCACACCCTCACCGGCCTGACCAAAACCGCCTTTGAGGCCCAGCAGGAGCCACCCCCCTGGTGGATCCGGATCGCCTGGTTTGGTTTGACCTGGCCCTGGGAGGAACTGGACCGGCGCATCAACCAGCGTGTGGATTGGATGTTCGAACAGGGATTAGTGAAAGAGGTCGAGAACCTCTTGTGTGAGGGAGCCTTCTCACATACCGCCTTGCAGGGACTCGGTTATAAGGAAGTCATCCAACATTTAGATGGAGAGAGAGGCCTCGTTGAGACCATCGAGCTCATCAAACAGAAGACCCGCCGTTACGCGAGAAGGCAGATGACCTGGTTCAGACCCAACCGGGAGATCAGATGGCTGGAGGGGGGAGATCCATTAAAGGGGAAGGCTGTCAGAGAGAGGTTAGCTTCTATCACATCTCAGACCATTGAAATGGAAGCGTAACCATGGATTCCCGCCTTCGCGGGAATGACGTAACAGACGGCATTACGTGGAAATCGTCATTCCCGCGAAAGCGGGAATCCACTGTGCCACCACAGAAGAGTGTTCAATAGCAAACTGGTAGGTTGATGGAAATCTCATCGAGGAGTAGTCTGTCAATTAATTGAATTCACATCCCCGGTTTGAGGAGAAAGCACAGTGCCTTCCAGGACCTTCCTTCTTCTGGTCCTCTGGTGCCTAATCTGCTTGGGCTGCCGTGAGCCAGTCGAACCCATCAACATCGGATCTATCGCGGATCAGGTTGAATCCATCACCGTCTACGGCCTCGAAGGACTGCAAGGAAACAAGTACACCAAGAAGCAATTGCAGGAAGCCACACAGAAATCTATCAATCTTCAAATGTTTCGTGAGATCGCTCCTCATGTGAGATATTCAAGGGAAAATTTCATCTGGAAGGGTGGTAACCTCGCTGTTGTCAAACTCCAGAATGGAACTCAAGCGAAGGTTGCACTCAGTATTTATGGCCAGTTTTTCAAGATTCTGGGGCAAGATGGTTATTATGTGCTTGACCGTGAGGAAGACCGAAAAAAAAATGGCAGCAGGAAATAGAGACACATGTCCCCCGATAAATCTGTTCATATAGATACTCCCTCTGGTTTTTTGAATAAAGTCCGCAAAATACTGCGGTTTTTGCCGTTAATCCCAATTTATATAATTGCAGTTCCCTTATTCCTGTTTTTTATCTTTGTTGTTGAGCCAATACACATGCTACGAGGTTTTTTCATCAATCTTTCTGTCTGGATGAAATGGTGCAGGCAGGGGAAGTATGTCTTGTTTGTCTACTCAAACAGCCCTAACTGGCAGAATTACATCGAGGAAAAGTTCCTGCCACAGATCAAAGACCATTCGATTATTCTCAACTGGTCGGAACGGAGAACATGGCCCCGGGACTTTGCACTCGAGGTCTACAAATACTACCACGGCCGGTATCAATATAATCCAATGGCAGTGGTTTTCCAGCCTTTTATAAAAACAAAAGTCTTCCGGTTTTTCAAACCCTTCCATAAACACAAGAAGGGGCATCCAGAGGACTTGGAGAAGATGGAAAAGGACTTCATCGAGACTGTTCAGAAGATCACTGTCCGTAAATAAAAATGTCTTCATAGAATGCTGCGGGGGGGGATTACCGGAAATCTCCGCACCCACCCCTTGTCTGAGGTGGATGCGGAGATGAAGATCAATCTACAAACTCGCGCGGGTCCGTAATGGTTCCCCGGACGGCGGAGGCCGCTACGGTGAGC
>CAYRBI010000265.1:0-4591 GCA_964422415.1 uncultured bacterium | reverse complement strand
CCACGCCAGACCAATATCCCGCCGCATATGGCCGGCGCTTTCTCCGCCGGGCGCGTCGTAAAACATGGCCAATCGCTGCCCGATTTGGATGACCGACGGCATTCCGATGCACTTCTTCGACCAGGTGCAATTCTGGCCATCCAGGACCACCGCTTTGTGCGTGCTGTCCCACTTGTTCTGATCTTTGGACCAGTAAACCCAGACCGCGTCGGTGTATTCGCCGCCATCCAGCCCAATGTGGTTGGTGAAGAGGAACCAGGTCTTGTTCGTTGGCTCGAAATAGAGGGAGGAATTCTCGATCTGCTCTTCCGGGGAAACGATCGGCTCCTTGTCGACTGTCCAGGGGCCATTCAGGTCTTTGGTACGGGCGATGCCGAGGGTGCGTTTCATTGAGGCGCTGAAGAACATCAAGTATTCATCACCCTGCTTCACAATGTGTCCCGGACTGGCTGTGTCACTGTAGTAGGTGCCGGGTTTTGTCCGGAAAGGAATGACATCGGGTTGTTTGATCCAGGGACCAGCAAGGGACTTGCTCTTGGCTTTCATGGTCAGATAAGGAAACAGGGGAACTCGTTCCGGTGGAGGGGAGACGTTGGGTGTTCCGAGGTAAAACATATGCCACTCGTTTCCTTCAAAGATCACCCAAGGGGAAGCGATACAACCGGAATCCATCTCACCCGGCTTGCCATAATCGAGAAGGGGCCCTTTTTTCTCCCAGGTCTTCAGATCCTTGCTGGTGGCCAAACATGCCAGCCACCCCGTGGATCCCGCTCCATCGTAGAAAAGGTGATAAACACCCTTTTCCTCGTAGATCAGCGCCTCACGCGCGCCCAATGTATCGCACTCATTGGGACCATCCCCGTGTTTAAGTACAACACCCTGGTCTTTCGCTTCCATGCGTAGAACCGCCACGGGACGTCCATCTGGATAATGCTTGTTATCATTCGCTTCCACCACACTGGCCGAAAGCAATAAAAACACCAGAGAAACAATCCACGTCATTTTCATCTCCTCTGATTAAAAAAAAATATCAGTAGAACAAAGAGGTGGAGTGGCGATTCCAATCGCTTTTTTTTACTCCTGCAAGGTGTTTGTATTGAATGGCATGAACTGGTACCGGCGAGAGGGCTCGAACCTCCACGGGGGTTGCCCACCAGAACCTAAATCTATCAAACCGGTTCTTTTCATCCCTCAATTTACCACAAAAACAGAGGAAAACATTAGGTTTCGGAGACGTGACCGCGTCTTTACCCCCTCTGAACACCCCCTAAACCCCCGTAAATTTCAGCAGTTTTTCAGCAGTGGCCTCCGCGTGGCGGGGGCAAAAAGAGCGAACGCCGGGGCGGGCAACCTCGGCGAGCGCGGACAGCGGGACAGAATCTACAGGAACAAGTGGATTCTTTCCTGTCGGCACGGCGATGTCAACTCCTCTCTTATGGGGAGCCGTTCGCGCAGGGGGGAATACCATTATGAGCGCAGTACTCGAACGGCCAGTCCGGGCCATACCAACCCATTCCAATGAGCGTGGTGATCTTAGGAATGGACTCCTAAAACTGACACGACACATTCCTGTAGGGCATGAGCTGACAATCGTCGAGGTGTGTGACCATGAGATTATCAAGCCATATTTCTTGAGCAAGTCTCCGGATGAAATCGCCTGCCGGATGGAGACACGTCCATCATCTGATTTCATCTGCTCAACAAAACTGGCAACAAGAGGATGTCCCGAATCAATCCATTGGGGGATCTGTTTCGAGTCCACCATTACTCACTACTCCATCGAAAAGCACCTTGCTGTCAGGCAGGCACGAATCCTCTGGACTGTTGAAGATACCGTCAGGCAGTTTGGATGTGGTTATCGTCCCTTCCATATCCGGCAAGGCAACAGAATCTACTCCTTGTTTTTTCGAGATGGTCTAACCAAGGCCTTTCAGTCAATCGCGGCCATGGAGGTGGACGGATTATCCACCATCGTCGAAAAGGCCATGCAGTTGGCTTTCCCTACCGAGTCTAATCTTGATGATTGGTTGCGCTATCAGTTCGAGGGAGGTGATCCTCCTGTTGACTCCATATGTGTGAATGTGGTGCGGGTGGCAGGCTTCCCCCTTCCACGGCGGTCTACCGATTACGATGTTCAGATCGACACCTTGCTCTCTGAGACCATGGAGGTGGCGGCATGAGACAGTTATCCATAACTGAAACCATCCAACACCTTCAGGAGGAAAAGGCAGCGGCCTCCGAAGCTGAGGTGATTGAGTTGCGACAGTTCACTGACACCACTAAGCCCACAAGCATCAATGACTACGTTCCGTTCCCGAATCACTTGCTGCCCTTCCCGGTGGCGGAGTTTATCGAGCAATCAGCGGCGGCGCTATCGTGCGACATGTCCTATGTGGCCCTACCGCTCTTGTCGGTCCTGGCCAGCACCATCGGCACCACACGGCGGATCTGTCTCAGGCCTGGGTGGTGTGAGCCAGCGGTGATCTGGACCTGTGTGGTGGGCGAGAGTGGTACGTTAAAATCACCCGCCATCGATGCTTCCATGAAGATCCTAAGGCAGCGTCAACACGAAGAGATCCAGAAGTATACGGAACTGCTTCGTGCACACGAAAAAGAATTGCAGCGCTGGAATGATGCACCTAAACAGGAGCGCGGTGATAAGCCTGAGGAACCTGTCTGCCCCCGGTTGTATGTAGATGATCTCACCATTGAGGCACTGGTTCAGATACTCACCCAGAACTCTCGTGGCCTGCTCTCTATCCGGGATGAATTGGCGGGGTGGCTCCTATCGTTTGACGCCTACCGCAGCGGCAAGGGTGGGGATCTCCAGAAGTGGCTCTCCATTCACCGGGGCATGGAACTCACGGTTGACCGCAAGAAGGATCGTATACAACACGTCCCACGGGCTGCTGTGAGTGTCACGGGTGGCATACAGCCTGAGACCCTTAACCGGATCATGGGCAGGGATCTATTCGACAATGGCCTTGCCGCACGTTTTCTCTTTGCCTGTCCACCCAAGAAGGCCAAGGTGTGGAGTGAGACCGATGTTGATGCTTCCGTCAGCAAGCGCATGGAAGCTCTTCTGGGAAGTCTGCTCGATCTGAATTTCGAAGAAGATGAGCATGGATTACCGCAACCCTACACCTACCATTTAACTCCGGATGCGTTGGCACGATGGAGAGAGTTCTACAACCAACATGCCGAAGAGCAAATCAACCAACCTGACAGTGATCTCGAATCAGCCTGGTCGAAACTGGAGGGCTATGCCGCCCGGTTTGCATTGATAATCCACAGCATCAAAACGGTGAATCATACCAGGGCGTTGGATGATCCCGACCAGGTGGATCTGGTCACTCTCAATGCCGGGATTGCCTTGTCGGATTGGTTCGGTAATGAGACCAAGCGAGTCTATGGAAAACTCTCCAACACCAAGTCATGCCGGGAACGTGAGGAATTGATTGAGTGGATTATGAAGCATGGCGGCAAGGCCACTGTTCGTGATCTTCAAAGAGGATTTAGTAGGTACCGCACAGATTCAGGGTTGGCTTATGCCGCGTTAAAGAATCTCGAACAACATGGCCTTGGAAAAATGGAAGAAATCCAGCGGGATCGAGGAAGACCCACATACAAATTCTCTCTCACTATCGGTGACAACAGTGACAACAGTGACAATAGAGGAAAACCCTAATGAAAGCCCTGTTTTTCTGGGTACGTGAATTGTGACACTTGCGGTGACAATAGTGACAATAGAGGGTTGGACCTGGGCCAGCTTAGTGACAGTAGTGACAATAGTGTGACAATAGGAGCCACAAAATAAGGCCGGTTTTATTGATCTTTTTGCCTATTGTCACTGTTGTCACTGTTGTCACACAAAGAAAGAAACAAGAGTGGGATTCTCCCCCCACATTGCCAGGGTACCTGGGAGCGGAGTGATGACCCGCTCCTGGGGCCTTGTTGGGGAGATGAAAGGAGTAAGTCATGGAATCAGTGATAGCCAAGGTGAGGTTGAAAAAAGAATCAGACGTCTACTTGTGGATCATCGATAAGTGTCCCTTCTGTGGGAAGCGGCATTGCCATGGTGGTGGATCACTTGATGGTGATCCTCGAAGGCTATTGGGTGGGAGGGTTCCGCATTGTGATCACCACCAAGGACTGAGTTATACCCTCGTGGAGATAGACCAGAAATGAAGCGTAGAGGTGATGGTTCCTGTATCCAGTCGAATTGCCGGGAGTATAGACAGACCCAGCTCTTCCAGGACCCCCCCCACTCCAGCGGGGCTGGAGAGAACCCCCAGCAGAATTCAAAAAGCGGCGCGGGAGGGTGGTCAAACCAGTCACACCGCACTTTGAGGATGATGAAAGTCTGCCCTTCTGAAAATTTGACCCGCAGAAAAGGGCAAGGTGAGGAGATACGAGTCATGCCAATGGTTTGAGACGGGGGAATATGAAAACCCCGCCATGGGGCTGTAAATGGCTCAGAGCGAAAAGCGGCTTTAACGGGGCGAGATCGTCCCGGAAACGCAGTAGTGGAGAGGTGAAATCATGGAATCGACAGAGGAGAAGGTTGTCAGGTTCGGAGATGCGGAAGAGG
>CAYRBI010000264.1:0-4593 GCA_964422415.1 uncultured bacterium | reverse complement strand
CAGTTAAATGGAGCCGAGACGGGGACTCGAACCCCGGACCTACTGATTACAAATCAGTAGCTCTACCAGCTGAGCTATCCCGGCTCACATATTCAGATTGTGTACAGGTCTCAGACCAATGTCAACAAGATTGGGCCTCAGTGCAGATCGGTCCGGGGAGTCATGTCCACATCGCCCTTACCGATTGCACGGTCCGGCGAGAAGGGTTTCATATCGAAACTGAGCTTCTTCTTGCCGGCCAGCTCGCCCACTACCTTGGCGGTGAGCGGCGAGAGGATGATCCCGCTCCGGTAATGGCCGGTGGCGCACAGGAAGCCATCCAGTCCACTCAGACTCCCGATGAAGGGCAACCCATCAAAGGTCAGCGGACGGAACCCATGCCAAACACACTCTACCGTGGCATTCCCCAGGCAGGGGTAGAACTCCTTCGCCCGGGAAAGCAGGCCCGCGATGCCATCCAGCGTGTTATTCCGTTGGAAACTGACCCACTCCTCGGTCGAGCCGACCACCAGACGCCCCTCATCACGCGGCGTGATGTAGGTCTTACCATGGTGAACAATGTGCCCGATGGGGCGTGAACGGTCATGGAGGAGTATAATTTGTCCCTTGACGGGAACTCCGGGCAGTTCCTTGCCCAAGAGCCGTGCCATCTGAGTACTCCAGGCTCCGGTAGCAAGGATGGTCAACTCCGCGCGCCACTCATCCTGTTCAGTCCGGACCCCCACCACACGTCCGCCTTCCATAATAAACTCGCGGACCTCGGTGTGAGTACGCAAATCCGTGCCAAGCCGTAAAGCTGAGGTAAGTACCGCTTTGGTATACCAAGGGGTTCTCACTTGAGTAAAGGTAGGGAACAGGACACCGAGATTGATGTTGGGGCTCAGGTTTGGCTCCAACCGGTGTAAGTCGCTTGCGGACAGTCTTTCAGCTGGAACTCCAGCGATCTTCTGCCATTCGAGATATGCATCCACCGAGGCGGCCTCCTCCGCCTCGATGAGAAAATCGATGCCTCCAGTCTCACGGTAGCCGGTGTCAATGCCGGTTTCCGTGGTCAGTTCCTGGCAGAACTCTTTGAAGATCGCAAGACTCTGAATCTTGAACTGGAGCAGAGGTCCCTCATCGGGCCCAAGGGCACGTGCGATCAAGGCTCCCGCCGCCGCCCAAGAGGCTTCCTTACAGGGTTCGCCACGCTCCAGAATGGTGCACTTTCTCCCACCCAGGGAGAGTTCGCGGGCAATGGCGCAACCAATCACGCCACCGCCCACAACGAGAACATCGGTGTTGTGTTTCATAATGGGGAGAGTATACCACAGTGGTGATCCGGGAGCAGTTGTCAAGGTTTTGGGAAAGAAATGAGGTAACTTATTGACCTGGAACCGATTCCAATCCCATCATGTAGTATCGGAATCGAATTCTGGAGAAGAATGGTTTCTGCCCATGAATGAGCAACTGGACCAAAAGATTAAAATGGCGGTGAAGGTCCTTAAATCCGCTGGAGCGCGGGAGGTCTATCTCTTCGGCTCCGCAGCCTCCGACAGCATGAATCCGGATTCAGACATCGACTTCGCGGTAAAGGGGCTCCCTGAGGAGGTGTTTTACCGTTCCGCCGGTGAGCTCTTGTGCCTATTGGATCGGCCAATCGATCTGATCGATCTTGATGAGGGATATCCCTTTGGTGAGTACCTTCAGAGAAAAGGAAAATTAAGGCGTGTCGCTTGATCTCAAGGAGGAGGTATTCTTCCAGATTGATCGACTACGATGTCATGTGTACTCTCTTGATCATCTTGTTCAGGAGGTCAAATCCCGCATACCAACACAAACCGAACTACTGGCTTTGGCGGCATATCTCCACGCGTTTTATCTTGGAATTGAGAATGTTTTGGAGCGAATAGCAGTTATTTTAGATAAACCATCCGGGAAAGCACATCAATGGCACAGTAATCTCTTACGTACGATGTCCGAGCCGACAGATCAACGTAAGGCGGTTCTTTCAGAATCTCTTTTCCGGAAGCTCCGCGATTACTTGGGTTTCAGACATGTCTTCAGACACGCATATTCCTTTGAACTACGATGGAGCAAGATGGCCCCGTTGGTTTTCGATTGTACGTGTGTGTTCGAGGAATTTGAGTCGGAGATCCGGGCATTTATCGAAAAACCCGGATCTCTACCCACAACCTAAAGGACTTGTTTGTCCTCCGTTCAGCCAATACTCACCTTTTCTATCTTCCCGCTCACGGCCGACTTCTCGAAAGCCTCGGCCATGGCCACATTCCATAATCCCTCCTCACCGGGGATTGGCATGGGTTCGCCCTTGAGTACCGCCTCCGCGAAGAGGCGGATCTCCTTGCGGTAAGGAGCCTCCTCGTCCTCCGCTGGTTTGATTTCCTCGGCTTCCTTACCCCAGCGCTGTACAAAGGCTGATCCGAAGGTGGCCCAGAAGGCCCCTTTCTCCATGAAGATCTTGAATAAAACCTCATCATGGGCCGAGATCTGTGAGAAATGATATTGACCGAGTGCACCCGAATCGAACTCAATATTCCCCAGCAAAAGATCCTGGAAGTCGGTTTCCGGATCGCAGCCATACCGGCGGGATTGTCCCAGGACACTCACTGGCTGGCCACACAGAACCCGTGACAGGTCGAACTCATGTACATGTACCTCATACAACAGACCGCCCGTAGTGGCTTGTTTGAGACGCCAGGCATCACGATATCCGGAGGGGAAGGGAGTCCCAAGCCGGTTCGATTGAAGGGACAATGGCTTGCCGAAATCGCCCTCTTTGATGAATTTCGCCATCCGTCCAAACCCACCGAAGAAGCGCAACACCTGCCCGACCATGAGGGGCGCCTTGGCGGTATGGCAGCCATCCACCAGACGCCGTCCCTCGGCCACCGAGAGAGCCAAGGGCTTCTCGGAGAAGATCGACTTGCCGGCCTGGGCGGCTGGGAGCACCTGGGGGACCCGGTCCACCGGTGGAGCCGCGAGGACCACTGCGTCGATATCCTTCCGGCCGATCAGGGCTTCATAGGATTCCACCGTCTCGCAGGAGGTGAGCTCGCGGAATTTAGCGAGGTTCTCTTTATTGGGGTCATAAGCCGCGACTGGTTGAATACATTCCAAGCCAGCGCACTCGCCAAAGATATACCGCGCGATGCCACCGCAGCCGGAAATACCAAGCCTCAAACGTTGGGATGTCATAGTCTTACCTCGGTGTCCGTTTATCCGGGAATCAAACACGGGGGTGGCGAATCGCCTGCTCCCGCTTAACATGGCCCCTCAGACGAGAGGTCTCAGTCCGGGCAGTTTTACTCCCCCGGAATGGATTCTGGAATAGGTGAACACAAATCCAAGGAGAGAGCCGATGCGGATCAGCCAGATCGAGGTGTTCCCGTGGTGCTACCCAACCATCGGGCGTTTCAAATTTTTTGAGAGTCCCTCTGGGCAGTCCATTGGAAGGGCCTCAATACTCATCAAGATCGTCACTGATGAAGGTGTTACTGGATGGGGACAGAGTATCCCGGTGCCACGCTGGAGCTATGAAACTCTGGAAGGCTCCCTTGCGGCGATCAAGCATTACCTCGCACCAGTCTTGCTGGGTATGGATCCCCTCGATCTGGATGGTGTCCACCGGGTGATGAACCGTGAGATCGCCAACTCTTTCTCCACCGGAGCGCCAATCACCAAGGCGGGGATCGATCTGGCTCTGCATGATCTGGCTGGGAAAGCCTCTAGACAGAATGTGCGTGCCTTATGGGGCAGGGAAGGAGCCAGCGAGATTACCCTCAGTTGGACCCTCAACCCGAAGACCCTCGATGATCTCGATCCATCCATCGAGCAGGGCCTCTCTCGTGGGTATGAGCATTTCAATGTGAAGGTGGCGCCGGATCTCAAGTTTGATCTAGAGATGTGCCGGATGGTGCGGGAGCGTGTGCCTGATGGATTCCTGTGGTGCGATGCCAATGGGGGGTATGACCTGGAGACCGCGCTGGAGGCCGCACCGAAGCTGGCCGCACTCGGTGTTCCCGTGCTCGAACAACCACTCCCCGCCAACCGGCTGACTGGTTACCAGGCTCTCAAGAAACAGGGGGCGCTTCCCATCCTGATGGATGAGGGGGTGGTCTCCCCAGAGGATCTGGCCGAGTTCATTCATCTGGGCTGCCTGGATGGGGTCGCCATGAAGCCCGCACGCTGTGGAGGGCTGCTTCCGGCACGGCGGCAGGTCGAGATGCTGCTCAACGAGGGCTTGCTGTTTTTCGGCAGCGGGCTGACCGATCCGGATCTCTCTCTGGCCGCCTCACTCAACCTTTATGCGGCGTATGGTCTCCAATACCCAGCCGCGTTGAATGGTCCCCAATTCCTGGGGAAGAGCATTCTGAAAGAACCACTCACAGTCACAGGCGGAAAGATCCGGGTGCCCGATGGACCGGGGCTGGGAGTGGAGGTGGAATTTTCTCAGGTGCTGAAGACGTAGTACGATCTTGTGGCGTATCCCCATACCCCCCACCCCAACCCTCCCCCGCAAGGGGGGAGGGTGGAAAAACACACGCTAAAGCGTGAACAACATACAACTCCCTCCCCCCTTGCGGGGGAGGG
>CAYRBI010000263.1:0-4639 GCA_964422415.1 uncultured bacterium | reverse complement strand
CCGCTCATGCCGCCTTTATCCTGGTGACCGAACACTTCCAACGCATCCTCCCCACCATCCGTTCGCGCTGCTTGCATGTGCCCCTTGGGTTGCCAACGCTCGAAACGCTGGAGGAGGAGCTGCGCACACGGCATGAGGTCTCCGGCGAGGAGGCACGCCTGTATGCCCGTTATGCCCTCCAAGAAGGGGTTCCAGTGGGGGAGGCGCTCTCCGAATCCTCCCGCCGTCTGCGTGAAGAAGCGCTCGAATTGATCGGTCTGGCTGTTCATGAGGGGGAACATGCCTTCATCCCGATGCTCAAGAGTCTCAAGCATGACCGTGAGACTAATGCCCGCCTGGTCCAATTCTGCCGGGACCTGCTGCGCGACTGCCTGCTCCTGGCGGAGGGGGGAACGGGAAAGGATTCCCGTTCCAGCGGCATGGATTACTTGGCCGGGATTCCCGCTCCGGTCCAAACCAAACTCAACGAGTGGGCCCGTGTCCTGACTCCCGAAGCCCTCACCGAACTGATCGACCACTCCTTCGAATATGAGGAAGCGATTATCGGGTATGCCTCGCCAGTGCACTCACTGGCCACTTTCTTGTCGGAGGTAAGGGAAAGGGGGTGAAAAAGAAATCCAAAAATGGTGATGACTCGTTAGAAAGTGAATGACTTTTGCGGATGCAGGTGGTATATATCTTGATATCACAACATTCATGATTAAAAAACTTGCGAAGAAGATACAAAGAGGAGCGTTTAGGGATTATCTTAATTTCCAAAGGACTATATTTCTATGTGGTGCCAAACTTAAAACTGAAGGATCGATAAGGTGGCAGATAGGGAGGATACTTGAAGAGAGGTCATACTCCTTGGTACAATATAAAGTTTATTATCCCGAAAATCTCTTTGATGATCTGCTATTCGGTCCAAACCGGCATGATTTATTAACCTTGGAAAACATACTTGCAGATAGCGTCGATGCTATAGTCCTTGTGTTAGAAAGTGTAGGTGCCATAGCTGAACTTGGATCTTTTGTATCCAACGACAAATTGCGAAAAAAACTTATATGTATTGTCGATAAACAACACAAGGCAGACAAGAGTTTTATTAATTATGGCCCATTGAGCCTTTTAAGAGAACGAAGAGAAGGAGCTGTAGTTTATATCAATTACAAAGAGATTACTAGTGAGGTCGGGCACATTCAGCGGGAAATTTCTAAAATAGTCAAGAATTCCGAAAAAACATTTGGAGTTGAGAATGTCGTTCAATCTCACTCATTTGTTCAGTTGTGTATTTACTTGTTCGATGTAATTCCGAGAGATTTGTTAATTACACTTGTTAGGGAAGCAGCTGAAGTCGATCTACGAAAAGCTGAAGTATTAACTGCTGGTGCTATTTCGACTTTGTTTGAGATGAGAAGTATTGAGCTCACTCCCAATGGGTATAAGCTTACACAAACAGGAATAGCACCTTATATTACTTTGGTAAAACAACGATATAGAAGATTCGGCTCTTTTTTGTCTGATATTGATAAAATTCGGGTTGATGTTCTTTCATGGAAGTTGAGAGGAAAAAATATACCAGTAAATTCTTGGAGTTGAAAGGGGAATGCTACCCATAGATCGTTTCATTGTTACCTGTTATTGGTAACAATGTTACCAGTGGATGATGTTTCATCATCCGAGAATAAAACTGTCGCACTATTGTGAGCAAATCCTGATCTTTTACAAAGATCAGGATTCGCTCACTTGCCTTTTGCTACGTATGGGTAGTATTCCCCGTGAATCTTCCTCGTGCATTATATGATGATACCAGACCCAAAATCACGGCTTATTCCTTTTTTTGGACTTCCAATTATTCGCTCATTGGATGAGTTCTCCGCTGAATCGCGCCTCTCCAAAGGTTTCATCTATCGGTGCTCAAAGTTTGCGGACCATCAGTACTTTACATACCCCTTACCCAAGAAATCGGGAGGAACTCGATTGATTGCACAACCAAGCCGGGATCTCAAAGCTTTACAGGCTTGGATTTTGCGCAATATTCTGGATTGTCTTGTCGTATCACCAGCATGTAAAGGTTTTGAGATAGGTTCATCGATTTCACAAAATGCTCTCCCTCATATAGGTTCAAACGCAGTCCTTTCTATTGATTTGGAGGATTTCTTCCCTAGCATTCACGCTTCTCGAGTATGGTTCGTTTTCCATACAATCGGATATAGCCCACGCATCGCTGCAATTCTCACCTCCATTTGCACATATAAGGGTGCACTACCACAAGGGAGTCCTTGTTCCCCAAAGCTCGCCAATTTGGTTTGCCTTCGGCTTGACGCCAGACTCCTTGGATATGTTGGTAAGCGAGGGATTGGGTACACCCGTTATGCAGATGACTTGACATTCTCTGCATACTCTGGTGCAAAGCTCTGGAGAGCATATAAAACAATCCAGAAGATCATACTCGACGAGAGTTTCACAATAAACAATGAAAAGACGCGGTTCTCTGGTCCATCTAGACAGCACAGGGTGACAGGTCTTGTAGTAACAAATACTAGTGTTGGCATCGGCCGAGGGCGGCTACGTGAACTCCGTGTAAAACTTTACCAGCTTTGTACAAAGAAAACTGCGTCTTCCTGTATTAAGGAGATCAGGCATGTCTCAGGTTGGCTAGCATTTGTGAGAGGGGTCGATCCGGTTCGCCTTCGCCAGATTACATTGTATATTACTCGACTTCAAAAAAAATTTCCTGGTTCAGCGCTTGACATGGTCCATGTTCCGAGACAACCAGAAACGTATTGAAAGCAATATCTGGGTTGGTGGTTACCGGCAGTAAACGGCCAAAAACATCCTAATCATACGTGGTAACAATCCTCACCCCCATCCCTCTCCCCCTGTAAGAAACTTCCCCCATCGATCACTGATAGGTTTGAGAGGATCAAAGCGAGAGAGAACCCCCTCGTGGGAGACGTTTTTCAGATAATGGATCGCAGAATATGTGCGGATCATCATCAAGGTGGTCTGTAGTCTGAATTTCAAGGCTGCGATTCACAGAGAATCGTTACGCGCGAATGTTGAAGCCCGTGGTCTACTGTCATAAGGGGCGGTACCTTGGAGATCGTATTAAGTTTTTTCCACAGGAGGTGAATGAGAAAATCATGAAAAAGTCAGACCTGGCTTGGGTAAACACTGATTACCAATAAAAAAGCAGGTTCCGGGTCTCAGGATCCCACCCACTCGGGGCTGCCACCCTTACCGGATGACCAGAGATTGTTCCCGCGCAAACCTGCACTATGAGTGTGGGTCACCTTAGGAACTAAGTCAAGAAAGAGTTTTCCAGTTTTTACAAATTGATTCATTATTTCCCTTGACCTTCCCCTCCTTCTGTCCCACCCTATGGTGGTGTGGACATGAGACCACGATCGTCACTCCTTCTGGGACTGGTGGCGGTGGTTGCCGTGTTCCCGTGGGTGGAAGCGGAGGCCCAGGACCGCGCCTGGTGGGGAACTAATACTTGGACCGGCGAGAACACCAGTTTCCCCAGTTCGACCCGGCCTTATTCGGTCTATTACCACCCGCGTGATAACGAGTCTCTTTGGGATGAGTACGCGCTCTCCTTTCCCTCCAACTTCGATCCCACCAAGGCCTATCCGGTGTGGATCAAGTTCCTCCCCTTCTATGGTTCCTTCACTGGCATCTACCATGACACCTTCGCGGCCAATTATTGCGATGCTCACCAGGTCATCTACATCGGATTCGCCGCGCGCGCGGGAGAGGGGTGCGGTCATGCCGGGGGCGAGTCCCTGGGAGACAATCCGGAGTATGGCCTCTTTCCAGGTCCCTTCATCCGTCAGAACCTGAAGGATCTCATGAATGAGTTCTGTTCTCTTTTCAAGGTCCGTTATTTCGCTTTCACGGGGGCCTCGATGGGGGGCTACTCCGCGTTCCGCATCGCGGCGGATATTCCCTCAGAACGTTTCGGGGTGGTGGTGGCCTCCTGTCCGTCGGTCTTTTTCCGTGATTGGCTGACTGGGACACCGCTGATTGTGAACCGGGTTCAAAATGGGTGGTTCAACAACCGTCTGGTGATCCTCCTACAGGGTGCGGCGGATGACACAGTTCCCATCGAGCAAACCAACCAGCTCGACAGCTACCAGGTCAATCGTGACTGGTGGGAGTACCATGTCATCCAGGGGGCGGGGCATGAGGAGTTCTTTTTCATCACCGACGGCGAGAACGAGAACTGGGGAGTGGTCCCACCGAAAGTATCGAACAATCCCAACTATGTCTGGGATCGTGTAAAGGTCTGGGAAGCATCCCATCCAGCCATCGCCAATAGTGTTCTCTCGCCCACTCCTGGATGGACTGCGCCAACCTCGAATGGAGATTGGTATATCCCTCGCAGCTTGGTGGAATATGCGCTGGGACAGTCAACGAGCACCCCTACCGCCACTCCCACTATCCAATCCAGTACCCCCACCGCCACCTGGACCCCAACATCAACACAGCCCACTGCCACTCCTACTGATACACCCACTGGGACAGCCAACACACCGACAATGACTCCCACCTCCAACGAGGTCACGACTCCAACTCCGACTCTCACAAATGCTGTTGCATCATTCCCTTCCCTGAGCCAACTCCTCGCCGCTTCACAATACCTGGAGGA
>CAYRBI010000262.1:0-4695 GCA_964422415.1 uncultured bacterium | reverse complement strand
TGGTTGTTCCATGACCAGCAGATTTATGGCAATGACTGGTATCAATCCTACCGTGCGGAGGATGGCTTGGTGGGATTTGTGTTCGTGGTGAAGGTCCGTCCAGGGCAAAGCCACCATTATGTAGTCAGCCTGGCTCCTAATGCCACCGCGATCACCCAGAGCAATGGTTATGTGACCATTAAGGGCGGCCCGATGGACTTCATCAGCCCGGTGAAATTCACCGGACTCAAATGCGAACCGCTGGAGGGGACCGAATTGCTGCATTGCACCGGGAAGGCGGAGACGGCGAGGATGGAGTAGGAGGAGAACCTTGAATCCCACTGCGAAGAGAATCATCAAAAGCATTTTTAAGATAATTGCTGTTATGGTCATTGGCTTCCTCATCTTCATAGGGTGGGGGTTATATTGTTGGTGGCATTGGGATCAGCCAATCGTGGCTACGGGCAATGAAGCCAAATCTATTGTTAAAAATAGGTTTTTCGAGATTCCAGACGCGGCAAAAGATGTTTATTACATCATGGAGGGTTTTCAGGATCACCAAACATACATCTCCTTCACTCTTCCCCCCAATGAAGCCGAGAATTTTCTTTTGAATGCGGCCCGGAAGATTGAACCATCGGCGGCACTTATCCCTGGTAACACCTCAGAAGTCTCCTATGTGAATCGGGGCCCGGAGTATAAACCATGGGGTTGGAAAGCAGATTATTGGAACCTGGGAGCGATTAAGGATGCACTTATGTATGAAAAGGAACGCTGGTTTGGCTGTGTGGATCGTCAGACGGGCAGAATTTACCTTTGCATTCGGAGTTGAGTAGGAGAAGGAAAGGTGGAGTTGTGGATTGTAATAATCCGGGGTTTTGCCACAATATTCTGAGGAGGGATGATCAGAATGAGTCATTTGGAAACTATCCACATAGATTATGTAATCGACGAACAACAAAACCGAAAGTCAGTGATCCTGCCATGGGAAGAGTGGCAACACATTGTCGAGGAGCTTGAGGAGCTTGAGGATATCCGCGCGTATGATGCCGCCAAGGCTGGGCCACAGGATCGAATTCCTTTCGAACAGGCTATTAAAGAAATTCAAGGGAAACCGGCATCGTGAAATACACGATAGAAATTTTACAATCAGCCCAAAAGCAGCTCTCCAGAATTGATTCCAGAGATCAAGGCAAAATCATCGAAGCCATTCGTGCGCTAGCGGACTCTCCTCGTCCTCCCGGTTGCATGAAGCTTTTTGATCGTCCAGGTTGGCGTATCAGAGTGGGTGTTTATCGTGTGATATACGAAATTGAGGATGATCGTCTTGTTGTTCTCGTCGTGGCTTTGGGACATCGGGGAAACGTTTACCGTAATCTGTAAATTATTCCTTGGAGACTTTTCCTATGTCCCCCATCACCTATCGCACCGGAAATGATATTCCACTCGATACCTTCATCGAGCTCTACCATACCTCCACGCTGGGGCAACGCCGTCCGGTTGAGAACCGGGATACCATGGAGGCCATGCTCAAGCATGCCAACCTGGTGATCTCGGCCTGGGATGGAGAAACCCTGGTGGGTATCGCTCGTTCGCTGACAGATTTTCTGTATGTTGCGTATCTGGCCGATCTCGCGGTGCACAAGGACTACCAGCGTCAGGGGATTGGTATCGAACTCATCAAACACACCCGTGCCGCGCTTGGTCCGGAAGCCTTCATCACGCTCCTATCGGCCCCCGCCGCCGTGGAGTACTACCCCAAGACCGGATTCACACACCACCCGCAAGCGTGGGTGTTGAAGGCGGGGGATGAGTTTCCGAGGGAGGTGGAATGAAAACCGCCCCGTTCGGAGTTCACGCTTGAGCGTGCTTGGGCAACCTAAAGGTTGAACTCCAAACGGGTTTGTGTTGTCGAAATCGGGGGCGGGGAGTGGTAGAATGCGGAGCAGCTGGAAAATATCTGAACGCAGTCTTCATCAAAAGGTTTACCATGGGGCCAGAAGATCTTCGCGAGCTGCATTACATTTGCCCGATCGAGAACGTGAAGTCTATCTTGACAAGGGGAATTCTCTCTCACAACGCGGCGGAGTGTCTTCCTCATACCTCCATCGCGATGCATGAAATCCAGGAACGTAGGGAAGGAGTCGTTATCCCTGGAGGGAAGAGACTCCACGAGTATGTGAATCTATATTTCTGCGCAAGAAACCCTATGCTCTACAAGCGACAGGATCAACGTGATCTAATCTGCATCCTGAGGATCAGTGCCGGGGTCTTGGAGCTGAAAGGCGTGGTTATCGCTGACGGAAACGCATCGAGTCACTACACCCGTTTTTCTGCGGCTCCCGGTGGTCTTCGGTCGGTGAGATGGGATCTGACCTTTGCGGAGGATTGGCGCGACGAGGATCTGATTGCATACTACCAAAAGAGCTGTGCCAAATGCGCTGAGGTGCTTGTTCCCGGTATTGTGGAATCTCAGTATATTCAGGGCGCGTATGTGGCCAATGAAGCGGGATTGGCGGAGCTGAAGAATCTGTGTCCTTCCCTGCCGGTGCAAATCGACAAGCATATGTATTTTCTCTAGTTGAGGAGTGGCGATGGTTGAGATCAAGATGGGCGATTTGTTCGAATCGAGCGCGCAAACCCTGGTCAATACAGTCAATTGCGTGGGCATCATGGGGAAGGGTGTGGCCTTGGAGTTTAAAAAGCGATTCCCCGGCATGTTCAAGGACTATGTGGAGCGTTGCGAAAAAGGGCAGGTCCAGCTGGGCAAACCCTATCTCTACCGGAGTCTCCTCCCTCCTTGGGTGCTCAATTTCCCAACCAAGGGTCATTGGCGGTCCGTGTCGCAGCTCACGGATATTGAAGACGGTCTCCGTTTCCTCCAGTCACATTACAGGGAGTGGAATATCACCTCGCTTGCTGTTCCTCCGTTGGGCTGCGGTCAAGGTCAGTTGGAGTGGCGGGTAGTAGGGCCAACACTGTACAGGTACTTGGGGCATCTCGACATTCCAGTTGAGCTGTATGCCCCTTTTGGAACTCCCCATGCGGAATTGGACTCATCATTCCTGAAACGGGAAGTTTCGTCATTAAGCCCAGAGCAGAAGATCCCCTACCATGTGGAACCTTCCTGGATCGCTATCATGGAGATCCTGGCTTGCATCGAAAGGGAACCCTATCATTGGCCAGTGGGACGAACCACTTTTCAGAAGATCGCCTATTTCGCGACTGAATCCGGCTTGCCAACAGGACTGCATTACCAACGTGGCAGCTATGGTCCTTATTCTCCAGACCTTAAAAGACGCATCGCTGCTCTGATCCATAATGGGCTTCTTCGAGAGGAACAGCTTGGCAGGATGTTCACGGTAAGGACTGGGTCGACTTACCCTGACGCCAATCGGACCTATGAAAAGCAATTGCTAGAATGGCGTCCTCTCATTGACAGAATTTCCGATCTTTTCATGCGGATGAATACACAGCAAGCGGAGATCGCGGCAAGCGTCCACTTCGCCGCCAAGGAGCTAAGCCAGCAGCTCCAAGCCAAGCCCTCCGAGCGGGAGATTTTTACCGAGGTCATGGAATGGAAACAGAGGCGGAATCCACCATTGGCAGAAGAAGATGTCGCTTTGGCTGTGCGTAATCTTGGCGCACTCGGATGGATCGACGCAAAAGCGAGCGCGGATTTGCCTTTGGTGATGGAGGAGGTGTTGTGCTGCTGACGTCTATGGCAGACTTTTGAGTAATATTACGACAAAGCCTGGGCCAAGAGTAATGAACTGGGATGCGGGATGGAGAATGTGAGGGAGGGGTAAGCTAGTCCCCCGTCTTCCTCATCCTTGGCAGATACACAACCAATGCCGCCACCACAAGAAGACCGAACACGGTGTAGACAACCACGAACATCCAGGAGGGGGCCTCAAAGAAGATAAACCGGCTCATCCAGTAACCGATGAAATTGTATTCTTCATAGCCCGCCATCCCGGCCCGGAGACGCAACTCATTTTCCAGAATGGTGAGCGGGCAGATCACACCCAGCCAGCTCTGCAAGACCACCGCCCCAATCGCCGCAAAATGAATCAACCGGAACCATGGATTTCTCACCCACCCCCAACGCCTGATCCACCCGATCAAGATCAGCAGCTGGCCCACCACCACAAAGAGGACATAGGAGACATGCAGGGCGAGGACGAGATCGGCGAGAAGGCTGTACAAGGTGGCAGAGGAGGATAAAACAATGAGCGTATTATTCAATTATCCTCAATTCCCAATAAACTATAAAGCCGTGAAAGCAAATCGAAGTAACCTTTCCATAGTGTCCACAGGATTTGCTCGATACCCTACTAGAAATGATATCACAAAATGGGATCCTGGTATTCCAATAACAAAAAGGTTCTTGACGTACATTCTCAGTTCTTGTATAAAGATATTCATAGAATCAATATGTCAGAGTAAACCGACTCTATACGATGCCAGAGTTCCTCGTAAATCAGGAATATGGTAGTGCCGCTTCCATCATTGGATTGATTATATCAATTTTGAGTTTCTTTTTCTCCCTCTGGGCAATCAAAGGCGTAAAAGAAATTCGACGACGTTTCCTCGCCAAGGCTAGGATTCCCCAGCTAATGAAAGACCTTACGGAGAAAAAAGGAGAGATTTGCAGGCTTCTAGATGATTATGATGATAATAAGTCAGCAATTATTACGATGTTTGCAACTATCG
>CAYRBI010000261.1:0-4712 GCA_964422415.1 uncultured bacterium | reverse complement strand
GGATATGTGAAAAATGCACAGTCAAAGAAGAAGATACGATGAACGTCCCCCACTCTACCGTGCCAGAGATGGCGTCATCTTTGGAGTCTGCAAGGGACTCGCCCGGCACCTGGATTTCCCAGTGTTTTGGTTGCGGATCATCACGGTTGTGGCGTGTTTGTTTACCGCGATCTGGCCCATCCTCATCGCCTATGTGATCACGGCGCTGGTAATGAAACCCGAGCCCGTCATTCCCTTCGAAAGCGAGGATGACCAGGAGTTTTACAACTCATATGTGTCTTCACGCACGATGGCACTGGGACGGCTGAAGAGAACCTTCGACAATCTCGACCGGCGCATCCGCCGCATGGAGGACATTGTCACCACGCGCGATTATGACTGGGAGTCCAGGCTCCACGAATAATGAAATGGGGAGGGGAAACATGAACACACATATCACAGTTGTTGGGATTCTGCACATTCTCCTGGGGATCTGTGGGTTGTTTGGTCCCTTGGTTGCTCTCCTGGCCATGGCCGGGATCGCCATCATCCCCGGTTTCATGGCGGGTGGACCGCTCTTTGGATTGGGAGCCTTCGCGGTGGCGGGAATGTACGGGCTATTATTCATCGGCATGTATGCCATTTCCAGCCTACTGGGGATTATGGGCGGGGTGGGGCTGCTGCAAGGAAAATCATGGGCCCGGGTCCTGGTAATTGTCCTGGGAGCCCTGATGCTCATCCGTTTCCCCTTCGGCACTGCACTGGGGATCTACACCCTGTGGGCGCTGCTTAATGAGCGGAGCGAAAGATACTTCAACCGCAGAGAAGAGGACCCCTTCTCCTGTTCGTGGTGAATCGTCCCCCCCACCCCCACCCGCAAGGGGGGAGGGAGAAAACACACACTAAAGTGTGAACAACAAACAACACCCTCCCTCCTGGCGGGGGAGGATGGGGGCGGGAGAGCATGTAGAATCTACAAGCCTCTCACTTCAACCCTCCAGATCAATAATCCGTTTCCCGAACACTGAGATCACCCGGGTTTTCCCGATGACAGTCTCCTCATTGCGTTCCACGTGGCCATGCAGGAAAAGACGGGGTTGCCGTTTCTGGATATAGGTGTGGAAAGCTGAAAAACCAGTGTGGAGCGTATCTTGGCAATCATGAATTCCACGCGGTGGGCTGTGAGCAAGGAAGATGTCCACCCGTGGCATCCACCACATACGCCAATTCACCTGGCGCTCGGTGAAGGCATGAAACTTGGAGCCACCCAAGACCTTCGGCGCACCCTCAAAACCTCCGATCTTCAGTCCACGGAATGTCAAGACTCGCCGGTGCGCATTGGCATACTTCGGAACAAAGTTCTGATCATGATTTCCATTCACCCCATAATAGGGGACCGACCTCTTTTTGAGCAGGATCACCTCGATTAATCCGAGCGGCACATCCCCGAGCGTCACCACCAGATCGATCCCCATGCTCTCGGGATCGAGGGCGAAGTCCTGATCGGAATGGATGTCGGCGACAGCGAGAATACGCATATCAAAACCAAATCTTACTTCTGGGGAGAGATCTCTTGAATCAGTTCACGGCGCAAGGCCTCATCGAAGTCCTCGGGGCGTGTAACCGGATGGCCCTCCTCATCAATGAGCGGAGGCCCTGGTGGTGGTTTGGGGGCAGCAGGTTCAGATTGTGTCTTCATTTTGGGATGAGCGGGAGCCTCCCCAGTCGCGGACTTGACCGGTGGAGCTGCCTTCGGAGCCACCTTAGGAGTCACGGGGGGAGGTGTCTTGACCTCCGCACTGGCCTGAGGAATGCCACGCTTCCCTAGCTCTTTGTCGAGTTCATCCAGCAACTTCTTCAATTGAACTGATTCAGCGGAGGGGCTAGCCGATCCAACCTTGCCAGGGGCCTGAAGACCCAGGTCATATCCTTCGCCCTGAAGCCATAGATCTCCCTGGAGGAGGCTGTCCTCGAGCGGTTGTAGAGGTAGGGGTGGCAAAGACTCGATGGTCTCAGCTTTGGTGGGATCGAAGGGGAGCTTTGGGGGCGGTTCATACACATCATCATTACGGACCTTGTGTTTCCCAGACCGCCACTCCTTAACCTCGATAATCTTGGATTGGCGATGAAGCCAGCCACGGACCTTCAGACGTTGGCCACGCAGGTCGGGATTGTAACGCAATTCCCTACCCTTCGGGGTGTCCAGAAAGGTCCAGAGTTCCCCGCTCTCATTCAGGATCCCTTGTTCATAGGCCGCGAGAGGGCCTTGAGGATTCCGGTACGGTTGTGGGCTTCCATGCAAGATCGCGCCCTGAAGCCAGACAATCTCCCCCTCCATGATATCGACATCCTGCTCTGGAAACTGCAAATCATCGGAGGTTGCGGCACGCTGAGCCGGAGCAGAGGATGCAAGGAGAAGGGAGAAAAGAAGGATAAAGATCTTCATGGAAGTTTTTCACACCGCGAACCAGCATCCGTAAATGATGAAAACTAAAGTCCGCCACCTCATCCGCTATTTGTTGTTAGCCGGGGGCAAGGCAATGGTTCCTTCTCATTCCTTATCCTTCAATGCCACCGCCCCCGGTGTATACCGAAGATAGAACGCCCTCCGCCGAGTTCCGGGGGCGGCGGCATTGCAGTCTCTGCGAATGACCAAAAACCATTGCCTTGGCCCCGGCTAACAACGGATTGTGAGGCAGTTATTTCGTTCTCTTTTCCATAGGCTGCTGAAAGAGTTCATCCCTCTCACTATCAGTATCCCCAATCTCTGGGGTAACGAAAGTCCCGGTCGATGGTCCGGCGTCCCAACTTGGCGAGAACGGGCAGACGCCGTTTGTATTGCGACTGCCAGAGCAAGCGGTTGACATACTCGGCCAACGGGCGCGGAAAGCCACTCAGAACAACTTTTTCCACGGACATACGCTGATCAACCAGGTAATAGAAGATTCGGTCAATTTCCGTGTAACTGTAACCAATTTCGCTTTCATCAGACTGTCCGGTCCAAAGATCGGCGGTGGGGACCTTCTCGACTACCTTTTCGGGTACTCCTATCGCGGCGGATAACTGCCATACCTGGGACTTGTAAAGATCTCCAATCGGATTCACCGCCGAGGCCATATCTCCATACAGAGTCCCATATCCCAGGAGGAGCTCGGTCTTGTTGCTGGTTCCAAGCACTAATGCCTTTTCCGCCATGGAGAGGTCATACAGGATGGTCATGCGTTCACGGGCCATCTTGTTTCCACGCCGCAACTTCCAGATCCGCTCCTCGCTCGACCGGGGTGTATTCGGAGACTCAAAATAGGCATCCACCTGCTGAGAAATATCGACCACCCGTGTTTCAATGCCCAGCGCCCCAGCGACCAGTTGCGCATCGGCCAGACTCTCCGGGCTGCTGGTGCGATAGGGCATAAGTACACCCAGGACATTCTCTTTTCCCAGGGCCTCGGTGGCGATGAAGGCGGTCAATGCGCTGTCGATACCCCCTGACAGGCCGAACAACGCACGTGTGAAACCGACCTTAGTGACTTCCGCATGGACCATCGTGACTAACATGGTCCGTACCAGGCTGGTATCGATCCGTAGTTCTGGTGGGATTTCCGCGAGCCGTGACATGATCAGTCAAAAGCCTCCTTCAGAACCCGTGCGAGTTCTCGCCGGAGGAGATCCACATTCTCACTCGCTAACACCAAGGAGCCAGTTCTACCGACCCGGAGCGGTTCGGGCCAATCGAGGTCGAGATCCAGGGTGGCGGGTGTGAAGAGCGGGGCCTTGGCGAGGAGCTCTCCCCCCGCACCGAGGATTTGCGAGCCGCCCGAGAAGGTGAGCCCATCCTCGACTCCCCCACGATGGGCATAAACCACCACCGATTCCAGCACCGAGGCATAGGTCTTGAGCAGGTTCTCCCAGGTCCGGTGGCTCTCCGGAACACCTTGGACAGATTCCGCAACCCCTCGCGCTGGTGAGTTGGAAAGGATGAGTAGCAGTCCCGCCCCCTCCAATTGGGGCCCATCCACCGCGAGCAACAGGGGGAGGGAGAGATGCCAGGCATCCTCGCAGATGAGAATCCCACAGCGCCCAAAAAACTCACTATTAAAAGACCGGATGGTACGTCCCCCGGAGAAATAGCGTCCCTCATCAAAGAGGCCATATGTGGGGAGATAAACCTTGCGGTGGACATGCACCAGTTCTGGCAGGCCCAACCGATTCCATCGGACAAAAGCGGCGGAGTTGTGGAAGCGGTGTCCGGAAGTCTCCTCGACAAAACCGATGACCGCTTCGAGATTGCAGACACCAGCACAGTGATCCTCGAGCAAGTGGAGGAGGTCCCCGGAGGACATCGCGACTTCCGGAACCAGGTCCTTGAGGAGGTATCCGGTCAAGGAGAGTTCGGGAAAGACCACCAACGAGATTCCATCCCGTGTGGCCTGCGCCAGGCGCTCGGAATGGAGGGTGAGGTTTAGATCCACCCGTCCTAGACGGGGGGCGATTTGCTCAATGCGAAGGCGAAGCATGGGGACATTGTAGGGGAGGAAGGGGAAAACTGAACAGACTGGTAGTCATCAAGCCCTACTCCCCCGCCGCTGCTAAAAGTTCCCCCGCCGCTTCGGAGCGGTGGCGGGTGGCCAGCAGAAACAACGCCGCCATACGCACCGCAACTCCATTGGTCACTTGATCATGAATCCTCGAACTGGGACCATCGGCCACATAATCATTGATCTCAACCCCACGGT
>CAYRBI010000260.1:0-4785 GCA_964422415.1 uncultured bacterium | reverse complement strand
GATATCCAGCAGCAGGTCCCGCACCGATTCCGTAACCGCCGCTTCTGTTTCTTCCCGATTCGGAACACCCTCTGTGAAATGATTCCCGGCTTGTGGCGTGGTCCTTGAGTTGGTATCGCTGGAATAGGTTCGCATGTGCACTTGGACTTCCTCATCCTGGATAGACTGGTTCTTAAGTGCCGCGTGGACTGTTTTCATGAGAAATGTCTTTGGGTAGCGGCTCTGCACCTTGACCAGGCATTGCCCGATCATGAGTTCACCCAAGGTGTCGCGTTGGTCTTCCTCCAAAAGCAGATAATTCGCGGCGGTGTTGACATCCTCGCGTGTCTTGAGGTTGAAAGTGAAAGTCAGGTTGGTGTTTCCAAGCGCGGGCAGGCTGATCAGGCTGGGGTGCTGGTCAATCAGGACAATGGCCTCACCCAGTTCACGGACCTCACGGAACAGCATATCCACCACCGATTCCCGTGCTCCCGGCGCTTGACGATGAAGGACATGATGCGCCTCCTCAATAATGATTCCATGCTGGAATCGCTCTCTGGGGAAATTGCCGTTGAGACGGTAATGGTGAATCCACAGCAGCAGGCTTTCAATCAGAAAGATCTTGTCAATATTGGTGAGGGTCTCCAGTTCGAGAATGACCGGATAATTCAGCAACTCAGCCAGGTTGGTCTGGTTCTGCACATTGACCACCTTGCCCATCTCGCCATAGCAGAGAGCACCCATGGCTCGCAGCGTGGAGGCCATCCAATTGGCCGCTCTACCAGTGACCTTCATGTCCTGGACTTCCGCCAAGAGGTCTTTCATCGTGGGGTAGGTTGCAACAGGACCGTTGTACAATCCAAACTTACGATAGAGTTTCTCCAGACCATTCTGGAGGATGTACATAACACCCTCTCCGACATAAGTCGCATGAGAAAGAATCTCGATCAGTTTCTTGACCCAGGAAGATGGCTCGGTTCCAGGAGGGGGAATCAATGGGTTGAAGCGGAAGGGGGCAATATCTCTGCCGACTGTATAGACCTGGATCTGATCCTTGAATTTGGTCCGCAGCAGAGCCCGGTAATTCTTCTTCCAATCCAGAACGAGAAAAGGTTTCTTCTTGTAGAGCAGTGTCCCCAACAGGGCGTAGCAGAGATTGGTCTTCCCCGACCCGCTTCTTCCAAGGATGGCGATGTGTTGGAGCCATTCATCCTCACGGATCGCAAACGTCCCAAACACTTTATCCTGATGGACCACCTCACCAACTGGATATCCACCCTTGAGGATTTCCATTGGCGGTGGAAGGAACATGGAAAGTGGTTGGCCAGGCGATTCCTGTAAGTACCGCAGACTGAGAATCCTCAGGTATTGCTCGATCTGTTTCCTTCCCTGCAGATCCGCTACCTGATACGCCTGCCACATCCGGTCCGCCTTCTCCCCCAGGAAAGGCTTCAGGTAGCGGCATATATCATCCACTTCCATGTTTTCACAGATTTGCTGCTACCCATGAATGAATATCAGCACAATTGGCTTCGCACGTCTCTTTCGATGTCTATCTCTCTCCATCTTGTGGCTGAATTTCCGTCTCAGCCAACGTCGTATGCGCTTGATCTTGCACATGGTTTCCCACCTCCATTGGGGTTGTTACTCGGAAGAGGAAACAGAGGGGGTTTATATAGGATGTGCCGGTGGGGAGAGTATGAGAACAGCGCCTAACAATTATAGTACTATTATTTTCACAAAACTTATCATAAACAATGATAAGCCTTATGGGTAATCTTCTCCCCCTTGGAAAAGGGCACCGTTACAACGTTTAATACGACAATATGTATAATAACATCCTTTGAGTAAACCATACTTCTGGATTGCCATAATACCATAGTTGGAGCACGAAGGAATATAAATGCATTGTCTATTGTGCATTTTCCTCAAATACCGTTGATAAAAAATAATGATTAATATTGCAAGTGTTTTCATATATTATTTTTCAAAGATACATACGAGCCAAGCACCTTTCTGGCCTCCACACCCTTTTGCTGTAACTTCTCGAAATTCGCTTGAATGAAGCCGCCAACCATCTACAGCATATTTGTTTAAGAATTCTTCAAACTGATTACAACGTTTATCATCCCAACCTAGATCTTGAGAACCACAGCCATTTATACTTGGAATGAAAGCTTTGACCATATATCTTGTAGCCATCATCTACTCCTTAAAATAGTTTGGATAAACTCCTCGATAAAGAAACATATCATATTTTCTATATCAAACTAAATTGTAATCTCACGATAATGGGTATATATCATCCATAAAATATAGGCTAAACGATCCGAAACCAGTACTTCGAATTATACTAATCATCCTCACGAAATGTTTCAACAAGTATCTTGGTTCAAGTTGAAAAAGTTGGAGAGCGCCTTGCGACGCCCTCCGGGTGGCCATTCCACCCTTCGAGAGATTCTGTCCCTTGGTGGCCACCGCATTCCCTCGCTACCAGTACCGACGGTCGCGAACGACGTAAAGCCAGAACGCAACCAACAGCATGGCCGCAGTCGGGTACGATATGATGGCCTGGGCAATCGCTCCGATGCCGAGATCCAGGTTCATGGTCTTCACCTCCTCTCCCGATGTTTTGATGGCCGGATATGCCTTGTTGAGGCAATGGGATGGGAACGCAACGGCATATATGTTTCTTTGGGTAAGGATCAGGATGCGCCGGAATGACATCGCGGATACTGTCTCTGCGGAAGCGCAAAGTTTATAAAGATGTGCCGCTGGAGAGGCAGGAGAGGTGATCGTTTAATGGCATTCTCCGCCGGTACATTCAAAGGTTCGATTGAAACACTTGTTCAAGGCTTCCCCAATTTCTATGAGACCTCTTGGCCTCTCGTGGATGCCCTGGTATTTCTACTGATATTCGTGGGCTTGGCGCGTGTGGTGTTCGAGAAGCGATTTCCCGGACAGGGTGGTAAAGCGATGATCATGGGTGTTGGACTGGCCCTGTCCCTGGGAATGGTGTTCGCCGAGGTCCAGTACGGCTTCTCACTCAAGACTTTCGGTACCATGGCCGCAGGAATCATTCTCCTGCTGATGTGCTTCATGCTGTTCCATGTCGGCAAAGCGTTTGGATTCAGTACCCCAGGTTCGATTGCACTTGTCGTCTTTCTGGGTGTCCCGCTTGCTCCGCAATTAATGCCGGAGCTGGCTCAAATGATCGGACAAATCCTCCCTCTGGTACTTATTTTCTGGCTGGCCTCGGGAGCGGTCACTGGACATTCCGTTTTGGATACAGCGCATGGGCTCAAGAACAGAACCAACATTGACCTGACTTCGCCAGCGCGTGAGGAGAACAAACGAATCAATGGCCTTGATCATGAAGAAAAACGCGAGGTTCGAGATGCCCGACGCCAATCTCATCGTGTCATCAAGTTCCTGATGCGCATCCGCGCGGATCTCCAGAAAGGGGGGCTCAGTCAAGCAAGCATCGAGGATATTCAGTCGAAATTGCGTTCCTTGCTCAAAGCAGACCATGAACTCATGCTGGATCTGGACCGGCTCGCACGCACTGTGCAGCAACTGGGGCGGATAGATCAGGAGACGCTTCGAAAGACACAGGTTCAACTGAGGGGTCTCGGCAATGTCGATGCCTCAGGCAAACCTCAACTGGTCCAACGGCTCTCCTATGAAGACGCCATGCAGTCACTCCGAAATGAGGTCAAGAAGTATAACGACGCATTCCTTCGTGCGATCCAGCAGGTCATTTATGCCATTCAAACGAAGCGACAACCGGATGCTCTCAAATGGATCGATCACGCTATTGTTTGGGAACGCAGGGCCGGGAAACTCCTGGAGGATGTCCAGCATGTTCACAAACAGGCTCACAAACTGCTGCGTAGCCGAACAGGCCATCATTTCTTTTGAAAATGGAACCGCCACAGGATCGAGAAAACTGTGAAGAGCGGGTGATCATCCTCGATCCGAGTCCATCCTATCTGGACCGTGATTTCTATGAACGCAGTTGGTTGGACAAGATCCATCGTTGGTGGGAGGGGAGGTGGAAATGAATGCCGCAAGAATTATTTATACCGCGCTGGGCTGAGATTCTCGTCATTCTCTCCTGGCTGGAAACCAAAGAGCGCTATTACCAACGTCTGTTGCGATATACACACGCCGCAAGCAGTTATGTCCGTGAGGTGCTGCAAGCACTTGAGGATTTTGGTTTTCTGGAAGTCAAACAGACTGGCAAGATCAAACGGTTGGTGCTGACTGCGAAGGGTAACCAACTGGCTTTTCATCTGGCTGAATCAGCAACCCTACTCGGCAAGCGTCCCCCTATGGGTCCTGTTTTGGGTTGAGGAAAGAGTACGCCAACCAGTCATTCCGGTAGGCACTCCAGTGTTCGACAAAGTCCTTGAGGAGCATGGCTTCATCGCGCCAGGTAGCGGTCTCGATTGTTCGCCGCTCCTGTTCGAGTTGTTGAATCTGACGGAAGAACTGGTTGCGAGTATTGTCGATTCCTTTATTGCTGCCGAGGTACCAGTGATCCAGTTTCCAGATCCAACTCTTCGCATACCCCATTTCTTCATCGATAGAAGTAAGATGCTGAGACTTCATCTGTTCCCGTTCCTCGATCTGCCGGACAATCAGATCCACTGCCGTCTTGTCCTGACGGATCTTCTCTTGAAGCATTGCATCAGCACCAAGAAATGATTCCAGGCCAGGGTTGAGGCTCGTAGTTCCTTCCTGGAGTTCAGACACTGAATCAAGAAGACTTGGGACCCGCTTCTCTTTGAGGACCAAGTAGTA
>CAYRBI010000259.1:0-4850 GCA_964422415.1 uncultured bacterium | reverse complement strand
ATGGCTCCACATTTGTGGATGACACGCCTGATCCGAACTACAGAGGGTGGACCTATCGCCGGCCTTGGTTCAATCGTGGAGCGGTAACGAATGTCAGAGGCCGGATTCTATGGGTCAATGACCGTTACCCTTCTTATATCTCGAATAAATCGGATCAAGCCAAGAGCACTGGTACAGAAACAGAGAAACCGAAATCTGAGCCTGCGGCTACTACACAAGCGAAGTGAATCGGGACTGATATCGGAACCGAGTCATCATTAAAAAAAACGGGGAGGCCTCGTGAACAGAAAAAGCTGAGGCCTCCTCGATATATCCGGAAAAACGTTCATTTTCGACAAAGATGCCTCCGACTATCCACATGTGTGTAAGACAGGGTGATCTTCTATTCGATCTAAGAACCCAGATCATCTCGATCACGTCAATCCTCTTCTTCACTGTCTTCTATCGATATTTGAGTTCCATATAGTAGCCGAGTCTCCGCATTTAATGTCTTTAGCGCTGTTAGGTTCGACACAAAAATAACTCTATTGACGACATCAACCATTATTGGGGGACTAGATACACCTGTAAAATCCTTGGATTGAAAATGGTTTAAGGCTGTCATCATGTGCATGTCTGTACCCATTCTCCTTCAATTCAGAATGATGAGGCCCTTTGTATATCCAATATTATTGGATTGCAAGAACGAGGACCCCTTATGTTTTCTCCGGTGGCGAACCAGATCAGAAAGGGGTTTCGATTAGTCAATCTTCAATCATTCTGTTTCTCCCATGAATTTCCTGGCTTGAGATTCCACATACTTTACAAATGTTTCTTTGTCGTGAATCAACTCCCAGACCTTTTCCTGGTTTTCAAAACGAAGCACCTTTCCATCAATATACTCGGCAAATATGAGAGAGCTAAATTCGAGTTGGAAGTCGGTTTTATAGTGAGAGTATGAATCCTCATCTGTGTTTACCGATCTCCATTCCAGGTCGCCCAGTTCGACCTTTTCAGGAAATGCGGCATCGATTGCTTCTTTTGAATACGCTTCAATGTTGAGACAGGTGGGACATCGAGCATCGCCATGAAAGTAATAGGCAATGTATTTGGGGGTATCAGGTATGTCGCTCTGTATGGAGGTTACGTCTGACTCTTCATCCAGCACATTGGACTGGCCAGGATTATCGGATGTGGATCTATTGGCCGGTAATACATCTGGCCAGAATACAAAGGATACGCTCCCTGCTACAAGGAAGATGAGAATTAGCGTGAGATATACTTTCAATGTCATGGATTATTTACCCATATTCCCAAAAGCAATACCTTCGTCAAATTACGTCACCTGTTATCCAAAAAAGTATTTCTCTGCAATATCAGAATGCCCACAAAAGATATTTCCAATTCTGATATATGCTTGTGCGCCACCATAATGCGGCGCACAAGCATATATATAAAAAGAAACATGAGGCAATTCATCATTGTCAGCCAATAGTCCTATTCTACACCAACCGACGCAGGTGAAGCGCTACCTCCGCCATGCGGCGTCCCAGGTTACGGGCGGTTGATAGCCCGAATTCATCGCCTGAGATGTCGTCGTTTGCAATGTTCCAGACAGTGGCCCCGAAATGACCAGTCGGTTTTCCATCTCCGACCATAACCATCTCATGGCACATGAGGGCAGTCTGTACGGAGACAATTGTGAGTTCTTGTCCACCGTTGCGAGCACCACCAACCGCCAGGACACCACCCACTTTACCGCTCAGGGAGAAATTGTCTTTTCGAAAAACCATCCAACGATCCAAGAATGATTTACAAAGGGCAGACATATTCCCGAAGTAGACAGGTGTCCCAATGATAATCCCAGCGACATTGGGATCCGACAATGTCGGTATCATCGAAGGGAAATCATCTTTTTCACCCTCATCGAGAGGGACACCTGCCGCGACTTGAGCTGGGATCTTTAGGCCAGCCAGTTCGATCAGTTCGGTGTCGATCTTCTCAGATACTTTTGATGCCTCATCGAGGCAGACTTTCAGAGCTGCCGCAGTGGTCTTCCCTTTGCGTGGGCTACAACACACGCCGATAATCTTCAGAGTCTTGCCTGTATTGGTAGTATCCTGTGACTGAGCAAGGCTACTCTCCCCCGCGGCCACAGCGGCCGCTGCTCCCGCAGATGTGAGGAACATCCTTCGTGTTAGTTCGTTCGACATGATCACTCTCCTTTCCACAAATAAATGTCTGTTGGTGAGTGCCGCTTATGCAACACTTGTTTTCCAAGATAACCTGGATAAAAGAACCAATGTTAACATTAGTACTATTGCAAGCCCTAAATCGAAACCGGTGTAGATGAAACGAGACATACCCCCCAACCAGTCTGGATTCAAGAAAATCATTGAGATTCCAAGGAGTGCGGTTATTCCGGCGAGAAGAAGCGTCATTATCGGGAGCAGAGATCCGCGAGCCTGTTGTGAGGACTTGGAGGTAGAAGAAAGTAACGCAGCAATTGTAGCGGCAAAGAGGATCAGAGACCCAATCCAGAAATGGTTTGCATCCAAAGTGAACCGGCGGATCAGCATATAGTCCACAAGCTCTGGGCTGAAGGCGAGATAGGCTGTTCCAGCAAGACCGATGAGAAAGGCGATTCGATAGAGGCTCTGAGTAAAGCGTGGACTCAAGAGACTACTCCGGAAAGCAGCTTCCCTCAGCAAGACCAACAAGACAAGGAAGGTGAGGATGGCAAAGAGGAGGTAGACCACCGGCTTCAGCCACTCTTCCCGCCAAGCCCCCAACTTGATCCAAAATGAAGAGATTCCAAGAATGCTGTAGTTGGGAATCCATTCAGGTGTCCCATCAGTGGTGGAAAAGGGGGCATCGAGTACCTTGCCCATGAAGAACGGAGAGGAAGAACTGTGGCACTCGACACAACCACCAGAACCCAAAGCTGCCCGGGAGGGCGCGACATCATGGGAGAACTTATACACGGAAGCGTAGGCTGTTGCCTCGAAAGGCTCGCGGTCAAGGTCACGGGTTTCCTTGGAGGAGTAGCAAGCCTTGGTTCCAGTTACCCAGACCAACCGTTTTCCTTCGAGTGGAAATCCTGTCTTGGTGAGGTAGTCCGTGCAGCCAGCCAGGACCGCATCGATCTCTTCGGGCCGGTTGATTTCAAGGTGGCCATCCTTGTTGTCGTCAGTGATGGCGGCAAGGGAGGGTGAGTTCTTGGTGGGATCTGCCTGGTGCTCCTTCCACATCTTAAAGTAGTCGGGCATAAAGATCTGGCCCAGCCCGGTCTTACCTGTCTCCTCAAGGCCAACCCAGGTGCTGTGGACCCGGTTGGCGGGATAGATTTTCCCCTTGTAGCGGATAAGCGTGGGACGTGAGAGATTGGTGGGTTCATCCGCTCCAGTAAAGAGTTCCAGCTCGCCGTAATGATTCCAGAAGTTCATGTCCTGGTCATAGAAGGTCCAGATATGTTTGGCGGGCGGCGAAATTCTGGGAGCGGGATTGAAGACATCACTGGCCTGAAGGAGCGCGCTTTTGACAGCACGTGCCGGGATGTGGCAAGCCTGGCAGGAGATGCGTTCCATGTGGAGCGGCGGGAGCCACTCATGCGTGGCACGGGGGGCATTCCGCCAACCCTCCAGATGGCATTCCTCGCAGGATCGGACTGTATCATCAAGGTCATTCCTGACCCAACCGGAGGGATCATCGCCCTTGCCAAACTGATGAACCTCCCGCCCTTTGATTCGATCATCAGCCGCGTGGCTTCCAGCTGTATGGCAATCGACGCAACGAAGCCCCGCCACCATGTGGACATCAGTTCGTTCCGAGTAAGCCGCGCCACGCTTCTTCCAGTCTGGCTTGAAATGGCAGTTCAGGCAGGTTTCATTTCTGGGCTCGGGCGCGATGTGAAGGACGACATTACCCTCTGCATCAAATCGCTTTGGATCGTAAGTCACCACAGGGGTCTCATTGGTGATGACCTTCCCTGAGATCGTTCCAAAACCAGCTCCCTCTGTTGCCGCCCAACGGAAGTTCAGGTTAGCGAGTTGGGCATTGCGTTTCTTGTAGTCGTACTCAGGCATGTGGCAGAGGAGGCAATCCGCTTCAATGACTCCAGTCTGAGACCAGCGAGCCTTGTAGTAGTCGCCATCAAGGCCATTGTCTCCACCCGGTGTCATCCCGGATTCCGGATTTGACATCCACTCATCGTAACGCTTGCCATCACGGTCGTATTCCATCGGCCCTCCCCCAGGGTGGCAGTTGCCACAGGTGGCGGTCACGAAATCGTAGGAGGTCATATCAATTGTTCGGGGATTCGAGTTCGTTTTCAGAGCTAGCTGGCGGTAGAGAGGGGCGGGTGAACACCAGTTGCCACCATAATTTCCGGGATATTGCACCCAGTTATATCTCTCCCCATATTTCACTGGCAGAGTTTCACCCTTGCCTTGGGTGAAATGAAAACCTTCCGTGATGAGGTTGTAGTCATGGCAACCTGCTGCGCCACAAGTCTGTTTTGGGGAATAGGGAACATTGCTGTTCTCATTACGCGTGGGATCGATGACATTCCCCTTCCCATCACGCAGCTTAAAGGGAGGACAGACACCCTGAACACTTGGACCATCCTTGGTTTTCACCTCAGAAGAAAAGGTTTGCGCCGAGCATTCGAACTTATTCATAAGGAACCAGGTACCCGGAACAAAAGTCATCATGCAACCGAGAGTCACTACAGCAATTCCTACCACAATCCGTTGAAGAGTCATCGTCAAAACCCCTTTATCATGTCAGATTGGAATTAATTGCTCGGTTGACCACTCCGTCTTCCATCTCGTAAGTTGTGTCGAAAAGGTCCAAGGCGCGGTGGTCATGAG
>CAYRBI010000258.1:0-5045 GCA_964422415.1 uncultured bacterium | reverse complement strand
CAACTACATCCCGGATGCCTTCTGGCTCCTGTGGTGGGGACTCGGCAACAACACACCACGTTTCCCCTTCGACTACACCAACGGCAAGACCAAGTTCACCCAGGACTTCGCGGTCATCGAAGCCACCTACAAAGACGGCAAGAAGACCCGCGAGAAGGTGCTTCCCGAGGTCACCAACTTGGCCATCCTATGGCGGCTGTTGGCGAGTTCGATCATCCGCCGCCGTAAGGAGGAAACCGGAGAAATCCTGGTCCCACGCATCTTCCATGAGATCTGTGTCCCCTTCGGCACCCAACAACGCGACCAATACAAGAACTGGCTCAAAGGTTTCCCTGACTGGTATGTCGCCACCCACGAGACCGATATGGGCATGGCCATGGTCGAGCGCATGAGCGCCATCCTCGGCCTGTATTGGAAACTTCAATTCGCCTCCACTCTCCCCAACTGCCAGAGCGAGGACTCCTGGTGGCGCAGTCCGAACATGACTCCCAAGAACCTCGCTGTGGTGCAGCAAGCCATCGAGTGTGTCAAACGAGGCGAACAAGTCGTGGTGTTTTCGTCGCTCATGGAGTACGGACCGCTTATCGCGGGCCTGCTCAATGAGGCTGGTATCTCCTCCTGCCACATTGTGAAAACGATTGGTGAGGAGACCACGACCAAGAGCCCTGGAGAACGGGCTGATCTGGTGACCGACTTTCGGAGGGGGAGGTTTCGAGTGCTGTGCGCGGGCATCAACGCCATGTCGCTGGGACACAACCTGGACAACGCCTCATCGGTGATCGTCTCAGGCCTTCCCTGGGACTACGCCACCTTCGACCAGGCCATTGCACGCGCCCACCGGCTGACTTCCAAGCGCGAGGTCCACATCTATGTCGCCCTCACCAGCGGCAGCATTGATGAGAAGATGTGGGACCTCATCAAGGACAAGGAAGCGGCCGCTTCACTCGCCCTCGATGGCCGTCTCTTCGAGCAACAGGAACAAGACATCGACCTGCAGAAATTCCTTGATGACCTTAAAGAATCCTGGCAGGAGGACGGCACCACCGTGGATGAGGAAGAAGTGGAAGACCGGCTGGATGCCCTGATTACAGGAGCGCCACTCACGGACATCCGCAAAGTGGCGGTCGCCTAATAAGCAATCAAAATGGGCGCGGGGCTGCCCGGCTGCCCCGCGCCCCTGTTACCAACGAAAGGAGAATATCATGAGTGACCCAACCCATGTCTACGGCCTATGCCAGTATGAAGGTGATGTCGAAAAGGTCGAACGCATCCTTGAAGAATGGGGATTGATCAACCTCCTCATCACCTTAGAACATGGAGCTTTTATCCTGGATGGCCCCTACCATCCCAGTGGCAATGGCCCACGTGGCCCAGTCATAGACGAAGTCCTTTAGGACTGCCTGAATGAGATTGCCAATACCGTTGGAATCCAGATGGCGGAATTCCGCTGTTACGGTGCCGAGGCTGGCCAGGTCTGGGATCTGATTCAAGTAGAAGGCGGGTTCATCCGGGTCCCACTCGAACTCCAACCCACCCTTGATGCCTTGGATGATCCGATGGTGCGTCGACACTACTGCGTTGAGTATGGCCTCACCGCAGCCCTTTGGTTCTCATTCTCTTTTGGGAGCCACGTGCTCCCTTTTCACACAGGATCTAGCGGACGCTCCCTCATTAAAGTGGAAATGGTGTATATATCTGACTGTTTCCGTGATCATCTCTTTCGACCTGTAATCTGGAGGAACTCCTCAGGTGATGTTGCCACACCAACAATCACATCGGCTGATAAACGTTCAAATTCCCTGTGATAACTTGAGTCATGGCCATTTCCTACGGCATGAGCCAGTTCATGGAGGATAATCTCAATGACCTTTGGGGAGATGGGCTTGTCAAAAAATGATTCTCCTCCTTCACAATTGGCCAAATTCCACTCCAATCGGTTTCGGTCTTTTGCAAACTGTGCTATATACGATCCTTCGGTCAACCGGTGAAACTCGACCACAAGATTATCGATTCCAGTATGGTCTCGTGCAAACAACCGGGCCAATTCGGCTGTTGCTTGCATACCCCCGGTCCAGTCAGATGGTGGGATAGCGAGTACCGGAATGGGCTGCCGTTTGAAGATGCGTGAGGATGTGACAAGACCGAATTTCTCAAGTTCTTCACGTTCCATTTTTGAAACAAGCCGGGAGTCAATTACCTCCATACCATGGTTGCGGGCTTCCTCATTCGCCCAGGAGTCTGAACTTCGTAGAACCGTGTTATTGAACTTCTTTTCCGTAACTGATTTCTTTGCTTGATTAGTGAGTTTACGGCTCATCACCGCTGTAGTGATCCATCCTTCACTGAATTCCTCTTCTGAGATCAATAAATGCATGGTATTCAGTACGATTGCGTAGATCTCCTGGAGATAGGAAGGCTTTACCACATCACGGGAGAGTGGCAACGGTACCTTTTGCTCAACCGAAACAGAGTAAGGACAATCAATCGGTTGGATTGGAATACCCATTTCCATGAGCCATCCTCTATTATCCGGTGATTCGTAGATGACCACCGATGTTTTCCGGCGAGTCTCAACCAAAGTCCTTCCATCTTTCGCAACAACTGTTTGTAGATCCGCCTGGGTCTGCGCGAGAATTCGAGGGCGAAGGATAGAAAAGATCTCCCCCTCCAATGGATGTACGGTCAGATCCACACCAGTCGGCGGGATTATCAACCGGACTTCATCAAGTATTTCCCTAACCGTTTTTGCTGTCCAAGGAAATGTGATTCTCACCAGGGTTCCTTTTTCACGCGTGTTCCGGGAGTCTTTTCGCCCCTGCTTGCTGAACGTGACTGTGTGTCCAACAGTCTCAATCCGTGCTTCAGAGGCATGGAATATTGCCAGTTTGTCTCCAAAATCAAACCGGCCACGAGTTCCTGGTTTTGCACGCTTTTGTGTGGGTCTGAAAAGGGTGTAGGCATCTTTAATGTTGGCAAATCCAGGTCCGTTGTCTTCCACAGCAACTATCACTCCCTTGGAGGAACCCTTGTTTGTGGATTTGGATAGGTTGAAAGAAAGGATAACCTTAGTCACACCTTCCTCATCAAAAGAATTTGAGAGGAGTTCAAAAACAAGCCTGGGATTCCTTATGTTACCCTGAGCGCCCAGTAAGCCAGTCGTGTCAGTTTGAAACCAACTGTCCCTGTACTTCACGATAAAATCCTCCTGATTTCTGTGGTATTTCTATGATGGTCATTATTTCTGAAATAAACACACACTTCTGTTTTTCTAAGGGTGATGATGGATCTGTTATTCCATAACCCGTAAGGTCGTTGATGGCATCCCGTCCCAAAGCCGTCCCTCAAGCAACCTGCCACCTTTGGCATGGCCACCGTTTCCCTTGGCTGTAGGATCCAGCTTGTCCGGATTGTTGGTAATCTTGCCCCACTGTTTGAAAAAAGAAAGGAACGCTTGTGATGGCACACCGATCGCGAATCTCGACAACCCAAGACGGATTCATTGGACGAGCATTGGGACCGGACTCTCCACCCATAATGACCCAACCAATCCCTTCCAGGATCAAGTTTTGTATCAGACCCAAGAGTGGTTCAAGTGAGAGGAACTTGATAGAAGCACCGGTTATCCGAAGATGGTCAATCCGGATGGTGTAGTGAGCATTCTCTACACTGACTCCCATACAAATATTAGGAGTCCAATCCAAGCGTTTGCTCATCTCAGCCAGACGTTCAGATCGTTTGGTGAGGATCTGGAACTGGTGAAGACTTGCCTGAGACATTACCTGGAAAGTGTCTTGAATGAACTTTTCTGGAACCATCTCATGGAAGAGATCACCCATCGAGTTGACGAAGACAGTCCTTGGTTTGCTCCAATGGAGAGGAGCCTGGAGAACTTGGGGATGAAGTGTTACCTCGACCTCATTTGCACAATTCGGTTGTCCCATTGAACGGAGCCTTTGGGCCATCCTTTCGGCATAGCAGTTATTGCAGCCTGGGCTGACTTTTGAACAGCCTGTGATTGGATTCCAGGTGACTTCGGTCCATTCAATCGATGATCTTGTTGTAGTCATAATTATCTCCGAATCCTTATATGCAGCCCAATCCAACTACCTCATTCTTGCTTGCGTGCCGGAACAACACCCCATTTATTTAGAGCAATCGGCCTCAGAAACCCGGCTGCCCTCACTACAAATATGAACCGATCCTCACCACCCCCCACCACTGTTTCGGAATGGATCCGCTTCTTCGTACTCATCCTCCTCCCCATCCTCCCCATCCTCCTCTTCTGTTGACAATCCATATCGCCTGCGTTTGGCGTTCTCCTTTATCTTGTCCTTTGCCATCCTGTACCCAAATCTGACTGCCGTGACCATAGCTTTCGACCCTATGTAAAGCATGTCATCCAACATTTTCACAAACGGTTTTAAGAAGCCGACTGGTCCACCAAAATCGATTCCCAAATCTGAACCAGTATCTGTATCCTCTTCGTCCTCTGAGTCACAGAAGGTCTCCATTAATCCTGAATCTTCCTCTTCATCTATCTGTTCTTCGCCTTCTTCATCGCCACTTTCACTCCCTTCATCATCCAAGGCTTCTCTGTCGTCATCTTGATCTTCCGACCAGACTGACTGTATCATTTCAGCAACCTCCTTCGATTTATGGGGTGAGGATCGAAACATGATCCAATTCCCCCAATAACATCAATTCTCCGATATGCAGATCATGGAAAAATCACGGAGAAGTCATAAAAAGATCATTTATGGTTCGCTTAGCAACCCGTTGAAAAACTCCCAAGGGAATCTATTATGGATTTCTGGAAGGCGGTAAAAGAGGAAGAAGAGGAGAGAGAGCATGGCGATGGGGGAGCGGGGGAAAGAGCAGCAGGAGTTGTGGGTAGCGACGCAGGACTTGTCCAAGTCTCCAGGCCATCCATTCTACGAGAAATTAAACCGGATTCTGTCGTCGTCCGGGTTTGACAAGACAGTCGAGGCTTTGTGCGCTGAGTATTACGCCAAGGCAGGCCGCCCATCGATTCCACCGGGTGTCTA
>CAYRBI010000257.1:0-5081 GCA_964422415.1 uncultured bacterium | reverse complement strand
GCTCATCTTCCGCACTCCTGGCCGGCGCTTGTTCGCCGGCGTGTACGAGGACCTCCACCGCCGTACGTTGGGCCGGACCAAACGGCTGCTCGCCCGCATGGAGAAGAGCCGGACTGACGTCTCTATTGAACGGAGGGTCTCAGGGGCCACTTGTCCGATTCGTTCCGTCAGCCTGGCTCTGGAGATGGACCGGATGTCCTCACACTTGATGAAGCTGAGATCCGAGAGACCGCCTTCAGGTGGGGTGACAGCTACGTGGGAACGAATGTACTTGGCGCGGGTTGTGAGTGGAAGGACCACAACGAGATCGGCGGTGCCTCGGTTGAATGGGTTGACCGAAAGGATGAGTGCGGGACGCTTCCCGCCCTGCTCGTACGCCGCAGGATCATGTAGTGGTATTCGAGAAAAGGGACTGATGAAGGGTATTGCGCCTCTCTTGACGATTCTGTCTGATTCTGGCTAGCTCTTGGACAAACTGGATTTCTGGGGAAGCCCTTATCCAGGTCTCCAAGCATTCGCAAAAAGGAGAAAACCCAGTGCGACCCTCTCCGGCCGAGAGCTTAATCGGCATTCGCCTCCAAGAGAATTGGAATGTTGTCCAGAAACTTACAAAAGATCCTGCCACAACGGGCGGATTTTTCTCTCACGGATACATAGTCGAAGGTCAAGGAGGAATCAGAGCCTACTTGAAGGCTCTCGATTTCTCCGCTGCACTCAGATCACCTGACCCTGCAGAGGCCCTGCAGGGTATGACAGAGGCCTACAACTCAGAGAGACAACTCTGTTCACAGTGTCAAAAGAAGAGCTTCGACAGGGTCGTTCGGTATCTCTGTGATGGGAAAGTTCTAGCTGACCCTGACGATCCGAACTCAATAGTACAATACATCATTTTCGAACTGGCTGATGGTGATGTGCGGTTGCAGCTTGACAGATTCACCGGATTTGATATCGCTTGGACCTTACGGGCGCTCCACCATATAGCAACAGGCCTTAAGCAGCTTCATTCTATTAACATTGCACATCAAGACATAAAGCCATCGAACATTCTCGTCTTCCAAGAACGAGTATCAAAGCTTGCAGACCTTGGTCGCGCAGCTTCAAGGAATTCCCACTGTCCTCATGAAGATTTCCCAATCGCGGGAGACAGAAGTTACGCACCTCCGGAGCTTCTGTATGGATTCGTTGATCCTGACTGGAATAGGAGAAGACTTGGTTGCGATCTGTATCTGCTTGGCAGCATGGTCGTCTTCTTATTTGCTCGAGTGAATATGACGAGTCTCATTTTCAGTCATTTATCCAGTGACCATCGGCCAGAGTATCATGCTGATGGGTACAATGTGGTGTTACCGTATATGGAAAAAGCTTTCTATGAATCGCTAGAGGATTTTAGGAACCAATTACCAAATCTCCTTGTTTCGGATGTTGTGGATATCGTCAGGCAACTCTGCTTCCCGAATCCAGAGAAGCGAGGTCATCCTTGCAATCATTTCAACTCTGGCTCTCAGTACTCACTTGAACGATATGTGACACAATTTGATCTCCTTGCTAGGAAAGCTGAGATTGGAATATTTGGTACAAGCAAATGACAGCTAATAATGAAGATAAGCCTCGAAATGTAATCCCTCGATGGCGCTTCTTCTCCAATACTGTGATTCGAGGCGAGCTTGCTGGAATTGTTAAGCCGGGAATCCCGGATAAGGATGCGCATACCGAAGATTCCTTTAAGGAAAGACGTCAACTATGGGAAAGGACGAAAAGCTACTCCGTAGGTGCAGATATTATAACAACCGCTTTTTCCTTGGGTCGTGAATCGGAGGTTCTCGATGTTATCAATGAGCTCGAAGGGAAGACCTTACCGGAGCACGATAATTTGCGGATTATTATGTCGAAGTCTAAAGGAATCGACGAGTATGAACAACGAGATGATGTGAATCGAGACCTAACGTCACCAGAACAGATTTATCGTGAGATCTCTCACTTGAAATCTCTCACCCGCAAGTACCATCGCCATGCTTTCACATGGACTGATTTGTCTTTGCTGTACACAATACTAGGACAAGTCTCCAAAGCCGAGAAGTGTATGCAGATTGCTTTGCAGATCTTCCCACAGAACCGGTATATTCTTCGATCAGCAGCACGCTTGTTCGTCCATATCGGTGACCTAAAACGTGCACACTCGATTCTTCGGAGGAGTGAATCTGTTTCTCATGATCCATGGATACTTTCTGCTGAGATCGCAGTGGCATCTGCCATGAATAAAACATCAAGATTCAGCAAAAAGGGGCAAATACTTCTAAAACAGTTTGATGGAAATCAAAACACCTCTGAGTTGGCAAGTGCCCTTGGTACCCTCGAGTACATTTCAGGGAGTTCTCGACAAGCCATCAGATATTTGAAGAGCAGCATGAGAGGTGCGAGTGAAAACTCTGTTGCTCAGGCTGCTTGGCTGAACCGTTCGGGAGGACTGGCAATTGGAGAAGATCTGGATGTACGTATTACGGATTCATCTGAGGCATCAGCCTGGAGAGAATACAAGAAAGGGGATTGGGAAAAGGGATTGAGAGACTCATTGGCTTGGTACAAAGATCAACCTTTCTCTGGTCGACCCGTCGTATTGGCATCTTACATCTTGTCTGTGTGTATGGAAGATTACGAAAGCGGTGCTTCAATAGCTCGAAATGGCTTACGCTCAAATGCCGATGACTTTGTCCTAATCAACAATCTGGCTTTTTGTCTTCTTCAAGGTGGTCATACCACTGAAGCTGGCGAATTGCTTGATAAGACCGATCCTAGGAATCTCACACCACCTCACGACATTCTGTGGTTTGCTACAAATGGTTTGCGATCATTTCGCGAAGGGGATTTATCCAATGGAAGATTGTTGTACCGAAGAGCTATAGAGTTGGCTGATGGTCTATCGGATATACGAAAGAGTTCACTGGCTAGTATTTTTTTGGCTTTGGAGGAAAAGCGATTGGGAACACAGGAATCAGATACGGTTGTTAAGGATGCAGTGGAAAAGGGTCAGAAGATAGGGGAGCCGGATATTAATCTGCTGATAAACAGGTTGAAGAATATGCAGGAATCTGGAAAAGGAACCCCTCCCCGCTAAACCCCCTCGACACCCTTCCATCAATCATGAGCCGCAGGTAGATCTCGTGGTTGGGGAGGCGGGTGAAGTCGAGGGGTGAGAAGTCCGGGAAGAACTCTTTGGCCAGGAACTCAGCGTCAGGAAGTCCGACCCGGAAGGTGATGAGGGTCCCCACGTTGCCCAGGATAGCGTCCCGGATCAGTGGATCGATCTGGGAGAGGAACTGGTGGGCGAGAACCATCCCCACATGGAACTTGCGCAGCTCCGAGAGCATGGACGATAGCGTGGGTGTCGCCACGCTTTGGAACTCATCCAGATAGAGGATGAAGTCCCGCCGGATTTCTTGTGGCTGGTCGGCCCTCCCCAACGCTGCCACATACACCCCCGACAGGAGCAGTGATCCCAAGAGGGACGCATTCCCTTCACCGATCTTGCCCTTGGCAAGGTTGACCAGCAGGACCTTCCCTTCGTCGATCACTTGCCTCCACGAGAAAGTGCTCCTCCGCTGTGTCAGCACACGGCTGAGGATCGGGTCGGCGAGAAAGGCTCCCACCTTGTTCTGGATGGGGGCGATGGCTTCCGCCCGCAGCCGGGCGGGGTAACCCTCATACTCCTTGAGCCAGAAGTCCCGTACGTGAGCATTGGCGGTGCGTAACACAGCTTCACGCCGGTAGGCTTTATCGTCGAAAAGGCGGGGGACGTCAGCCAAGGTTGCTTCGGGCTGGTCGAGGAGCACGAAGAGAGCGTTCCGGAGGATGTGCTCCAGACGCGGTCCCCAGAAGTCCGGCCAGTGTTTCCGGAACACCTCCAGCAGACCTGACACGGCCACGGACTTCTTCTCCGTAGGAACGTGCTCCAGCGGGTTGTATCCCCAGACACAATCCCGGTCCGCCACATCGAGGTAGAGGACATCCTCCCTCCGATGGCCGGGAACCTGAGCCATGACCCTCTCCACCAGATCCCCGTGCGGATCAAAGAGGGCGAAACCGATCCCGTTCTCGAGGTCTTGCAGCATCATTGTTTCCAGCAGTGTGGATTTTCCTGTCCCGGTCTTTCCGATCACGTACACGTGCGACAACCTGTCTCGCTGCTTGATGCCAAAGGGCTTGCTCTCGCCCCGGTAGTTGGTCCGGGCGAAGTAGGTGATGGGGTTGAAATCCATCCCTCCATCGTCCCATGGCTCATCCATTGGGGAAGTCTGCAAGAGAGAGCACTTGCGGCATTTCTCCCTGCCTTTTGCCTTCCCACCCACACGGTACGCTGGGCACAGAACACCGGTTCTTTGTGAACCCAATACACCCAACCCAAGTAAGGAGGAGCCAACCCCTGGCCCAGCACGCGTACGCAGCACCCCCTCTCTCACGCAGTCCCGCACCCCTCTATGTGGTCTCAGAAGCCGAACGCGGATTCAGCGTCTACTCACCCGACGATCCCAAGACACTCTTCCTGGTTCGCGGCACACCCGCCGCACCGACTTGCACCTGTCCTGACTTCATAAACCGCCCTGATCCCCGTGACCGTTGCGATCACATCAATGCCGTCTTCGGAGGGAGGGGAGGCAATGCAGTGGAGGAGGAGATCGATCCCGTCGAAGCCGAGGAACGCCGCGCGATCCAGGAGGAGTCCGGGGTCTCTGTGACAGCTCCCGGCCTCAATCGGCCCCACTTCCCCAGCGACCTCACGATCAAGCGCAGCATCTCACCCGATGGACGGATCGACTCGCTCTCGGTGGAACTCTCCTGCCCCGTCCACGAGGCTGAGTTCGAAGCCACAATGGGACAGGCCAGCATCGCGCTCTCGCTCCAGGAAGCCATCGTCAAGAGCTTCCTCGCCAAGCAGGGGAGCCGCGCGAACGGCAACGGCCAGCCCCACGGGAACGGCAACGGGCATACCCAGACAGGAGAAGGCACCCCCGTCCCGGCCACGATCCTGAAGATCGATGGGATGCAGACCCGCAGCGGTTGGCGGATGTACCTGGCCTTCAATGTGG
>CAYRBI010000256.1:0-5218 GCA_964422415.1 uncultured bacterium | reverse complement strand
AAATCAAGCTTAGTTTTCACCAAAAGTTGTCTAGACAATGGGGAGTACCCCACACTTCATGCCATTTCAAATGAACCGAAGGCAATTCGTAACCGGAGCCGCGGCGCTGGCAGGGACACTCGCAAGCCGTGCTCACGGCGACGAGCAACCCAAGCCGAAACCAGCCAGCCCGAATGACCGCCCACGTATCGCTCATATTGGGTGCGGGAGCATCGGCTGGCACAATGCCCAGATCGTTTTGGACCATGACCGTTCCGATTACGTGGCTCTGTGTGATATCGACAGGAGCCGGACTGATGAGTGGGTGGCCAAGATCACCGCGCGTGGGAAACCGAAACCAGACACCTATCAGGATTTCCGCAAGGTGCTCGAGCGCGACGATATCGACGCGGTCTGGATCAGTACCCCCGACCATTGGCATGCGTTGATTACAATCTACGCTTGTATGGCTGGCAAAGATGTCTTCGTGGAGAAGCCGGTCTCGCACAATGTCCATGAGGGCCGCGCCATGGTCCGCGCGGCACGCAAGTACAACCGGATTGTACAAGCGGGAACTCAGCAACGCAGCGGCCCGCACATGAAGTCCGGTTGTGAGTTTATCCGGGAGGGCAAACTGGGAAAGGTCGGTCTCTGCAAGACTTGGGTGGCCGGGCATCAAAAGGATCTGGGGCATCCACCGGATGGCCCGGTTCCCGATGGTGTGGACTACGACATGTGGCTGGGACCCGCCCCCTCGCGCCCTTTCAATCCCAACCGGTTCCATTATGAGTGGCGTTGGTTTTGGGACTATGCAGGCGGCAAATGCACCGACTGGGGAATTCACCTGGTCGACATGGTTCATTGGGGGATGGGTGTGGATGCTCCGTTGGCTGTGTCGAGTTCCGGTCAACGGAACATGCTGGACGACAACTGCGAAACGCCCGATACACAGGCCGTGATCTTTGAATATCCGGGATTCACCTGCACCTGGGAGCATCGTGAGGCTAATGCCCATGCACCCGAGGGAACATACCATGGGATTCTGTTCTATGGGACAGAGGGAACAATGCTCATGACACGGAGTGGTTGGGGAGTCACCCCGGAAGAGAAATCCAGTCTCGAACCTCAAAAAGTAAAAGGGGACGACCCCCAGATGTATGTCGATCATGCCGCGCATTGGCTCGATTGTCTGGCCAGCCGTGAACTCCCGCGCTCGGACATTGAGATTGCCCATCGCACAACCACAGCGGTTCAATTGGCAAACATCGCCCTGAAAGTAAAACGCCGGATTGTCTGGGACCGTGAAAAGGAAGAGGTGGTGAATGATCCGGAGGCGAATAAACTGTTGACGAGGGAATACCGGGAACCCTGGGGGCTACCGGAGGTATGAGGGGAGAAAACCCTTGGAGGAATTGAGGCAGGGGTTATCTCCTGCCTCAGAAACATGCATTCCAATCCATTCCCCCTTGGAGATTGTATGAAATGAAAAAGAAATCTTTCGACTGTGTCGATATGAAGAACCAGATTCAAGCAGATTTGCTGCGAGAGTATGAAGGACTCAACGATGAACAGATCCAAGAGCGCCGCCGTCAACGAATCGATGCGGATCCGCTCCTCCGTGATCTCTTGCGTAAAGTTGGTTTGAAAGAGGTGAAACGGTCACTTGCTTCGAAACGATGATTTTCTTCCTGCATTCAGATTCTTCAACTCGAGGTTTACTCCATGAAAGTTAAGTTTTTCCAAGATACCCACACCCTCTATATCGAGTTCAAAGAAGCGGAGGTCACCGAAACGCGTGATCTAGACGAGAATACACTGCTCGAGAATGTTGGGGAGCACTCGAGCTGATACTGGGACTACAGCTTTTCAGAGATTCATTCGAACAGTTCCCAATGGCGGATGGATGAGGCCTTCACATCCAATGCCACCCGGAAGCCCATGTCGTACATAGAGGTGGCGGGGTTGTTCTTGGTACGGAACGCGGAGCGGGCTAGTTTGGCGTAGTTATACCAATCACCACCACGTATGACACGGTAACTGGAGTCTTCCTGTGTCCAGGCGCTTCCATCCGTTGGCGCTCCATTATAACTGTCATGCCAATCGTCCTGACACCACTCGAAAACATTCCCGTGCATGCCATATAGGCCAAAGGCATTGGGCCATTTACCGCCGGCTGGCTTGGTCCCATAGGAGGGTGTGAGGTAATTGTATCTGTACCACATGTAATCCGAACGGTTTCCGGGGAGTGTTCCCGCTGCACAGTCCTGGTTATCGTCGTCACAGCCCAAGGAATCACCGAAATAGAAGCGTGTGGCTGTTCCCGCACGGCAAGCATACTCCCATTCCGACTCGGTGGGTAAACGGAAGATCCCTTGGCCGAGTGCGTTCAATCTGGCCAGGAATCCATTAGCTTGGGTAATAGCGTTCCAAGACACATCGTAGACCGGGTAGTCATTGCCAACACCACTACCCGATGAGGGGATACTACCCATAAGGGCTTGCCATTGCGCTTGAGTCACCTCGGTTATCCCCAAATAGAAATCATACCCAATCGTGACCAAATGAACCGGGCCCTCATTTGCATAACGGCTTCTTTCCGTGTCCGGTGATCCCATCTGGAAAGATCCCGCCGGAATCCTCACCAATCTCATGGGGTAAGCTCCTTCTGGCAAGCCAGGAAGACTCACCTCGACGACATCGGTCGAGGCAGTGACTTTATCGGACTGGTCTCTCCCAGACTCCGCCCACGTGCCAGCAAGAATCCACTCGAGACCAACTGGTTGTAGTACAGAACAGACAAAGAGAAGAGAAACTGACAGGAAAGACGCGATCCACCTCATCGTGAGCACCTCCACCCTACGATATGGCACAAAGCATTAGTCCATAATAACAGATAGTACGCTTCTCCTCACAATAATTATACAAGTGAAAAGCAGAAAGAGCCGGAGAAACAGATTGCTCACGTGATGAGCGGTATCCCGCCTTCATCTCAACCATGTCTTCAGTTCGTGAATTTCCTCCTTCCTGACCACTCGCATTGTTCCCCGCCCTTTCTCGACTAGATCCATTTTGGCGATCTCATAATCCAGGGTATTCCGGACTGGCTGTCCCTGCATGGAGTTGATGATGTCACCCTTCTGAACACCCCAAGCGGCAGCGGGGGAATCTGGCTTGACCTCATCGACAAGAATGCCTTGCCACTCAGAGGGAGGGAGTCCAGGACAATGATGAGGGATTATCATGGTGAGTTTGAGCCCATCCTCCGGGAACTGGAAATCGCGTACCAAGGTTCTCAGGTCCGTCCGTAAGGTGTTGTTCACGACTTCGATCAGTTGCTCACCATCCAGACATCCATTTCCCTTTAGATTTTGGACTATCCGTTTCACGCTCCCCTCACCAAACCGGTGCTCCAGATAAAGGAAGACTCCCAGGGAGGCATGATAACACTGCTCATCATACTCACCGGTGTTTTTCTTCTCTGGGCTATTAACCCAGTCAAAGAGCCTCTCCCGGATGATGGCTAGATTAGTGAACGGTTCATCATGCGCTTTGGAAAAGTCGTAACGGTACCGAAGGATTGGATCGAAGGTCCGACTTTGGGGGGTTACCTGTTCGCTCATCTTCCGGCTCGCGAAAAGGCCCGCATAGTTTGCCAATCCTTCACGGAACCATCGCGTGTGATTATGGATGGAAAAATTGAGTCCGAGGTACCGGACGGTAAAATCCAATGGAACGGGCCTATCGGAAAGTGACCTGAGGCCCAGTGATCCTTCCACCAATTCATGAACAAAGCCATAGGGATAGTACCCAGCATTCGCCAGGAGCAGACCATTCATCGTAGGGTCGGCGGCTGGAACCATCATGACAAACCTTAATGAACGGGAATCCGCATTCAGCTGAACATCTAGCCCTTGAAAGGAGGACACACCGTAAACTAGATAAATCTCCAAATTGAAAATGATCCGCAGTCCAATCTCGTGCTGTACCTCCTTAAGAAGCCGGGAGACATTATTGGCGAATGTGAGCGCGAGGGGGCGCATCCCCTCTTGATAAGTAACAGTCACATCTGAACAACGGCAACGCGCCACAAAGGGGATCTTACCAAGGGATTCGTCATTGATGGACAAGACAGGAGTCTCACTATGAAAATTCACACTGACTGAACTGGGAGAGTGGTTTTCATAGATCCATTGGGTCTCATACCGGCGGATGGCTTGGCACCCGAACTCCGCCAAGAGAAATGAACAAACCAAGAGCAGTTTGACTGGTAGCGCAAGACGCACTTCGTGGAACTCCGTTCAGAGGATGTCCTTCAAAAGTAAGACACACTTCAAAACTACCACCTTTCTTTGAATCACGGAATCCCTGGACAATACGGAAAAAGCGGAAGGTTCCTTTTCAGTTGATTCCGAATCCTCGGTCCCATTCCGTGATTCAATGTCGTTAGCAACCTGAAGGTTGAACAACATACAACAACCTGAAGGTTGAACTCCGAACAAATGCCGGGGGCAAAACGAGAAAAGCCCCCACGGAGTAAACCATTGGGGGCTTTTGGAATCCTGCGTTCGCGTAAAGAACTTAAGTCCGTCTGTGACGAGTGTAAATGTCGACCATAAAAGTGAGGGCATTGTGGGGTTCTCATGAATGTTCTCTTTGGGTTTCGGGCCGCCCGGAATCTATCGGTGCGCTGAGCGCACCAGAGACCGGGGGTTGCTTTTCATCCCTCCGGAGAACGAGAACCCCTGCCCTTACTCCTTAGAAAGGAGGTGATCCAGCCGCTGCTTCCGCAACGGCTACCTTGTTACGACTTCATCCCCCTCACCCTCCACACCGTGGACAGCTCCCTCTCTTGCGAGTTGGGTGACCGGCTTCGGGTGCAGACGACTCGGGTCATGTGACGGGCGGTGTGTACAAGGCCCGGGAACGTATTCACCGTAGCGTGCTGATCTACGATTACTAGCGATTCCGCCTTCATGGGGTCGGGTTGCAGACCCCAATCTGAACTGGGGCTGGTTTTGAGGATTCGCTCCACCTTACGGTCTTGCACCCCATTGTACCAGCCATTGTAGTACGCGTGTAGCCCCGGACGTAAGGGCCATGCTGACTTGACGTCATCCCCACCTTCCTCCACCTTGTCGGCGGCAGTTTCACCAGAGTCCCCGGCCGGACCGATGGTAACTGGTGATAAGGGTTGCGCTCGTTGCGGGACTTAACCCAACATCTCACGACACGAGCTGAC
>CAYRBI010000255.1:0-5345 GCA_964422415.1 uncultured bacterium | reverse complement strand
AGGAGGTCTCATAGAAATTAGGGAAACCCTGAACCAGTGTTTCAATCGAACCTTTAAATGTACCGGGAGAGAATGCCATTGTCAGATCACCTCTTCTATCTCTCCAGCGGCATATCTTTATTTTCTTTGTGCTTCTGCAGAGGCACAATCGGCGATGTGATTCCGGTCGATCTTCATCCTCACCCATAGAAACAAATATGCCGTCGATTTCACAACGATCACCTCAACGAGGTGGATCCGGCCATCAAAACATCGGGAGAGGAGGTGAGGACCATGAACCTGGATCTCGGCATCGGAGCGATTGCCCAGGCCATCATAGCGTACCCGACTGCGGCTATGCTGCTGGTTGCGTTCTGGCTGTATGTTGTGCGCGACCGTCGGTACTGGTAGCGAGGGAACGCGTTGGCCACCAGGGGAACAAATCTCTCGAAGGGTGGAATGGCCACCCGGAGGACGTCGCAAGGCGCTCTCCAACTTCATACCCGATGGGTGCTTTCCATGCGTAGTCTTAGAGTCGTGATTGTTTCTCACCCCACTATGCTATCTTTTCATGGAGAATGCACGAAATGTGGTTGGTTGAGACAGGGCTAGGACGGTTTACACTCGCATCCTCAACGAGGACCGCAAGGATATCAAGAGTCCCATAGAGGAATTGCAGAAGTGAAATGAGGGGACCTCATACAGAACCACATATTCTTTTACCCAAGCCCATCAGGCGTATTGACCGCTTGCCACCACAAGTCTTTTGCCGCGTGAGACGAATGGGTATGATATCGCGAGTTCGTGCCTCAGAGGTGCTATCAAGAAACCATTTGAACATTGTTGGGCTACTCCCAAAAGCTAAAAGGAGAAAAGTGAGATGGATGCTTTTAGTAGGTTGCGAAAGATCCTGACGATTCGAAGCGCGGTTCCCGTGTTTGTCGTAATTATCGCCTTCGTCACCACCTTCATTGACGTCAAGTATTTTCCTCGGGACCGAACCGTACTTGCTCTACTTGGTTTCCTCGCTGTTAATGCGTTAATTGATCGTGTGTATCTTAGCGGCGATCTCAAGAACCTGTTGAGCGATGTGCACACCATTATCTCGAAGCTCGGACTGAAAGACATCGCTTTTCGAGGACAGTTTGGCTCAACCGAAGAATTGATACTGTCTGCAACGAAGGAAGTATGGGTTAGTGGTGTAGCGCTCGACACGGTCTCTCGATTGACAGGCCTTTTTGACAAACAGGTCAAAAGTGGGGTGCAGATCCGGTTTCTATGTATGAGTTCCGAAGAGCATGTTATTGCAGATGCGGCAAGCTACTTTTCGGATGACGCAGGTGGCCTCGCTCTTCGGTTGAAGACAAATCTTGAGAATATTTACAAAAAGCTGATCGCTGTTCACCCTGGGAAGGTGACGATTCGCGTCCTATCCCACCGGCCGGCTGTTGGCTATTTCATCGTCGACCCATTGGATGATCGTGGTTTCATGAGGGTGGAGACATACATTTCCCACACCGAGTATAACCAAAGGCCGATGCTTCAGCTTTTTTCATCGCGGGAAAAGGAGTGGTTTAATCTATTTTGTTCCGACTTTCAGAACCTTTGGGATGATGCGCAGGAATGGCCAACAACGAGTACCAGTTTGAGGGCCGTAAGGGGGGATGGCGAAGCCGAACAATGCGAGCCACTGGACGGACACAAGGCATGCGCCAGTGAGTTCGATCATTAGTTTCCCCCAACATCCAGTAACCTCCCAGAAGATTTCTCCCTCCCCGTCGGCACATCCCATATTAACTCTCTCTGTTTCCCCTTCCAAGTAACAATCCCAATGGAGGTGGGAAACCATGTGCACAATCAAACGCATTCGAAGATGGCTGAGACGAAAACTCAGCCGTAAGAGGGAGAGAGATAGACATCGAAAGAGACGTGTGAAGCCAATTGTGCTGATATTCATTCATGGGTAGCAGAAAATCTGTGAGAGCATGGAAGTGGATGATATATGCCGCTACCTGAAGCCTTTCCTGGGGGAGAAGGCGGACTGGATGTGGCAGGCCTACCAGGTGGCGGATCTGCAGGGACGGAAACAGATCGAGCAGTACCTGAGGATTCTGAGTTTGCGTTACTTGCAGGAGTCTCCCGGTCAACCACTTTCCATGTTTTTACCCCCTCCGCCAGAGATACTCAAAGGCGGATATCCGGTCGGTGAGGTGGTCCATCAGGGAAAAGTGTTTGGGACCTTTGCGATCCGTGAAGATGAATGGCTCCAGCACACCGCCATTCTCGGAAGAAGCGGCTCCGGAAAGACCAATCTCTGCTACGCCCTCCTGGGGACACTGCTCTACAAGCAGAAGCCTTTTCTCATTCTGGATTGGAAGAAGAATTACCGTGCTCTGCTGCGAACCAAGTTCAAGGATCAGATCCAGGTCTATACTGTCGGCAGAGATATTGCGCCATTCCGTTTCAATCCATTGATTCCCCCACCTGGAACAGAGCCCTCTTCCTGGGTCAAGAAATTGATTGAAATTCTCTCTCATGCCACCTATGTCGGCGAGGGTGTCATGTACATCCTTCAGAATGGACTGGAGAAACTGTATCGGAAGTTCGGTTTATACCATGGGACAGTCGCCACCTACCCCACGATGAAAGATCTCTTGGCGGAAGTCCAGGACATGAAGGTGACGGGCAGGGCGGCTAATTGGATGGCCTCCACATTGCGAGCGATGGGCGCGCTCTGTTATGGCGAGATGGGCAAGGTGGTCAATGTCCAGAACCAGACCAACCTGGCGGACCTGCTGAATTATCCGGTCATTCTCGAACTGGAGACCCTCACCAATATCGACAAGATCTTTCTGATTGAAAGCCTGCTGCTGTGGATTCATCATTACCGTCTCAACAGCAATTCCCCCAGGGAGCGATTCCAGCATGGAATCATTATCGAGGAAGCGCATCATGTGCTGCACCGTCAAGCCCCAGGAGCACGGGAATCGGTGGTGGATATGCTGTTCCGTGAGGTCCGTGAACTGGGTGAGGCCATTGTCCTGATTGACCAGCACCCCAGCCTGATCAGCCTGCCCGCGCTTGGAAACACCAACCTGACTTTCACTTTCAACCTCAAGACACGCGAGGATGTCAACACCGCCGCGAATTATCTGCTTTTGGAGGAAGACCAACGCGACACCTTGGGTGAACTCATGATCGGGCAATGCCTGGTCAAGGTGCAGAGCCGCTACCCAAAGACATTTCTCATGAAAACAGTCCACGCGGCACTTAAGAACCAGTCTATCCAGGATGAGGAAGTCCAAGTGCACATGCGAACCTATTCCAGCGATACCAACTCAAGGACCTTTCCAAAAGGCGGGAATCAAGTGACAGAGGGTGTTTCGGATCAGGAAGAAACAGAAGCGGCGGCCACGGAATCGGTGCGGGACCTGCTGCTGGATATCCTCCACCATCCATACAGCGGGATGGTGGAGCGTTATCGTCGGCTACGGGTCAGCCGCCGTAAAGGCAACCATTTGAAAGACAGCATTATTCAGCAAACCCTGGCCACCCAGATCCGCGTGGCCACCCGCTCTGGTGTGGTGGTCCTCCTCGACCTTACTGCCAAAGGGCGATCTCTCCTCGCTGAAGAGACCGGGATCGGCGAGGTCCCCCCCCGCCATGGTGGGCTTGAGCATGAATATTGGAAACACAATATTACAGCCGAGTTTCGAGCACAGGGATATTCTGTAGAGGTCGAAGCGACGTTAGCCACAGGAGGAACTGTCGACATTTTGGTCCGAACCACCAAAGGAGCCAAAGCCATCGAAGTAGAGACCGGCAAGTCCGATGTGGAAGCGAATATACGGAAATGCCAAAAGGCCATTATGCCAGTAGCGGTTGTGGCCACAAGCCGAGAGGTTGCTCAACAGTTGCGGCAATCGCTTTCCTCTCATGTTCCAATTGGTAATGTGTTGGAACTGGCCTTCGGCCTGGATCAATTTCTGAAAGGTTGACCAGCCCCACATTCTGCCAGATCCCCGATTCCACCCCGGAATCACCGAAAATCACAGGTTCTGCCATTTCTCATTTAATACCATCGATCTCACACAATCAGGGTCTACCGTCACATCGGCATAACCTTCTTAAAGAAGGTTTCACTCCCGACTATTTGAACAAACCAAAGCATGGACTGTGCGTGCACAGTACCCATGTTAATCGGCGGGATAGAGCTTGTCTCTCCCACCTTTTCCAGATTCAACAACGAATCTCCTGGGAATCTCCCCGGAATCAGTCAACAACTGGGGAAGTGTGAGGTAGAGCCCTCTCCGCCGAACAATCTCTTCTGAAAGGAAGTATTATCATGCATCTCGCTCTCCAGCGAAGCACCCTTGCAGAAATCTGCCAAGGCATGGCGAAGATCCTCGCTAAGAGTCCGTATGGACTACAACTCATCAGTAGTCCTGGCCATATTGAAGCCAGAGCCACACTCCAACAACAAACACTCATCTATAGGAATGACGCTTCAGAGAATGCCGCAGGAGAAGGCATTCTCACCCTCACCAGTGATACCCTCAAGAGTATCAACGGTCAACGAGGCGGCGAAGGTTGTATCACCTTCACCATTAACGACAATCAGACTATCCACGCAGAGTGGCAGACCGGAAGTCTCCACTCGAGCCACCAATTTCAAAACACCGACTCCTTCCCAGAAATCACTCTTACCGAGGAAGGAGAATTCACACCCCTCAATACGGAACGATTCCGTGACTATTTCAACATCTGTGCTCAGGTCATTTCAACTGAAATGGCCCGGTACCGCATCGATTGCATCTGCCTCGATGGTGACAAAAGCCAGATGATGGCCACCGACGGCAGACAGATCTTCATCGGAAATGGCATATCTTTCCCATGGAAGGGAAAATGTCTTATCCCTGTAGGTCCCACCTTACCTGACCGGGTCCTCTTCAACGGAGACCCCCTATCGGTGGCCAAATCGGCCAATGAACTCATGTTCAAGAATGGCCCCTGGTCTTACCAAGTCCAAACCCCTGAACCCAATTTCCCAGACCCAGAAGCGATCATCCCTCACCCCGGCGACACAGACCTCCTGATCGAGATTTATGAAGAAGATGTCCGTCAAATCGAAGAACTCCTTCCCCTCATGCCCGGAAGTGAAACACCCACACGTTATGTCACCCTTGAAGCTGGAGAGGAACTCCAGATTCGAGCGGAGACTCAAGGTGCTGAGGCCACCCTTCCTCTCAGGTCGACATTCTGGATGGGAGATCCCATCCATGTCTCTTTCAACCGAGACTATCTGATTCGAGCCATCCGGCTCGGATACCGTGAACTCCGTTTCCAGGCTGGAACGAAACCCGTTC
>CAYRBI010000254.1:0-5371 GCA_964422415.1 uncultured bacterium | reverse complement strand
ATGCGGAGGTGGCACGGGTTGAGGCCAACGAGATAGAGAACCAGATCGCCACCCCGGTCAACGCGCCGAAGACAAAACCGACCAGAAGAAGGGTTTTGGAGTAGTACCGGATAAAATCGAGGAGGAACCCATCCCCCGTGGCGCGCGCGCGGCGTTCACCCAAGACAAGGAGAAAACCCGCCCCCACCGAGAAATGCGCCACCACCACATGAATAGTGGCGATGAGGGCGATCACCATCCCCCCTCCCAGGCGCGGCACATCCCACAATGGATATTCCCACATGATGAACAAAGAAGAGTATACTCGTAGAAGAAGGAGATCTGAAGACTAAAATCCCAACCTTTGGTTTTTTCTAACTCACTGGACCGGGACTGGTGGATGGTCCGTGTGAAGCTCTCTTATCATTTTTCCGAGGGATTCCATTAGGCAGGCAAAACTCGATGATCTGGTGTTTTCCAAATCCAGATGAGGCCCTATCAAACGGGTGCCGGATATCTTTTGGTAAGACGGGACAAGACGGATCAAATCCTTGGAGGGATAGGGAATCTCATCGGGTATCCGGTACTTACGCTTCCCTTGGAGGTCACTTAACCCCTTACGTCCAAGCCCTTTCTCCACAGCGGCCAGATCGGCCAGATACCAGCTCTCCAATTCACGGCAGATAATCCGTACAACTGCTTCTGGCCGCCCAGCCTCAACACATTTTGCCATAAGACCTTGCTTGATTTTCTTACAGTCTCCCAAGTCTTGATCCCGGAGGATCACAAACCGGGCATCTGGGTTAAGATAGCCGCGCATCCGCCTGACCAAGGACCGGTCTAGGTCCTGCTTTCCCTCAAACACGATACACCGGTAAGTCACATCTCCCGGAAGCAGGTGTGGAAGAATAGCCGAGAACAAAACCTCCGCCGACCTTTCCTCCAAAAAGAAGACAAGCTCCCTCATATGGGATCAGCTCCCGCGAAGAATCCCTGATTCCAAAGATACCCCATCTTGTCGCCATCATTCATGTAGGCGGTGATCTGTGGGTCATCCTGAGCGCGGTGGATCTGGGTGTATCCATCCTTCTTCACCAGCCAGAACACCTCTTCAAGGTTGACCGCGTTCAGGAACTCTGTGGAGTGGGTCGAAACAAAAACCTGGCCACCACGCCCCGCATAGGCCCGGAACTCTTCGGCCAGTTCCTGGAGAAGGCTTGGGTAGAGTTGGTTCTCTGGTTCCTCCACACAGAGCAAAGGATGGGGTTTGGGGTCATAAAGCAAGACCAGGTAGGCAAACATTTTGATGGTTCCATCCGAGACATGCCGTGCTAAGAAGGGATCCGTGAAGGAGCCATCCTGGAAACGAAGGAGAACACGTCCCTCCTCGGTGATCTTGGGTTCCACCTGGGTGATTCCCGGGACTCGTTGCATTAAGGCATGGACAATCCGGTCAAAGATGGCGTGCTCATGGTTGAACAGGTATTCCGTAACCATGGCGAGGTTCTCACCTTCACGTGAAAGGTGCTCGGCATAGGATGCCTCACGCTCTGGACGAGCCGCCTGGATATGGAAGTCTGAGATGTGCCAGTTCTCAATCAAGTCTCCAAGCGCCTTGCTGGCGGGAAAATTTTCGAATTGAGCTAATCCCTTAACCGCCAGGATATCAGGTGACTTGAGGGTATGAACTTCCCTCTTGAGCTGGGTTTCATCGGTGACTTGGTCGGGTTCGTTGGTGACCGCCTTTCCAGTCCCATTGGCGAATTCCAAGAAATGCCAGGGCCGTCCACTCCGTCCCCGCCGGTATTTGAGGATTTCACTCTCGACCACGGGGTGTCCGTCTCGTTCATTGATGGCCAGTGAATAGGTGACCAGTGGGGCGCTAGCCTTCTCTCGGAATTTGATCTCGATCTCGATAGGGCCATCAGCATTCCGGCTGCGTACCTCGCGGAAACCCCGGCTCCCCCCCATTTTTGTGAGCGCCACATATACATTGTCGGTAAGAGCATCTTTTAGAAAACCGAAGACACTGAACAGAGAAGATTTTCCTGTTCCATTAGCTCCCACAACCACACTCATACCGGGGATGTTCCGCATTTCGGCATCGCGGAAAGACTTAAAATTTTTGAGCCGGATGGATTCTATTCTCATTTACCAAGCCACCTTCCGAGTTGACCGCCCAAGTCATTTATTCCCTTGAAAACATAGACCATCCACCATACCCCGCGAAGTATTCCCCCACCGTCTTGATGAAGCAACAGGTTCAAGGTTCCCCTGAGTAGAATAGGCATTGGGAGGGAAGGAGAGAGTGTTGAAGGTCAGGGCTCCTTCGTTTTCGGTACCGGAGCATCCCACATCGTCCATTTTTAATACAGTCCATCAGGCTGAGATGAATAACACAATGGTTATGAATAAGTTCCGTTACCCCCTCGACAGCCTCCCCCTACCGGTGTAACAATTCCCTCTAGTGTTAGGGGATCTGAGGGGGAGAAAAGAGCCGCACACAAACCGGAGGGGGAAACCGGGGCGGCTTTGGGGCTAGTGTCCTTATATCGACGGTGCACAACGGCTTATAATGGCGGTAGCCGGCTGTTGTGAACCACCGCTCATCTCCCGCGAAGGTCGATGTCCTGTTGTGGTGTGCCCGAGTCCGGGCAGGACTGTATGTCCAAACCTTTGCCGGTGTTTGAGGGATGATGAGAAGCCGAGCCGTTGTTATCCTCTTTGCAATTCTCCTTTCCACTCCTCTATCAGCCAACGACGATGATCTCGCCGAGGAAATGATTCCGCCACCTTTGGATCTGGATATGCGTGGCACTTCCCTTCTCTGGGCGGGCTCTCCGAACAAGCAAGCGGTAGCCTTGACCTTCGATGATGGTCCCATTCCAGGCAAGACTGGAGAACTCCTGCGGATCCTCAAGGAGAATCAAGCCTTCGCCACATTTTTTGTTGTGGGTTCCAAGGCCAGTGAGCACCCTGAACTGATTCAACAGGTGATCGCGGAGGGCCATGAGGTGGGAAACCATACCCAAAGTCACCGTAATCTAACCAAAGCCGGCGCCAAGGAAATCCAGGCCGAAGTGAAACTCTGCCAGGAGGCGGTGAACAAGGCCGTGGGCTTCCGTCCCACTCTTTTCCGCGCTCCATATGGCGCGGCCAATATGACCACCCTCTCCGTCCTCTCCCACTTTGGACTCACCGCCGTGTTTTGGTCCATCGACACCCGTGACTGGGCCGCCAAGGAATCCAGCACAATTACCAGCGCCGTCCTCGATCATATCCAGAATGGGGATGTTATCCTCTTCCACGAACACTCTTCAAAGACAATCACCGCGCTGCCTGGAATCATCCAAGAGCTCCAAAAGCGTGGCTTTGTATGTGTGTCCATTTCCCAACTCTTCGACCGTCCACCCGCTGGCCCAGCCACTGTGATTGCCTCCGCGAAGCAATCCATCCGTCTCCCGGTCGTCAAGACAACATCTCCAGCCACCAAGCGAGAGGCAGCACCTGAACGTCCCGTTCCAGATTTCGTGGATATGGCACCCTCAGAACCCGAGGTGGCTGTAGCCGCCAAACCGGCGGAAGAGCCAGCGGACAATGGCAATGGTTATGCAAAGCCCGAGACCTCACCTGCTCCCGCGGTCCTTGCCGCAGTTGCATCACCCGCACCCGTTGTGTCCTCGCCCACACCAACAGCTCTGGTTCAGCAGGCCAAGGCCATCGACCCAGTCCTGCCAACACTTACTCCGGCAGCCTCACCAACTGAAACAGCACTGCCCAGTCCCTCTCCCACTTTCACGGAGACGGAGACCGCCCTGCCAACCGTAACAGAGACAACCCTGCCCAGCGCCTCGCCGACTCCTTCAATGACCGCCTCACCGACCGCCACCTTCACTACGCCTCCTCCCGCGACCACCACACCCACACTGCCACCGCCAACTCCTTCGCCATCGCCCTCACCATCACCAACTGAATCCCCAACTGAAATCCCAGCGAGTGTGCCAGTGGTCGTGAAAGCTGCGCCAGTTAATGTGGCGGGACATCCTTCTCCAGCCACCAAAACACTTCCCTTGGCAAAGGTCACGGGGAAACTCACCGAACTCGCCCCTGTCACCACCAAATCGACGCGCCCCGCCGCTCCCATTCAATCACGGGTGAATGTGGAGGGTCCGGGAGCTCTGGCACCCCCACCGAGTCAGGGGAAGCCGATCGCTCCAATTCCCGCGATTCCGAGCGCGCCGGTTACCAAACCCTCCGCGCCATTGGCTCATACGAATGAGTTCGCTCCTCCGGCACAAGCTTCTCCGGCACCGGCTTCTCCCGCCCAGGCTATCCCAACCCCGGTCTCTCAACCGCCGGTTCTCCATACCCTGCCCGCTCCACCCCCGTCCATGGAGGCCGACTCAGGAGAAGCCTCCATACCCAAACGGGTGCGGCGGCTCACTCCGGTGACCCGGCTTAAGGATACCACCTCCGCCGAGGGCAAGAGCGCGCGTCGAAGCCGTGTTCTCACTCCCGTGCAGGAAAACGGAAGTCCTCGTGAAAATTCGAGCTGGGGTTACTCCGAACAACCCGGCACCTAGATCCGTTTCTCATGTCCTCTTCATCCTCCTCAGAGCGGCAACGTCTGGATAAGCTCCTGGTGGACCTGGGGCTAGCCGAGACACGCTCCAAGGCGGAGGCCTTGATCCGCGCGGGCGAGGTGCTGGTGTCCGAGCAGCGGGTCGACAAGCCGGGAACGTTAATCGCCCTTGATGCTCCCCTCCGCGTGGTTACTCCCTCGGCGGATGTCAGCCGTGGCGCGGGAAAACTGCGCGGTGCCCTCAAGGTCTTTCAGTTCCCCATCGCTGGGCGCATCTGTGCCGATTTGGGGGCCTCCACCGGTGGCTTCACCCAAGTCCTTCTCGAAGAAGGAGCGGTCCAGGTTCATGCCTTCGATGTGGGATATGGGCTACTCCATGAACGCATCCGCACAGACCCACGGGTAACTGTCCATGACCGGGTGAATGTGCGGCATTTGGAAGGCACGGAGATGGAACCCGCTGGAGTGGTAGTGATGGATCTCTCTTTCATCGGTCTTGAGTTGATCTTCCCGGCGGTGGCACGCATCAGCGCCCCAGATGCCGATTGTGTGGCGCTCATCAAGCCACAGTTCGAGGCAGGACGTGGCCAGGTGGGCAAAGGCGGGATCGTACGCGACCCGAAGGTGCTCACGAGGGTGATCGAAACACATCTCCTCCAACTCGAACAGAATGGTTTCTCATGCTGGGGTTTGGTTCCCTCCGAGGTAAAGGGCAAGAAGGGGAATCAAGAGTTTCTCAGTTGGTTCCGGAAGATCGAGCACTACGGGAAGGCGGAATTCGTGTTACCCGATGTTCATTCGTGGATGTAG
>CAYRBI010000253.1:0-5424 GCA_964422415.1 uncultured bacterium | reverse complement strand
ACCCCAACCCTCCCCCGCCAGGGGGGAGGGGAACACGCTAAAGCGTGAACAACAGACTTCTCCCTCCCCCCTGGCGGGGGAGGGTTGGGGTGGGGGGGGAGAGAACAGCCACCTTGAGCCAAAGGAGATTGCAGACATGCCGCGCTATGTATTGGGGATTGATATTGGGACTTCGGGAACGAAGACCATCCTGGTGGATCTGAAGGGAAAGGTTCATGCCTCCGCCACCGAGGGCTACCCGTTGCTTACCCCCAAGCCCGGCTGGACTGAACAGCATCCCGAGGATTGGTGGAACGCCACGAAAAAGACCATTGCCACTGTGCTCAAGACCTCCAAGGTCCGTCCCGCCGATATCCGTGGGATTGGCCTTTCCGGCCAGATGCACGGTTCCGTGTTTCTCGACAAGAACCGCGAGGTGGTGCGTCCCTGCCTGCTCTGGAATGACAGCCGCACCGCTGAGGTGTGCGAGCACATCACACGGAAGATCGGGGAGAAGGTTCTGCATCAGTCGGTGGCTAACCCGGTCCTGACCGGTTTTACCCTTCCCAAGGTGGCCTGGCTCCAAGAGAAGGAACCAGCCCGCTTCAAACGGGTCCGCCATGTGATGCTGCCCAAGGATTATGTCCGGATGAGACTGACGGGCGAAATCCTGACCGAGGTCTCGGATGCCGCTGGCTCGCTGATGTTCGATGTGCGCAACAGCCGTTGGAGCAAGACCATCCTGGAGGCCCTCTCGATCCCTAGAGAATGGCTGCCCGAAGTCCGTGAGTCGCATGAGATCTGTGGCTGTATCACCGAGGAAGTGGCGGAAGAGACCGGCCTGTGCGTGGGGACTCCAGTGGTGGGCGGAGCCGCCGACCAACCCGCCGGCGCGGTCGGGACCGGTGTGGTGCGTGAGGGCCAGGTGATGTGCTCGTTGGGCACCTCGGGAGTGATCTTCGCCGCCACCCATAAACCCCAAGTGGACCCCAAAGAACGTCTGCACACCTTCAATCATGCGGTTCCCGAATGCTGGTACCTGATGGGCTGCATGCTTTCGGCGGGTGGGAGTCTGGCCTGGTACCGCAACCAATTCGCTGATGCTGAACGAGCCGCCGCCAAGAAACAGAAAGTGGATGTCTATGATATTCTTATGGCGCAGGCTGCGGAGGTTCCCATTGGCAGTGAGGGGCTTTTCTTCCTGCCGTATCTGACCGGTGAGCGTTCCCCGCACAAAGACCCTTATGCACGTGGGGCTTTTGTCGGATTGTCTGTCCGGACCACCCGCAACCACATGATCCGCGCGATCATCGAGGGGGTGACCTTCGGACTACGCGATTGCCTGGAGGTGGTGCGCGAGCAGAAAGTGAAACTGACCGAGATCCGTGCCACCGGTGGAGGGGCACGCTCCAAGTTCTGGCGTCAGATTCTGGCGGATGTATTCCAAACCGATATCGCCATCTTGGCCTCGGAGGAGGGGCCTGGCATGGGCGCGGCGATTCTCGCGGCGGTTGGCGCGGGCGAGTACACCGACACCCGTGAGGCCTGCGACCGGATGCTCAAGGTACAAACCCGTGTCTCTCCCAACCGGAGCAACAGCCACCGGTATGATGAGTACTACCACCACTTCGTGACGCTCTATCCGCTCCTCAAACGCTCTTTCCGGGGGTGTGTCGACCTGGGGGCGTAAGGTTTCTATCTCAAGTAGGACAGGAGAATACCCCCCTCGCCCAGTGGGTGAGGGGGGTAGGGGGGGCAGGTCCTATCCCCCGAAGTTTCTTCCCTCGTGGCGTGAACTTTCCCAGTGTGAACTGGTGGCGTAGACCTTAACCTCATAAGGTTGGATGCGCAGAACAATATCTCCCTTGCTGACCGTGGCCTTCTCCTCGCCATACAGAAGATCGAGTGTCTTTCCATTCAGGGGTTCCAGTCCAGAGACCATGGTGGCCATATGGGGCTCGTTGTCTTCATTGACCACCATGAGCAGCCAGTCCTCTCCATGCTGCTTGGCCAGGACTTGGACTCCCTCGTGTTCAACCGGCATGGAGCGAATCACTCTGACCTGGACTCCGGGCTGACTAGGGGCGGTGAGGAAGGGTTGCAACACAGCGAGCTCACTCATCAAGGCATTCAAAGACTGACGGAGCTCCCTGGATTGGCTGTAAGCGGAACCCCAGTAGAGGATTCCGGAGGCGCCATGCACGATGGCGCTGTAGGCCATCAGGCGGGACTCGTTGAAAGTAGGATAAGCCACCTCGGTATGCCCGAAGTACTGGCCCAGTTCATTCCAGGAAAAGGCCTGTAAAACCATCCACACCGGTTTGCCCTGGCCAATCTTCCGCCATTTATCCGTGCCAAAGCCAATCTCTTCAATAGCGTGGTCATCCTTCTTGACCGGGTAGATGTCACAACCGGTGATGTCGATGGAGTCCAGATACTCACGCACCAAGCGGACATCGCTGCCATTAGCCTCATTGATCCAGAAGGGATGCTGTCCCGCATCCAGGCTACGAACCACCTCGATCGCGGAACGCATGGCGGGAATGATCCTGGCCGCTTGTTCCTCCGAGTAGCGCCAAGCCAAGGGGGTTTGACGCCACCATTCATCGGAGGTGGGATAGACGCCCTGGGTCCGGTGTAGCCCGCTATAGGCGGTGAAGTTCCACACCACCTCATCGGGCCCCTCCCAGACCGCCAGAGCGGGATGGTCTTTCAGGCTTTCGACCCGCGCACGGAGTTCTGGGGTATCTCCTTCTTGTAAGGGCAGGGGAACCCAGCCAAGCATCCCCACCGAGGCCGCGCGGTCCAGATCCGTGCGGCTGGAGCAATGGATTAGATTAACCCCGGATTCCGCCATTTCGCGCAGCACTGCCTCTTCCTGGGGCAATTCATAAAAACCAAGAGGGAACAATGGTTGTCCATCCTTGTGTAGAAATCCCTTGGGAACCTGTCCGTAAACCCCTGGCAGGCTGACCAGGCTCAGACACACGGCCATGAGTATTGTCCTTCCAACTGAAGGACAGGGAAGATTGGACATGACAGATGCCTCCATTTGTTTGGAGTGTGACACCCTGTATGTTGTTCACGCTTTAGCGTGTGGGTCTCGCTCTCAATATAATTATGAAGTTGGCCAACATGCTAAAGCATGAACAACATACGGGAGTACGCTAAAGCGTGAACAGCAAACGGGTTGCGTGGTGTTCCCCTTTGTTCTCACCCCTGTTCATCGGCGGAGGGGCCATACAACGCGGGTACGGGTATATTGTTCAAGCGCAGATAAACCGTGAGCTGGCCACGGTGGTGGATGGTGTGGTTAAAGATCATGCTCCGTAGGACCTGCGCGCGGGGCAGTTCGAAGAGAGTGACTGGCCCCAGTTTAAGCCGCCAGATCTGTTTCAGATGGTCATCACTCTGTCCCTGCAGCAGTTTGAGGGCGGCGGCGGTGTTGGCATCGAAGACCTCTAGAAGCTCAGCGTGGGTGGAGGCCACAAAGGGTTTGAATTGGGACAAGTCAATGGTGAATTCGTCGGTGTTGAGGATGTCGTCTACCCATTCGGGCGCATCGGCCAAATGCGAGGCCAGCTCGCCCATGGTCATGGATTTCTCATGTGGTTTCCAGCCGAATTTGTCCTCGGGAACTCGCATGAGGGCCTTACGGGTGTTGGCGGATTCCTGGGTGAACTCTTGAATCATGGCATCGACTATAGACATGGGAACCTCCTGGATGGTTTAAATTGGATCGCGAGTGAAAACTTGCGACAGTTGAGCTACAGCACTGTTTCGGGCATCATCCTAGATGAAATACACTTCCACAATAAGCCGGAAAATGGGGGGCAAAATCAGCATGGGCCTTATTAAATTTGGTACAGATGGCTGGCGCGGATTGATTGCGCGGGATTTTACCTTTGACAGAGTGGCGGTAGCCGCTGCGGCGACCGGGCAGATTGCCCTGGAAAAGGAAAGTACGCCTACCGCCATGGTGGGTTATGACCGCCGTTTCCTCTCGCGTGAGTTTGGTGTTGAGGTCGCGCGTGTCTTGGCCGCGCAGGGGATCCGTGTGCTGCTCTCGAAGCAGTTCTGTTCGACTCCCTGCACCTCTTTTGTGGCGCGCCGCGAGAAGGCCCCCCTCTCTCCCATGTTGACCGCCTCGCACAACCCACCCATCTGGAATGGCTACAAGATTAAGGGCCCGCATGGGGGCCCCGCCACGCCTGAGCAAACCCGTCCGGTCCAGGCCCGCGCTACCGAGCTGGAGGAATCCGGCTTCGAGCCGGAGCGCATGGATTGGGACAAGGCCCTCGCCTCGGGTGCGGTCACCGAGATCGACGCCACCGCCGATTACCTTACGGAGGTACGCAAACACACCGATCCCCTCGTCATTGGTTCGGCAAAGTTCAAGGTGGCCCTGGACTGTATGTATGGAGCCGGGGCGGGGTATCTCAAATCGCTGCTCACTGGAATGGGGATCGAGGTGGCCGAGATCCGCGCCGAGTTCAATCCTTCCTTTGGTGGGATCAACCCGGAACCGATCGCCAAGAACCTGGGGGCTCTGGTGGATGCGGTCCGGGACAGTGGGGCAGCCCTCGGATTGGCCACCGATGGGGATGCCGACCGTCTGGGAGTGATCGATGAGAATGGCCGGTATGTGAGTTCGCAGGAGGTCTTCCCGCTCCTGCTCCAGCATCTGCGCGAGGACCGCAAGATGGGCGGTGATGTGGTTGCGGCTTGTTCATCGAGTATCATGCTCCAGCACCTCTGCCGTCAGTATGACTTGCCTTTTGTAGAGACCCCGGTCGGCTTCAAGGATGTGTGCTCTCATATGATTACCCATGACTCGCTGATCGGAGGTGAGGAGAGCGGTGGGTATGGTATCAAGGGACACTTGCCCGAGCGTGATGGGGTGTTGTGCGGCCTACTGCTGATCGAGATGATGGTCCAACGTAACAGAAAGATGAGCGAGCTGGTGAAAGGCCTGTGGGATAAGGTGGGCTATTACACTTTCCGCAGGGATGACTTCCACACCACCAACGAGAAGAAAGAGGAGGCCCTGCGCCGGGTGCGCGAGAATTCTCCGGATTCCTTCGGCGGTATCAAGGTGAAGGAAGTTTCACGGCTAGATGGGTACAAGGGCTATCTCGAGGATGGCAGCTGGTTGCTGGTCCGTGCCTCCGGTACCGAACCGCTCCTGCGTGTCTATTGCGAGGCGACCTCAGACAAAGCGCTGGATGACATCCTGGCATCGGCGAGGAAACAGCTGTTGGAGGAGTGAGATTCTTGATGCTGTTTCCACTGTCTGTTGTTAGCCGGGGGCAAGGTAACGGTATGGCTTCATTCGGGATTGTTTTCATGCCACCGCCCCCGGTTGGTCCCGAAGAATGAGCCTCTTCACCGTGAACCGGGGGTGGCGGCATGGTAGTGTGTGCGAATGATTTGTCCTCGTTGCCT
>CAYRBI010000252.1:0-5522 GCA_964422415.1 uncultured bacterium | reverse complement strand
GTGAAGTAGGTCTTTTGAGAGAGACCGTCAGGCCGGAAAGGGGGCGCATGGTCACATGCGCCCCCTTTTTTTTATAGATATATCTCTTAGAAACTGAAGTTCTGAGTGAATGCGGGTTGATCAGGAACAGTGAGCATCATGCTCTTTGACTGTTCGACAGAGAACTCACCCGCCACCGCCTCGTAGTTGCCGGGCGGAACCCCCTCAAAGCTGTAATTCCCGATACGGTCGGTCACCGCCACGAACTCGGTGACTTCGGTCCGGAAACGGGGATAAAGGACCAATGTGGAACTCGCCCAGGGCTTCCCCCCCATCGTCACCTTGCCCGATATACGCGTACCATTGTCAATGACCAGCTGGACCGAGGTGGTCTGTCCTTCATTGACAGTCACGAACCTCGATTGGAGAACCTGTCCATATCCCGATTGTGCCAGGCTCCCGCCCTTGGAGGCGGAGCGTAATTGCAGACGATAGGGTCCTACCCCCACGCCCGATAGGCGGAAATGACCCGAGTCATCGGTACGAGTCACAAAGAGATCCACATTGGTGGGATTCGTCATGCCACCGGAGGGTTCGGCCTTGATCACATAGTCACCGGCTCCCGCGCCATTGGAAAAGCGGGCAAAGCCCTCGATATCTCCACCCTCACCCAGTTGAATGGTTCCCACATTGGAGGGTTTTCCCTCTTGGACCGCGATGTTCGAGGCGATCACCGGGGCATAGTCGGGGTGAGTCACCACTAGGGCATAGCGGTCTGGAGGAAGGCCGAGGAACGAAAAAGACCCATCGGGCAGGACTGCGCGTTGAAGGTCACCCAGACCCACGGTTGCATCCGCTGCTGGTTTGCCATCACCGCCGACAACCATGCCTGTGATCGAACCTCCGCTGTTGAGAACAAGTTTGAGGTCAGGCGGGGTCTCATCACGGAGGATCTCGAAGGCAGTGGAGGCTTCACCCTGCCCCTCGGATTGCACATTCAAGGTATACTGCCCAGGAGCGAGTCCAGTCATTTCAAAGGATCCATCCTCGGATTGGACACTATGAGAGACCATTCCAGTGGAGGACTTACCCTCCACCGGTGTTCCGCCCCCGGCCACGAAGGCATCCAAAGTGAAAGCCTTGCACGGTGTGGTACCATCCGGGAGCATCACGGTCCCGCGTAGAGACAGATTGGCTCCGAGCTGGAAGTCGACACCACTCGCGCCCGCATCCACATCAAAGAGTATGTCGGAGGTGCCCGATTCACTATCCACCGCGATGACGGAGTAAAGCCCAGGATGGAGTTTCTCGATCATATAGGTTCCATCGGCATTCGTTTTGGCCGTCATCACCGAACCGTTACCGAGTTGCTCCGCGCTCAAGGCTTCCAGATCACGCCACGAGGGGAGAAGGTCTGGGGTCAAGAGCCCCCCGGTGACTAAGGCCTCGATGCTTCCCGCGAATGCAGCCACCTCAGCACTGTTCAAGGGCCCCCCCATGGCATCCGTGACCTTGCCGGAAATGGTCAGGATATTTTTCTTTTCGAGAACGACAATCACATCGGTAGCCACCATCCTGGACTCAGGTTGTACCCGGTCGAGGAGAGTGGGCCAAAAACCCTCTTTCTCCGCATTCAAGATGTAACGGCCACTGGGAACCTCTTTGAACAGAAACACACCATCCTCTTGGGAGGTAGTCTTGGGCCCCTCCGTTCCTTTCCCGGCACCGACAAGCTGTAGCCTCAGCTGGGCCCCGATCACGGAGGTACCAGTCGCATCCAGTACCTTGCCCTTCACCACGAAGGCAGGAGCAGTAACAACCGGGATCTGAATACCTTTCAGGGGTTGACTGGCATGGACAATCAAGGCTGGATGGGCACCCTCGGTGGCGGGTTTCGGGTCCCCATAGTACCCCGTCTTGAAGCCAGCCGCCTCTGCTGAGAGGTAGTATTTTCCCGGCGGCACTAAGGGGAGGATGTAATCTCCGCTATTATTGCTGCGGATATTGGGCGCGGCCGCCGGATCGGCGAGATTGCCCTCGACGGGAATCGCACGTACCAATGCTCCTTCCACACCGGATTTCTTGTCACTCACTACCCGTCCAGAAACTTTGACTCCCTGGATGATCTGGATCTCGCCCAGATTGATGGATTCTACATCCCCGGTGAACTCAACCGGGAAGGTCAAGTCCTCGAAACCCTCCCGTTTCCCGATCACAAGGTTATTACTGGTGATCCCAGTAGTGATTTCGAAATGTCCCTGGGCATCGGTCTGCGTTACCTCGGACAATGGATGGAGACGATTCCCCAGGAGAACACCCACACCATTGACCGGCTTGTGTTCAGATGCATCCACTACATTCCCCAGGATGCGCCGTTTCTCGAAGATCAATACATCCTGTTTTCGTTGGGAAACACCTCCGGAAAAGGTGGCCGTGTAAAGAGCCGACTCAGCTTCCTTATAATAGCCGCGCAGTTTGAGGGCAAACTGCCGTGGCAACCCACCAAGCGAATACGCGCCAGTGGAAGAGGAGACAATCTTCCCGGAGATCTCCGGAGCATCACGCACCGACACCGTCACGGAGATCGAGGCCCCCACCACCGGTGTATTAGCCGGAGCGAGATTGACCTGTCCGAAGACCCGGACCTCGGGTTCCAGGTGGAACACAGTATCCGTTGTCTCTGTCTTTGCACCCAGGGCCGTCTTGCGTGAGTAGCCATGGGCAAAGGCCACCAGACTATAGGTCCCCGCCTCCAGATCCGTGAAACGGAAGATCCCATCGGCACCCGAGGTCACCTCCGCGAGTGGATTCTTGACCGAGAGGAGATCTAACTCGGATTTATCGGTCTTGGCCGCTCGTACCAGAGCAGAGACCTTTACCCCAGCGGTGTTACGTCCATCGAATATCTGAATAGTCGCATTGGGAACTTCTTTCCCAATGACATTGAGCACCTTGCCTTCGAGTGGAACAGGGGGAACCAGACGCAAGATCACATTCTGCGCAGGTGAAATGGGACTGGCATTCAAAAAAGCGCCATCCGTCTCCGCCGAAACCGAAGCGAACCCTTCCTTCGTGGCACGAAGCCGCCATGCCCCTGGTTCAATATCTTTGAAGACGAACTCCCCATTGGAATTCGTGACAACCTCCAGGGGCTCGCGTCCCTGACGATAGGCTTGAACCTTGGCACTGAAGACACGGATGGGGGTATCAGCCTCAACCACGGAGCCACTGATGCTAGTGACCGTTTTTACGGGAGCCTCCTCAACCGGCTTCTTGGGTTGGGGGGCCTTGGAATCTTGGGCGGGCTCCTCCTTTTCCTTGGCGGCAGGTTCTGGTTTCTCCCCGGCAAGTTGCGGGGCCACGGCGATGGGAGTCTCCTGTTGGCTGACAAGCCAGTATCCCGCGAAAAGGGCAATACCCGCCATCAGGATGGCCGCAATCAACAGAATGGGGTTAAATACTCTTGTTTCTTCCTTCTTCTTCATAGTTTTACCAGGAGTCATTGTCATTGAGGATTTCGCTAGAATCTTGATGCAAGCGAGTAATGACTCCCCACAATTTAAGGGAGCGGAGTTCAACAAACAAGGGAACCATGGATAACTTCATTAACCGGAATCTGGATGCTTCACTTAACCGCGCTTGCGAGGGGTTGCGGGTGCTCATGGATGTGGTCCGCTTTGGATGTAACGAAGCGGATCTATCAAAGTCTCTCAAAGAGATCCGTCATCAGTTGGTGAAGGCGGTGGCCCCATCCGCTCTCTCCCATGCCGCACTCGTGGTGTCACGGGACAGCGAGGGGGATGTCTCCCGTCCCACCGAGGATGGACCGAAGCCACCGGCATACCGCGAGGAGACGGATCTGGCCGAGGCCAACTTCAGCCGTGTCCGCGAAGCGCTCCGTTCAATCGAGGAGACTCTCCGCTTGGTGGAATCTACGAGAGCCCGTGAGGTAGAGCACCTCCGTTACCGGGTGTATGACCTGGAGAAGCAGATCCTGCCCATTCTGTTGAATTGCTCCCATCGGCGGAAAATGGACTTCGAGCTCTATGTGGTCACCGACCGGCGGATCGCTCATGACCGTCCTCTGGACTGGGTGGTTCATGAGGCCATCCGTGGTGGCGCGGGTTGTATCCAGCTACGGGAGAAACATGCGGACATACGCACCTTCCTGAATCTGGCACGAGAACTCAGGAAAGTCACCCGTGAGGAGGGAGCCACCTTCATCATCAATGACTCGGTGGAGGTGGCTCTCGAGGTAGAGGCCGATGGAGTCCACCTGGGACAGGAGGACCTGCCTCTCGATGTGGCCAGACATCTCTCAGCCGGAAGACTCCTGATCGGTATCTCCACTCATAATCCGGATCAAGCCCTCGAGGCACAAGCAGGAAGCGCGGGGTACATCAACATCGGCCCCATCTACCAGACCGCCACCAAGGGAGTACCAGTCAATCCCGTTGGCCCTGGACTGATCCGGGAGATGGTGGATCAACTGAGCGTTCCCTTCACCATCATGGGGGGTATTCATCTGGACAATGTGGAGGAGGTTATCCTTGCTGGCGCGGACCGTGTGGCGGTGGTTTCTGAGGTAGTCGGAGCGGAGGATGTTCAGGCTGCGGCAAGGACGATGCTGGAAGCGATCCAGAGGGCGAAGGAGAAGAGGGGGAGGTAGGGGAGTACGGGAGGCTAAGCCATGGAGCAGAAAATCGTGGGAAGTGCCGATGGAAAAGATGGTGGCGAGATACTCCTATACGAGGGACCTGTGGGTAGTACCCATTTGGAAGTCAGGTTTGAGGAAGATACCATATGGCTTACCAAAGCACAGATGGCCATCCTTTTTGAGCGTAACAGAACCGTTATTTCTCGTCATATTCAGGCCATTTTTGGAAGTGGAGAGCTGTCCGAAGAAGGCAACGTGCAGAAAATGCACATTGCTGGTTCAGATAGACCAACAGCTTTTTATAGTTTAGATCTCATCATTTCCGTTGGCTACCGAGTTATCTCTATTCGTGGAACCCAGTTCCGGATGTGGGCCACTCGTGTTCTGCGTGAACACCTTGTCAAAGGGTTCACTGTTAATGAACAACGTTTAAGGGATCTTAATCAAACAGTCCGCCTGATAGCGGATATTGCAGAACGGAAGGATCTTTCAGGAGACGAAGCCAAGGCCGTTTTACGAGTCATCGCGGATTATAGTTACGCCCTTGAAGTTTTGGATGACTACGATCATCAACGAATCCAACTTGGAAAGGTATCTTCCGGTTATGCCGTAGCCGTTCCAATCGAAGAAGCCCGCGAGATTATCAACCAGATGACGGAGCAATTCGGTGGCTCGGGTCTGTTTGGAAGAGAGAAGGATTCTGGCCTTGAGGGAACTCTTTCTACGATCATGCAGACCTTCGAGGGAAGGGATCTCTACCCCAGTCTCGAGGAGAAAGCCGCTGTTCTCCTGTATCTACTCGTCAAAAACCACCATTTTGTGGATGGGAATTGTTCCGCCTCACCTGAAATCCGACAGTTGGGATCATGGGATAAGCAACATAGAA
>CAYRBI010000251.1:0-5535 GCA_964422415.1 uncultured bacterium | reverse complement strand
TGAAATGACAACGGCTGCAAGACCAGCCGCGCCAAAGTCTTCGGCAGTTCCAGAAATCACAAAGGAACCGGCGCAAGCGCCATTAAGAGGAGTGGCAATCAGACATGCCGGAGCGGTGTAGTCAGCAGTGACATTGAAAATTTCCAGGTCACAAGTATTTGGCTCATCGATCGCACCGTCCGTGGCGGAGAGAACCAGTTCAGCGGATTCACCATCCAACAGACCAAAGTCATCCGTAATGTCAATGCCAATGATACCCATGTAGGCCGATGTTACCGGACCAGTCGAATAGGAAAAACCACTACCAACAGAGAGAATGACCTCTCTCAGACCCGCATTGCAAGGATCACTATAATCATCATCAGCCACATCAGCAATAAGATGCAAACCACTGGGTCCAAAAACCCCAGATACTGGATCTATGGAAATCTTATCGACAGCACAGAGCATATCCGCACAGAATTCGCGGGTGGCTGAGTTGGTGATCAAACCGCATACATCGTGGACTTCGACAGTAACAGTAAGAATATCTGAATCGGCAAAGCTAGCATCTACGGGGATCGAGGCGATCCAGGCCTCGGTACCCGTAGCAATCACCGCTGCGTCAACCCCACTCGTGGAATAGACGATAGTGACGGCGGTAATCGTGGAGGCTGATTCAGCGGTTCCGGAGAGGATGAAAGAACCATGAACGGGTGTTCCCGAAGCCGGACTGATGAAAGCCACGGAGGTGGGGGTGTTGTTGATGCTGATCGTGAAGTCAGGTCCCGCGCCAGGATCACCCGAACCAGTCTCTAAGGCATTCCCCGCATAATCCACGGCGGTCGCCGAGTAGATATAAGTCCCATCAGCAATCAGTGTCGTATCAACAGTCACCGAAGCGGTACCAATCGCGCCACCGGTGGTGACATCACGATCATACGTGTCAAGGAAAACAACACCCGTCGCATCCGACAGAGTGAATGTGACTGATTGGATTCCACTACCACCCAGGTCATCGGCGGTACTGGCTGAAAACAGCTGTGAGCCACGCACACAATTCACACCGTCAACCGGCGTAACCAATTCAATCAGGGCGGGCGGAAGAAGATCCGTGGTCGTGATCGAGGGTGAATTGGAGGTGCAACGAGACTCAAGACCATTATCGGTCACAAGCACGACCGCATAGTTATAAGTTTGGAAGGCTTGCCGTGCCAGTTGAGCGTTGTTTCCATCATGATTATATGTAATCACCTGACTGGCGGCACCGGAGGTAACATTTATTGTCTCAATCAAGATGGCCGAAGAAAGATTGGCCGAAGTGATCGGGACACCACCCGTGGTGGCATAGATTTTAATATATGCTGGGCTGGTATCGTCTGGATCGCTGACCAGTGACGCAGTGTTGACGGTAAACGTCACAATGTTAGTCGCGACACCGGCGACAAGGGCCTCGGTGACAGCCACATTGTCTGGCGGGATGACGATGCGGTCAGCCTGATTCTGGGAAAGAGGCGAACCACCATTCACATTACCGACTGTATCCACCAGGCGAATCGCATAAGCGTAAGCCGTTCCAGCGGTGGGGTAATCGATATAGGTGGTAATGGCGCCACGGTTATAGGGGACAATTTCTTGAGTTGCTATTTCCATCCCCACGTTGGCGTCATTTACCACATCGAAAACCTCCGATTGGGCCGACCGGAAAAGGAGGAAATCGAAGGTATAATCCGCCGACGGAAGAGCATGCTGCTTCACTGATCCCGGATTTAGGGTCAGATTCGCAGTCGCATCGACGACTTCATCCATCGGATTCTCAAAGGCGATTTCGATCTCCGAGGTGGCATCGGTACAGGAGATGTCTACCTTGCCCGCTGACATCGTGGCGGGTGGATTCACATCGGCGACCGCCCCCTGGATGCTCGAGTTGTTGGTTCCCAAGGAATCGGTCACTTTGAGCATGTACCAGAACAGGCCCGCGCTCACTGTCACCGTAACCGGCTCGAATCCTTGGCCCTGGTTGGTGGTCTCTTCGGCGGTGTTGACCATCACCTTTGGGTTATTATTGGTGACAGCCACGTCGTCAGCCACCAGCGTACCCGAGGTAAACTGGCTTGCTATGGGTTTCACTGATGAAAACATACGAAAAACATCCACCGTAATCGAACCGGTGCCATTGATGGCGGTGAAGGTTAAAGTGACGTCACCTCCAGGTCCCGGTACAGTGGTGAATGAACTCACCGTCGCCGCATGTGAAGCGGGAGCGAAAATCCCAGCCAATGCCAGGAGGATCACACCGAAAACAACGGCAGATCGTGTGGATTGCATCATAAGCCTCCTCTGACTCGATTCACCTACATTGTTCCTTAAAGACTTCTGCAACGGTGATTGTCCAGAGATTGATGGTGCGGCATCACATGAATTTAAAAACACAGAATCATTCTCCTTGCAAACCGTACTGATCAAATCCCTCGACAATCTCGAGAGAAACCCCCACAAGTGGGAAAAACTCAAACTGAAAACAGACACACTCTCAGGAAATATAGCCTAGACACAAGTGCCGTGTCAACAGCTGAACAGCCCACATCAAGGTTTTCTTTCCTGTCCATTTTACACGCCGTTTTACTGCCTTTTTCTTATTAGATTACCACTTCGCCCCCCCTGGCAACGAGGGCCTTTGAGGGGTGATTATCGACTCTAGTGACTTCAATCTAAACGACTTTCTTGATATTTGCCCCAGTTCTCCATCACCCTTGATTACAGCCTACCCCCTACCTCCCTTTACCACATTTTCATCCAGAATTACGTAAATCCAATAATATTATGGTATAAGTGAAAAAACTAACGTCACAACGAAGCACAACCGCTTTCAGTTTATTCATGTATTTCTACTTGATCAGACTGTGATAGAAGACCTGATCCAATAAATATACAATCCCAACATATGCCGGATTACATCAATTCACCACATCTTTTCTCCTTGTGTTGTCGACCATTCACCCCACCTCTACTTCCTCTTGCCCCAATCACACAATTCGACTGCACATGGCACTCATATTGCTCATGGCACATATAATTCTTCTTGACAGCGCGAAATCTCACGAACAGACTTGCCAAAGTATTTCCAGCATCGCTCATTGAGGCCACGCGGAGGGGGTATCGAGAGGTGGCTCAAATCAAGTGATACGGCGGTGTATGGAAATGGCACTACATCCAGATGGGCACCAGGAGGCCGGGACATATGCCAGTATGGGTCAAGATTTGTGGAATCACATGTAAAGAGGATGGACTCGCGGCTCTTGAATTTGGCGCGGACGCGCTCGGGATAAATTTCTATCCACGCTCCGTGAGATATCTGGACTTGGGTACAGCCCGGAGTCTTGTCGCGGGACTTCCCCCTTTTGGATTGCGGGTCGGGGTCTTTGTGGATCCTTCATTTGAAACCGTCATGGAGATCGCCAAAGCGGTCCGGTTGGACACGATCCAACTGCATGGACGCGAGACCCCTGAGTTTGCGGAGGACATCCGCAACGAAGGATTCCGGGTCTGGAAAGCAGTCCGGGTCTCGAGTGCAAAGGCTCTCCATGGTTACGAGGACTACCCTTGTGATGCGCTCTTGTTGGATGCCTTTGATCCATCTACACCCGGTGGGACGGGGAAATCATTTGATTGGGGTCATCTTTCCGAGTGGCAGCCCCCCATGCCTTGGGTACTTTCGGGAGGACTCACTGCGGAAACAGTGAGTGAGGCGGTTCTACACTTAAGTCCCAATGGTGTGGATGTAGCCAGTGGAGTGGAGTGTGCGCCAGGAGTCAAGGATCACGAGCTCCTGCGGGCCTTCATCCAACGAGCCAAGCAAGAACTCTTGCCAGTGAGTTAACCAGCAATTTCCCTTTGAAAGAAAATCGCCCCCTCCACTCCCTTCCCTTCCCTGATCAGGGTTGGGTGGGGGGGGTGTTTTCTTTCATGTTAGGCGGATTACCAGGAGAAGGACTCCATTGTTTGAGGAAATCCAGCACCTTGGGATGATCATATTGAGTGGTAGATTCCAATGAACCTGTCTCCTGATTGATCAGGGGCTGGCCATGCTCGTTAAGAATGGTCAAGGTCGGCACACTCCATAATTGGATTCCAAGCGTGGGCGGAAACTCAGGATTCGTGCTATCAAGTGGGACAAACACATAGTTCGAGTTTAAAAACTGGTGAATCTCAGGATCTGTCTCGAATAGGTCATGGAGGCGGTAACACCACACACACTGGTTATGCCCCCATTGGATCAGTACCCGGCGATGGGAGGTATTGGCCAGGGCAAGGGCCTTGTCCAGAAGGTCGCGCCTATTGGCGGAGGGATCATAAAGAGGCGTACCAGACCCCGCAGGCGAGGAACTGGATGCAGAAGTAGGAAGGACAGCTGCCTGTGGCGGAGTTTCACCAGACTGGATCTCAAGTGTCTCATCCGGACCGGAACACCCCAGCCACCCAATCAACATGAATCCGATTAAGGTCTTGTGACTGAGTCTCATTGAATCACTCCCTCTCTGAGATAAGGGTCCTTGGGAGAGCCAGTGACATGCTCCGAGAGGATGTCATCGAAGAAATGAAAGCGGGGATCCCCCGGTTGGATATTTCGTCCGAAGGAGCAGTTCCGGCATAAAGGGGGGGCTTCATCACCAGGCAGATTCACCCGCCGCCGGAAGTCCTGATAGGCGGGACTGTCCCAAACCTCTTCCCAATCCATACCCGGTGGAACCTCAAACTCATCAGCCGACATACAACACACCGACAACCGTCCATGCGCACGTAAGTGGATAAACTCCCATGCCTCCGGACAATAGCGTTCGAAACGTTCGATTCCCTCATGTTCTTGAAGTGGCCGCGGGGGATGAAAGAACTCCACTCCTACTTGTTGGGCTACTCTCTCCGCTTCATCAATCACCTCACAAGTCCGTTCCCGGATCCAGAAGACCGAGTCCTTACGGAGTCCGGTGATCCAGACCATCAAGTAGTTGATGTGAACCCGTTGAAAACCAATTCGACCCGCCAGACGGATGAGCGGAACCAGCTCGTCAATGTTCTTCCGGTTCAGGGTGAAGTTGAACACCAGGATGGGTTCCACCCCTCCGTTTTGAGACCGCGCCCGGACCAACCGCCGGCAATTCTCGATCACCCGTTCGAAGGTATCCACCTTACGCATCGCTTGGTAGGCCTCCCGCGAGGCCGCGTCAATCGAGACATGCAGTTCGGAGATGTGATGCGAACAAAGGAACTCAGCCATTTCATCATTGACCAACAGGCCATTGGTGATGAGTAGGGTATGCGTATGAGTGGGGGCCTCACACACCGCCTTCTTGAACAACGGCGAGAGAAGTGTCTCGCCAAAGGAGGTGAAATCCAGCGCAGTCAGCCAGGGGTAGAGACTGCGGGCCCGGTCAAGAATCCATTCCCCGGCATAATTGCGTTCCCACTCCCAGAAAGATTGGGGACACATAGGACAACGTAAGTTACACGCATCGGTCAGTTCCAGGCGGGCCCGGGTGGGACGGCAGAATGGATCAA
>CAYRBI010000250.1:0-5561 GCA_964422415.1 uncultured bacterium | reverse complement strand
TAGGGACCCACCATGAGCTCGAATCCATGGAGGTTGGCGGCTAAAGTGGAAGCCTTTGCTGGAACCGCTCCCGGTCCCTGTTCTGCTTCAACCCTATCCAGAGCATGTTCAATCACACCAAGCAGATAGGTCCCCGTACCAGCCGCTGGATCAAGGGTGATCACGCCCGGATTGGCAAATCCAAGAGGCTTGTCGAGACGATGGGTCAGCAGGTCATCTACCAAGCGGACCTGGGCATGAACTACCTCGAGGGGGGTATAGTAGGCCCCGGCATCCCGGCGGAGATCGGGATCGTAAGTTGCAAGAAAATCCTCATAAAAGTAGAGCCATGGATCCTGGGGGCCAGAAAGACCGAGTGGAGGCACTGCTGTATTGAGACGTAGGAGCAAGTCCAATGAAGCAGCCATCTCGCTCCGTGCGTGTTTGTCGGTCAAAACCTGAAGGGCTCTCGAGAGAAGGTTATGTTGAGCGGAAAGAGCGGTTACCGCGTTCTCGAGTGTCAGTGGATCAGCCCCCTCGCTCCGTGCCAGGAGTAGGGCAAAAGTCACCGTCTGGGCATAAGCATCTGCAAATTGTTCGTTGGGGGCATCCGGAAAGAGCAGCTGCCGCCAATCCTTCGCAATCTGGACTAACGGAGATTCAGGATTCTCAAGCGCCTCGGTAACATCGTTACGCAACATCCGGCACAAGGGCGCGAGGAGCGCCGCGAAGCCTTTGAGTTCAATCTTGCCCTTGGAATCCATCGGGATGATGGGTTGCCAAGAAAGGAAATTGCGTATCAAACCCTCGATCCGGCGGGCATCCTCCGGTCCAATCGCCTTACCTCCCTCGGTGGCCACATCCCCGGCGAGACGTACCACCGCACCCTCCCGCTGCCCATCCCGGAAGAGCGCCCATTCATTGCCATCGCAGTAAATCAAGTTGGGAATTGCTTGGAATCGTTTCCACTGTTCGCGGTTATGTCCGGTAAACCGCGAAGGATTCGCCCCCATGCCAGGTGCTTTCAGTTCGGCATAGCCAGCCAAAAGGTTGTTAAGGCTAACAGCATAATCCGGTGTACCCAAGCGATTGGGAAGCCGCACCTCTCCGGTGCAAACAATATTCCAGCCTAGACCATGTGCCACCTCACCCATGAAGACCTCAAAGGGGCTGCGCAGCTGGTCCTCCGGCTCGCCGGTGGTTGCCTGTGTGAACTTGTCTTTGATGGTTTCCGCGAAATGAGACAATGCGGTGTGGATGGATTCTTGAACGCTCATACTTAAACCCCGCCCCACTTCCCCCCTTGGATGGACGACTAGCTGGTGACCTCCATCATGCCACGATGAAGCGGGTCACTGAAGAGAGAAGCTCCACTCCAAAGCACAAACGGTCTCCCCGTGGAGCCAATCATCGGTTGTAGTATAGTGTCTATCAATCTTATGACTAACTCAAAAACAACCTCTCCCCGCATCATCTTCTGGGATGGCCACGCCGTGGGCCTTCTCGATCAAACCCTGCTACCCTGGGAGGAGCAGGAGTTTCTCTGTTACACCCTTCCCGCGCTCTGGGAGGCGATCAAGAACCTGCGCGTACGTGGGGCACCGGCGATCGGAGTCGCGGCCGCTTATGGCGTGGTCTTGGCCGCTAAAATCAGCCTGGAGACCGATCCCATACGGTTTGCCGAGGAGGTCCGGCAAGGTTGCGATTACCTGGCCAGCTCACGTCCCACGGCAGTCAACCTATTCTGGGCCTTGGACCGGATGAAGAAGGCTCTGGACATGGCGGCGGACCAGCCAGTGGAAATCCAACGGCAACGTCTGTTGGAGGAAGCGCGCGCCATCGAGTCGGAAAACAACCATGTATGCGAGTCGCTCTCGGAGGCGGGAGCTGCATTGCTCAAGGATGGAGACCGGCTGATCACGCACTGTAATGCGGGCGGCCTGGCCTGTGGGAATCACTATGGCACTGCCCTGGGAGTCATCCTGAAAGCTTCGGAACAGAGGAAGAAGCTGACGGTGTATGTGGATGAAACCCGTCCGCTCCTGCAGGGCAGCCGTCTGACCGCTTATGAACTGATGCGGGCAGGAGTCGCGGCGACCCTGATCTGCGACAACATGGCCGGCCATGTCATGCGAACCCGTGGGGTTGACGCAGTCATCTTCGGGGCCGACCGGATCGCCTCTAACGGCGATACCGCCAATAAGATCGGGAGTTACTCACTCTCGGTACTAGCCAAGGAGCATGGCGTACCGGTATATGTCGCGGCCCCGCTTTCCACTGTGGACTTCAGCATCCCAGATGGCTCCGCGATTCCCATCGAGGAACGCCATCCCGGTGAGGTAGCCTCCTGGAAAGGAGTCCGCGCCGCCCCCGAGGGTGTGGCGGTTTACAACCCGGCCTTCGATGTCACCCCCGCGCGTTATCTCACCGCCATCATCTGCGAGGCGGGTGTACTTTATCCGCCCTTCGAGGAATCGTTGGGAAGGTTGAGGAAACGATGAAACTGGAACAGCTTCCTTCCATCGAGCCACCCGATGTTATCTGTGAATTGGTTGAAAGATACCAGACCCATCATGATTCTTATTTGGAAAATAAGTACAACGAATCCCAACTACGGCTGGAGTTTCTGGATCCTTTATTCAAATCGCTCGGTTGGGATGTATATAACGATCATGGAGATGCCGAAGCCTATAAAGATGTGGTCCATGAGGATCAGGTCCGAGTGGGTGGCACCACCAAAGCTCCGGATTATTGTTTCCGGTATGGAGGTGTCCGTAAATTCTTTGTCGAGGCCAAAAAGCCCTCGCTGGATATCGAGGATAATCCCGAACCAGCCTATCAACTCCGGCGATATGCATGGTCGGCGAAACTCCCTCTCTCGATCCTCACCAACTTTGAAACCTTCGCTGTCTACGATTGTACTCTAAAGCCTGATCCCTCCCACAAGGCTTCCATCGCCCGGGTCATGCTCCTCCGGTTTCAGGATTATCTGAGTCCTGAAAAATGGGGAATAATCGCGGGCATCTTTCACCGTGAGGCCATCCCCAAGGGGGCTTTGGAGGCATTCACTGAATCCAGCCGTTTGAAAAAGGGAACAACAGCGGTGGATCAAGAATTCCTAAAAGAGATCGAGACCTGGCGCGATCTCTTAGCCCACAATATCGCTCTACGAAATTCCGGTCTTTCTCAACGGGAGTTGAATATCTCTGTCCAAACTACCATTGACCGGATTGTGTTTCTCCGGATTTGCGAAGATCGTGGGATTGAACCCACCAACACTCTTAAGGAAATTGGAACCAAGAGTCAAGTTTATACTCACCTTTTCGAACGTTTTCAAAAGGCCGATGAACGCTATAACTCCGGCCTCTTTCATTTCCACAAAGAAACGGACCGGACAAAACCTCCTGATACTCTCACACCCAAGCTCATCTTAGATGACAAGCCTCTCAAGGATATTCTTTCACGTCTTTATTATCCCGAAAGCCCCTACGAATTTTCGGTCATCTCCGCCGAAATCCTGGGGCAAGTATATGAACAGTTCCTCGGCAAGGTCATCCGTCTCACCAAGGGACATCGTGCTGTAGTCGAGGAGAAGCCTGAGGTTCGTAAAGCGGGTGGTGTTTATTATACCCCCGCCTATATTGTCGACTATATCATCAAGGAAACCCTTGGAACCCTGATTGAGGGTAAAAGCCCCTTGGAAGTGGGAGGTCTCACCGAAACGGGAGCTCCCTCAAAATCTCGCCGTCCAGTGACAGTCGTGGATCCCGCTTGTGGATCCGGTTCTTTTTTATTGGAGGCATATCAGTTTATCTTGGACTGGTATTTGCGCTGGTATGTCAACGATGGCCCTGAGAAATGGGCCAAGGGTAAGGAACCCAAGATTCACCCCATAGGAAACTCCCTCGCCCGGCGGAATGGAACCCCACCCGGCTGGTGTCTGACCACTACGGAGCGGAAAAGAATCTTGTTGGCTCACATCCATGGAGTCGATATCGACCCACAAGCGGTGGAGGTCACTAAGCTCTCATTACTGCTCAAGGTGTTGGAGGGCGAGAGCGCTGAGACCATCGAAACCCAACAGCGGCTCCTTCACGAACGCGCGCTCCCCGATCTGGAAAGTAACATCAAGTGTGGTAATTCACTGGTCGGGCCAGATTATTACGCAGACCGCCAACAGAAAAACATGTTTGATCAGGAGGAGCTTTTACGGATCAACGCCTTCGACTGGAATGACGAATTCGCGGCCATCATGAAATCCGGAGGATTTGACGCGGTGGTGGGGAATCCACCTTATGTATTTGGGCGGGATTGGCGCACACTTAATATTTCCGATGAATTGAAGGACTATTTTGGAAAACGGTATAACACCTCACCATACCAGCTCGACATGTTTTCTCTTTTCATGGAAAAAGCATTTTCTCTTCTTAAAAGGGGGGGAGTTCTCGGCCAGATAGTTCCCAATGTTTGGCTGACAAATACATATAGCTCAATCACTCGCTCCTTCTATCTGACACATTCCTCCGATTTCATTATCGTGCTTCCACCACGCCAGGTTTTCCCTGGAATTACCGTTGATACCATCGTCTTTACCCTGAAAAAATCAAACACCATAACCCGTCAAATAGAACTCCGACGATTGGACCAGTCAGGAAAAGTGAGCCTTCTCGGCAATATCGACGCTTCAATACATAGAGACGGATCCCGGCCAATCTCCACAAATATCGTTTCCGGCGGGCAAGATCTGCTATCCAGACTTGAGAGTATCTGTGTGCCTTGGGGAGAGATCACTCATGTAACTCGTGGTGTTCATCCCTATCGAACCGGTGGGTATGGAATAAGCGCTTTCTATTCTGGTTCACAGACAGAAAAGGATGTAATAGAACGCCCCTATCATAGCACCAAACCACGTCGCAACTACCGTCCATTCATATATGGAAAAGATCTTAAAAGATATGGCTCATTAACTCCAACCGAGTATGTAAATTACGGCCCATGGCTGGCTGAGCCTCGTGACCCAGAGTTCTTTGAAGGCGAACGGATCTATTCCAGGAAAATCTTGGGGAATCATGTTATAGCCACTCTTGAGAGGGGACCATCAGTGGCTGATCAACAAGTCTACATCAGTAAATGTACCCAAAAATCATACTCTGTGGCGTATCTACTCGGTTTACTTACAAGTCGGTTTATGGCGTTCTTCATCCGCCTTCGTTTCGACGAAACCAATCAAGCATTTCCTCAGATAAAAGTTTCTCAGTTGCGACAACTCCCCATCCATCCCATCGACTTCTCCAACAAGGCCGAGAAGGCCCACCACGACAAAATGGTCTCCCTTGTTTCCCGGATGCTCTCTCTCTATCAACACCTTGATACCGCCCAGACCACCCACGAGCAAAACGCCCTTAAGCGTCAGATCACGGCCACAGACCGGGAGATCGATCTACTCGTTTATCTTCTTTATGATCTCAGCGACGAGGAGATCCGGATGGTGGAGGAAGAAGGTTAAGCATACGTAAGGATTACCCTTCTCTCGTCCTCCACACAACCCTCTTTCATAAATAAAACTGGGCCAGGAGATATAC
>CAYRBI010000249.1:0-5583 GCA_964422415.1 uncultured bacterium | reverse complement strand
AGGATGGGTTTCAAGTCAGGAATCGAAGATTCCCCAGCGCCACGGGTTCGTGATCCTGGGTATCGTTCAATGACCTTCCCCATCGTCCTCCATGTACAGCCACCGTCCCCACAGAAAGTAAAGAAGCACACCCCCCAGAAGCACTCCCCCTGCAAGCCAAACCGCCCGGGACCAGTTGTGTAGCACCAGGTCCATCATCAGCACATACAGAAGGGTGAAGAAAACAGTGGCGATCACAGCCACCGGTATATCCCAGCGGTCCCGTTCGAAACGGGCGGAGTTTTCGCCTCTCTGCTCGAGCATCCTCTTGACCGGTGTCCACGAACCAAAAGGGCGGACCTTCCGGTAGTAGTCCATCAAGTTCTCGGGGGGCGCGGGAGGGAAAACATAGGATGCGATCACGCAGGAGAGGATACTGATTCCAGCTAATACAGGGAAATACTGCAGTTCACGCCAATCGGTGAAGACCTTGACATAGAACGCGGCTGGCAAGGTACAGGCCGCTGAGGCGCATACCGCCCAACCGCCAATCCGCCACCAATAGGCCGCGAGAAGGCTGGGCGCGAGCAAGGCCGCCCCGAGCGCGAAGTTGATCGGATTCCAAATGGCGGCGATCCGCTCGGTTTGAAAACTCACCCCAATTCCCAGCACCATGACCGAAATGGTGGAGATATACCCAGCCCATACCAGCCCCTTGGGAGTCGCTTTTTTCCAGAGGGGACTGACAAAATCATTGACCAGAAAAGACGCGGCCACATTGAGCATTGAGTCCACCGAATTCATGAAGGCGGAAAGTAGGCCAGCCAGAATGACCCCTTTCACACCGACTGGGATGACACGGTTCAACACCACTGGCAAGACCCTTTCACTGTCAATGGCGCCGAATTCCTTTGGCAGGATAGCGAGCCCAAACACGGTGAACGCCATCACCAGGCTCCAACGGACACTCAAGAAGAAACCCCAGGCCATGCCGATCTTCGAGGCCTCGCCCTCATTCCGCGCGGCACGGAAACGTTGAAAATCCGTACCGCCGCCACCCGCCGAGATCAACCCCAACACCCCCTTGCTCACCCACATCACCGCCAAAAGCCCAAATGGGTCCGGATACTCCTTGGGAGGATTGGGCAGATTCATCACCGGGGTCAGACTGAACCAGTCATTGCCGACTGCCTCACGGAATGCGGCGGGATCCATCTGCAGGAATGCCGCGACTGAAATATAGATGGCCGCGAAGGTAAGCAATGTAGTCTGGTATAAATCCGAGATGACAACGCTGTAGAACCCACCCAAAGCCGTGTAAATGCCAGTAATTCCAAACAGGAGGGGGATTGATATAGATTTATTGATGGGTATGAATTCCTCGACAAACTTGGCGACACCCACGCCGGCATAACCGATCATGAAGATGATGCTGAGGATGGCCACAATCAGGGTGATCACACGCGCGGACTGTCCAGCCTTACCCGGTCCATACCGGAATATCAGCCATTCCAGGCCAGTCAACACTCCACTCCGGTAAGCCCATTTGGCCTTGAAGGCCATCATGACGCCGGCAATGGGAAAACACCAGAAGCAGTGCTCCCACATCCCGCGCATTCCCAAGAGATAGAACACCGAGACCATCCACATTGTGCCGGTGATGTCGAAGTAGCTGCCACTCCCACTCATCCCCAGCAACCACCAGGGAATGGACCGTCCGCCCAGGAAATAGCTCTCCATGTTCTTGCCCGCGCGGCGTTCCAGATAAACGCCCACCACGAGCATCATGACCAGATAGACGGCCACGATAATGGCATCGATCACACTCAGGTTCATTGCCAAAGTCCTATGTGGGGCCGTGCAGGGCCAATATTGAAAATGGAACTATAAACAATGGAAGGGTGGGACGATACCCCTACTCGAATAACATTTCAGGATTCCATGTCAATCGAATCCCCAAACAATCTCCGGGCACATTGGGGGCACAGGCCATGACTGAACATGGCTTCGGTATGGCCGGAAATATATGCTTCGATCTGATTCCAATACCCCTGGTCATCACGAATCTTCTTGCAGACCGTACAAATGGGTAATAATCCGTTGAGGATTTTAACATTCGCAAGAGCCCGCTCAAGGTTGTGATTGGCCTGAACCAGTTCGCGTGTACGGACCACAACACGTGACTCCAGTTCATCCAAGACTTGCCGGAGAGCTGCCTCCGCGCGACGGCGTTCCTCGATCTCATGTTTGAGCTGCTCATTAATCCGGACGGTTTCCTCATGCTGGCAGCAGGCCAGACAAGCATCAGCGAACTTGTCGTTCAAACGGGCCATGGATTTGATCACCGCCTCGTTGAAAGGTCCGCCGGACTTGAAGAGCACCAAGGTACAATAACCGGGAAATGCAGTCGATGACGAGATACAGATTCTCCTTACGCCATGAGAGAAGCGCTGTATGGGCTCTCTCCAGAGCCAGGCCAGCGGCTTCGATCAGAGATTATTCGTTAGCATGTAGCAGATGCACTAAGGAGCCCCCCTCGAGGCCACGGGTAGAGTAATACCGATGGTCCCCCGTTGTAACAATCGCCTTCCATGGATCACGGCTGGAAATACGCCACCAAAAACCGGGATCTTTGCCAGCTGTAAAATAGAATTCACAGCGTCAAGGGGATATCCATTTCCCTCACACGCTAGAATCATCAAGCCGTGCCCGGCTCCGGCTTCCCGGCCTGCGTTCTCGATCAACGCTTCAAGCCCCGCGAGGGTTCCCTCGATGTCCACATGAATCCGCATCGTCATGCCACCCCCTTCAGCCGACTGGATTGGATTTCAGACGAATTCCTGTTAATCACTCTTTATCAGTCTATTGAAAAACTCGTCGTCCCGTTGGGACCGTGGATTCCCACCTTCGAGCAAATGACAAATTCAAAGAGATTCAGCTTATTCTGTCACTCCCGCGATGGCGGCTCCACCGTCCCCGTCTTTTTCAACTAGTTGTTATTCAATGACAGATCCGAATACGGTTAGGTCAGCCTTGTCATCAATGTTGATGTATTCAATCCTGCTTTTTTGTATCATGGGAGGTGTTTATATTCTCTACCGGTCCACCGCGTAATGCAAGTAATTTTTTTATCCTTTGATTGGGTATGGAGAGTTGATATGAATGAATGGAACCTTGAGGAGAAACTACGAAAACTGGAGGCCCTCTTCGCACGCCCCGGTACCGAGGGAGAGAAAGTAGCGGCGGAGAATGCGATCTCACGGATCAAGGCCCGGCTCGCGGAGTTCAAGAGGAGGGAGCCGGAACGCGAATACCGTTTCGCCCTGCGGGATGCCTGGTCGCGGATGCTCTTCCTGGCCCTGTGCCGGCGATATGGGTTGAGGCCATACCGATATTCCGGACAGCGCCACACCACCTTAATGCTCCGCGTCCCGGCTTCCTTTGTCGATCAAACCCTCTGGCCTGAGTTTCAGGAACTCAACAAGACACTTCAGACCTATCTGCGCGAAACCACCGAGCGGATCATCCGCGAATCAGTCCATGGGGATACCTCCGAAGAGGAGGTGATCACGGCCATGGCATTGCCACACCCGGTAGAGATGGGTGAATGAGACAAGAAGAATCTTGGTAGCAGCCTGTTGAAAAAGAACATGACCATGGAGCCGCCTTCGCGGGAATGACAGAATAAGCGAAATCCCTTGGAAATCGTCATTCCCGCGAAGGCGGGAATCCACGGTGCCAACAGAACTATGAGTTTTTCAACGGACTTCTAACAGACTTTTAGTCCTGTATATCTTGGTGTTATGATGGTCATCTTGATCAAGAGTCTCTTCCCGACATCGCGTGAAAGGTTACATATAGAAGATGAATCATTGTCCGTTCAGAATCATTGGGGCACTATTCTTGGGGGGAGTAATGGCTTTTTCTTCCACCATTGGTTTTTGTCACTGGCCTGATTTCCGGGGTCCACTTTATAATGGTATTGTTCCCGCCAGCACGGATGGCGCTCTACTGGGACTACCCTTGGTCTGGAGCGAGTCCAATAACGTTGTGTGGAAAACCCCGGTCCCACTTAAAGGATGGTCGACCCCAGTCATTTGGGGTGACCGAATCTGGTTGACAACTGCATCCGAGGATGGTCTGGAGATGTTCGCCTTGTGTCTCGACCGCAACACGGGCCAGATACTCATTAACCGCAAGCTGTACACCAATGAGGCTCCGGAGCCACTAGGGAATGATGTGAATGGGTATGCTTCTCCATCTCCGGTCATTGAGGAAGGGCGTGTATATGTCCATTTTGGAAGTTACGGTACCGCATGTCTCGATTCTCAATCCGGAGAGACTATTTGGGAACGTCACGATTATCCATGCCGTCACTTCAGAGGTCCAGGTTCCTCACCATTTATTTATAAAGACAAATTGATCTTGACCTTTGATGGAATTGATCTTCAATATGTAGTCGCTCTGGATAAAGCCACAGGCCGTGAAATCTGGAGGACCGATCGCGCAACCGAATGGACGGATTTGGATGCGAATGGCAAGGCCAAGCGGGATGGAGATTTCCGTAAGGCCTTCTGCACACCCATAGTCACCACCATTGATGGAAGAGAGCAATTGATTGCTCCCGGCTCGATGACCGTTTATGCGTACGATCCACGGAATGGAAGCGAAATCTGGCGGGTACGTGATAGTGGATATTCAGCCGCATGCCGCCCGGTGGTTGGCAATGGGATGGGATTTTTTTCGATTGGTCAAGGGCCGGGTGGCTACATCGGAGTCCGCTTGGGTGATATGAAGGGAGATGTGACCAGTTCGCACCTGATGTGGACACAAAATCAGGGTATGTCCAAGCGTTCCTCACCCATTTTTGTGGATGACCTCCTGTATATGGCCAACGAGGGTGGCATCATCTGTTGCCTGGAACCCAAGACAGGCGGGTTTATCTGGAAGGAACGTCTACCGGGAAATGTGACAGCATCACCAATCCATGCGGATGGCCGGCTCTATTTCTTCGATGAGGATGGAAAGGCTACGATTCTTAAACCTGGACGCATTTACCAAGTCCTTCAAACCAATCAACTCGATGATGGTATGATGGCCTCACCGGTGGTGGATGGAAAATCTCTCTATCTTCGCACCAAGACACACCTTTACCGGATCGAGGAGCAAACAGCCCTCAAACAGCAATGAGGGAAACCTGATATGATGAGGTGACAGGCGACAGTGACACTTCGCAAAACGAGCCAACTTAAAACGACGGTTTTAGTTGCAGGCGGGGGAATGGCGGGAGTTTGCGCCGCGATTGCCGCCGCCCGGAATGGCGCGAAAGTACTCCTCTGCCATGACCGTCCCGTGCTGGGGGGGAATGCCTCCTCCGAGATCCGTATGCACATCCTCGGAGCCGATGCCCATGGCTTCCGTGGAAAGGAACTTGAGACCGAGGTACGCGAGGGAGGCCTTATCGAGGAAATCCGTCTCGAATGCGCGGTGAGAAATCCTCAGTTTTCCGCTAGCCTGTTGGACTTGATCCTGTATGAGAAATGCCGTGCGGAATCCAATTTAACTCTGTTCTTGAATGCAACTCTCACTGGCGTCGCAATGGAC
>CAYRBI010000248.1:0-5619 GCA_964422415.1 uncultured bacterium | reverse complement strand
ACTTTTACATCATTGTTTACATCTTCTTCAATAACTCGATTCACCTCTGCCATGATTGCCAGCCTACTCCCGTCCTTTGTACCAGTTACAATGAGAGGAGTTCCATTGGTTGTAATGCATAATTGCGTCTTGGTTTGTTTTCCCAGTCTACCTGAGCGAATCCCAGGATGGGCATACTATTCCATCTCATTAGCGGATCACGTCCAGATATTCAGATCTCGTCAGGAGGTCATCCTCCAGTCCGCGGAACACTTCGAGACTTCCGATGATGTCTTCTGGAGCCAGATTTTCTCCAGATGTATCGAAATATCCCAATCCATTCCCGAAAAAGTGCACCACACGGTTGTACAGCGGCTCGGTATCTGTGCCCGTGCGGAAATCCGCCTCTTGCCATCCATTCCAGGGCATAGTGAGCCACTGGCTGTGTGGTTGAAATGGAACCATGGCGGAATGATAAATCAGCCGAATTCGCCAATGGAAATAGGTGTTCTGTGCCAGACCCTGGATGAGTTGGCTGAGTTCGACACCCACCGTCCCAGTATCCATCCACTCTGTGGTCCGCTGTATCCCGGCGGCATTGAATGGTGTGCCAAACGGTTTCACCTCCGCTTCCAGCCTGACAAGTCCACGACCGAACGTTGTCCGGCCTCTCAAGGCCAGGAGGATACTCGTAGTGTCAATCCAACCATGATCAGCAACCGGACCGGTGTCATCGCTCAATCGTTGCCGCGGATGAAGTGAAGGTGCTCTACCGTTGTTTCCATAATAGAGGAATGCGCGACCCTCATTGGTGGAAGAACCGACATCGTACTGGTAAGCGCCAATGATGATATCGGCACACCCATCGCCATTGACATCGCCCGCCGTCCCGACGGAAGAACCAAAGTATGCGCTAGCCTGATCACCACTCTTGGCCCACTCACCTGAAGCCAATCCCTCTGAACTCCCCATGTAAACATAAGCACAGCCTTCTTTATCATCAGAGATTCCCTCGTTCGGCGCGCCAACAATTACATCCGCATAACCGTCGCCATTGACATCGCCAGCCGTTCCCACTGACCAGCCACACCATGAATTTGGATTCAGTGTGCCAGCCCACACATCATCATTATCGGGAGTCCCGTTAGGGCCCAGACCTAGCGGAGGTGGTCCTCCATACCAGATATATGCACTACCAACATCTACACCCCCAAAGGTACCTCCCAAAAAATCATAGAGGTATGCTCCAATGATGATATCGGCATAACCATCTCCATTTACATCGCCTGCCGTTCCCACGGAATTCCCAAGCTGTGCGTTGGCCTGATTGCTTTCGGCTGTCCAGTCGGGAACTGTTTTGGGTCCGGTTGCCGATCCATAATAAACAAACGCCCCCCCCTCATTTGTTTCTCCATTATCGTAGCCTGGTGCCCCTATAATGATGTCAGCATAATTATCTCCATTCACATCACCTGCTGTACCGGCCGAAGTCCCGAAATATGCGTTCGCCTGACCCAAACCAATGATGGCTGGAGTTATGGTCTCGTCAGCCGGAGCACCTAAGCGAAGGAATACAACACCATCGTCGTTCCCCTCCTGGTCGTATCGAGGAGCTCCTGCTAATACATCATCATAGCCATCTCCATTCACATCGCCTGCACTCCCAACCGACCATCCCAACCAGGCGCCTTGTTGCGTGGTTTGGATGACTACGTCTGCATTGACGGGAGTGCCATTTGCCCCTAAGCCATCGGCCGAACCGTACCAGATGAATGCCGATCCCGCGTTAGTGGTTGAATCGACGTCATACCAATAGGCACCCACAACCACATCCGTATATCCATCGCCATTCACATCACCCGCGGTATGAGCGGAAATACCGAATTGAGCGTTAGCCTGGTCCGCTTCAGCATGCCAGACTGGAATGATCCCTAAACCAGAAACCCCTCCCTGGTAAACAAAGACGCGGCCTTCATTACTCTGTCCACCGTCGTAACCATGGGCTCCAACAATGACATCGGCGTAGCCATCGCCGTTGACATCACCCGCGGTACCGACCGAGCTTCCGTACCACGATCCCTGCTGCCCGGTTCCATTTGACCATTCACAGTTCTCGCCCACTCTTGATGCTGAACCATGATAAATGGCTACTCTTCCTCCCTGAATTTCATCATTGTTAAAACCGGGAGCTCCCACAATGATATCTGAATAGCCATCGCCGTTCACATCACCCGCAGTCGCCACGGAACTCCCATATCTGGCATCGGTTTGAAAGGAACTACTTGACCAGTCGTTGTCAACCAAAATTCCATTCACTGACCCCAGCCAGACTCCGGCGTGTCCCGCATTGGGTCCGACACGGAAGACTCCCGGAGCTCCCGCGATGACATCGGCATATCCATCCCCGTTCACATCTCCGGCCGTCCCGACTGAATACCCAAGCTGGCCATTTTCATCAATACCATCGAGATGCTGATCTGGGCTGGAAGAGATTCCGGTTGCCGATCCGTGGAAAACACGAGCTTGTCCACCTTCAACCACGGTCGCGTGTGTCGTTGGATTCTCTGTATCGGTAAAAGGGACACCAACGATCACATCGGAGAATCCATCCCCATTTACATCTCCCGCTGTTCCAACCGAATAGCCAAGCTGGGTATCAATTTCTATACTATCAATCAAGTCGGGGGTGGATGCGTCGAGGCCATCTCCAGAACCATAGAAAACATAGGCCCTTCCTCTGTTATTATTGTAGCCGGGAGCACCAGCGATCATGTCGGAATAACCGTCTCCATTCACATCTCCCGCTGTTCCCGCTGAGGAACCCAGATACGCATTTACACGATTGCCGTCATACCGCCAATCGGCATTGGCAGGGGTACTTGGACTTCCAGGAATCCCTTTAGATGAGCCATACCATACAAACACAGAGCCCTCGGCCCGCTCACCGCTTCGGTATTCTTTGGCGCCGATCACGATATCCGAAAAGCCATCTCCGTTGACATCGCCGGCGGTTCCCACAGAGCTTCCGAAAAATGATGCGGCTTGACCATTGTTTGCTTGCCAGTCAACGTTCAGTAGGGTTCCATTGACTCCCAATCCCGATTCCGAGCCTTCCCAGAGGTAGACTGCTCCACCTCCAAAGCCAATGCCAATCGCTCCGATAAGGACATCCGAAAAACCATCTCCGTTCACATCTCCCGCAGTGGCTACCGAAATCCCGAAATTCGCATTCACCATGTTGATCTCGGCATACCACAAATCCGAAGTTGTCACACCAGTCTGTGAACCATAGTACACAAATCCCCTTCCCTCGCCGGACTGGCCACCATCAAAATCGGGCGCACCAATGATGACATCGGAGAATCCATCACCATTGATATCTCCCGCGGTATTTACAGAGTAGCCGTATGATGCATCCGCAACGTTGGCTCCCAAAAGAGTATCGGTGAAGTATGAGATGTTTTTTTCCGCACCTTTAAAGAAGCTTTGGACAGTAACCGGATAGGCTGCGTCAGTATCCTCGATCTCTATACGCAAGCGCTTGTCAGCAAGACTCAGCCTTGTTGGGAGCAACCGGCCTTCCACATCCCGTGCTTCCAGCGAACCATAACGCAGAACCACATGACCGTTGCTTCTGAAATCGGCAACTGAACTGTTTTCCGGCACCGTTGCTTCTATTTCAGATGAGATTTCCGTTTCCAACACAAGAGGCTCTGTACCGAAGGGTGAATGTTGGATTGTCAGAGTCTGTTTGATCCCCTCGCTCCGATTCTCGTAGCTCTCGGTCAGATCTCCTCTCGAGTATTCCAGACAATTCTTTTGAGGCAGGATCGTATGTTCTGAAAGTTTAGCGGCACTGCCTTTCCGGCAAAAACCGGTCAACCGGTATTCAAAGATCCAAGAAGGTTCGGCTTCCACACGCTGCATAATTCTCAATCCATCTGGATAGAAGTATGCCCTCAGATTTTGATTACGGTTCGCCATATGGTAACCGGGCTTGCCATTCGGAATAACGGACTCCTCCTGCCAGGTCACCGCATACTCCATTTGGCGAATGTCTTCTTGAACCTCACTCCACCAAGCGGATTGTTGGAGGGATTCCGGGGTCATGACCTTCTCTTCTTCACCTATGGCTGGAGAAAGCAGCAAGAAAAGGAGACTAAACAAAGGCAGAACGAAACAGTTTTTGGTCATTGGAGAAACCTCCTGTTATGCCGTTCAATGCTTCGTATTCACGTACTAGATTACCACAGTTAATTACATTTGCAATGTTCATTTATTGTACACGGGTAATACCATCGGAGGGAATTTATTTTCCGGGAGTATCTTTTTCGGTCTGGTGAGGATTTCTACTTACAGGATGTCTCCGTTCGAAGGTGATGAAAGTAATTGCGCCAGCCAACAGAACCGCAATAGAAATTCCCAAGCCAATCGGTTTCTGACTCAGGGCATAGGACACGGAACTATACAACATGAAGGCGGAGCACAGACAGAAAATAACCGGTATGATTGGGTACCCAATGACCTTGTAAGGCCGGGGGACATCGCAATCTTTTCGCCGGAGCACAAATAAGGAGACACCACTTGCCAGGAAAAACATCCACACAATGGGCGCTGTATAGAGGATCGTATCGATGAATGAGCGTGCAAGTATGATGATTCCGAGGCTGAGTGCTCCTTGAAAGACAAGTGCCCACACAGGCGTTCCGAGGCGGTTGTTCCAATGACCCAAACGGCTGAAGAGGGTGTGATCCTTTCCCATGGCGTAGGAAATCCGTGCACCAGTGAGTACCAGGCCGTTGACAGCCCCTAGCGCGGAAATACAAACAAGAACATTCACGGCTCTTGTGGCCATCTCGGGGAAAACACACGTGAGGGTATCAACCGCTACCGCTCTTGATTCCGCGACCCCTTGTACCCCCAAAGCGTTGAGATATGCAGCATTGATAAGGAGATAGAACATTGTGACTGCGATAGTTCCCAGAAGGAGGGAACGGATGATATTACGCTCGGGGCTTTTAACCTCAGCGGAGACATAGACGATTTCATTCCAGCCCCCGAAAGTAAACATGATCAGAATGAGCGCAAGTTTGAGGCCATCAAGGGTCTGAGGTTCTAGTTCGCGTGGTGTGTGAGCTGTCTCAGGGGCCATAAAGCCCGCGGTAATAATGGCTATCAAGCCCACTGCTTTGGCCACGGTGAATAGGTTCTGGGTCCATTTACCTTCTCTCACACCACCAATGTTGATGATTGTGAGAACAACCACCGCTAATCCCGCATAGAGCAGATCAGACCCCGCGAAAGGTGAATAAAGTGCTCGTGCATAACGGGCAAAGATAAAGGCCATGAGCGCAATATCTCCCGGGCGGATGATTACCAGCTGTGACCAACCAAAAAGATAACCCGCCCAACCTCCATAGGCACGGTTCAGGTAGATGTAATCACCCCCTTGGTGAGGGTAGGTTGTAGCGAGCTCGGAGTAACACAGTGCTCCGGCTAGCGCCAATAGCCCACCTGCCAACCAAACGAGTAAGATACCATTGGGAGTATGTACATTGCCCGCAACCGTCGGCACGGTTTCAAATATCCCCGCGCCGACGATAACTCCGGCAATGATGCAGGTGGAATCGAAAAGGGATA
>CAYRBI010000247.1:0-5672 GCA_964422415.1 uncultured bacterium | reverse complement strand
CCCATTCGGCGTCATGGTTGGTGACATTCACCAGGTCGCCTGAGTGGAGAAGGAAACGGACCTTGGGGGATTCGGTGATGGCGTTGCGGATGACACGCGACCACAGGCTTCTCAACTCACACTGTGAATCTCCCATATAAATGAATGAGAATGGTTTGGCCTCAAGTGAGGCAGTACGGAATTGGAACCATTCAGTCCAGTTAACCCCGTCTCCCACGCGATAACAGTAGGGAGTCTCGGGTGCGAGGTCCTTGAAGGTCACACTGTGGTAGACTGCATCGCCCAGATCGGAGGTCAGGGTGGTGGTCACCGAAGCGATCTGGGTGGCCTTTTTCACAAAACCTGGCCCGGCCTCGCTCAGCGCGATCTCGGCCAATCCCCGTGTAATCGAGGTATTCGTCCGCCAGTTGACCCCCATCATGCGTGCGGGATCGCCCACTGGGTTGAGGATGACCCGGTCCGGCATGATGGAAGTTTTTTGGAGCTCCTCGGCGGTAACCTTAACTGGATCAGCGCAGTAGCCTGGATCCATAACGAATGGAATCAGCAAACTGACGAACAACGGGAGCCAAAGGTAAAAAGACCTTGCCTGTTCTTGCGTTTTGAGGATTAAGGAAAACATAAAGGACACCTCACCTCCGGACAGGGTATTTGAAATTTATCATGAAAGGGAAGAGAGGCTTACGCAAGGTGAATTAATATCTTGTTTACTACGGTGCCATCACAACCTCACCTTTTTCGATGGGTTGTTATGGAGAATCCAGCCAGGAGAATTCCTTGCGGTGATTCTGACTACTTGGCATTTCCTCCCAAGTCCATCGCCTTCATCTTACGCAGCTCGGCCTGTTCGAAAGTCCGCTTCAGTTGGGGGATGAGTCCTAGTCCAAGAGCTGTAAAGAGAACCCCCCCAAGCAGTAGCGGGTAGTAGACATGGTAGGGTTGTGACAGACTCAAAGCGCACAGACCCAGCATTAGTAGCAACATGCCCAGCGCTGCCATGGTATAGAGTGTGCCGAATGCCAGTCCGCGCCCCCTGCCCTTGGCCACCAGAGAACCCGAAATGCCCCCAAGGATGCCAAAGAGTCCCCCCAGGCAGCCCAGAATCCCACCCAGCCAACCTGCATTCTGGCCGCTCCACCATGACGATGACTGAATAAGCCGGATCTCACTCAGATATACAGTTCCCTGACCTGGAAGCACCAAATTGACTTCGATCTTGGAAGGTCTTTTTTTACTGCCAAGTGTCGAGAAGGGAAGATGGAATGGCCTCCAGCTAGAGGTTCCCTTCATAACACCCATGGGGCCTGTTGGGGTGAGTGTCCGCGAGAAATACTTTTCAGTTTCTCCGAAATAGTTCCAGGTCTCGAGATACCCCTCTCCCACCACATCTTCATATCGTACTTGACCCACTAAGGCATATTCGCTCCGTGTGATTTTGGGGGCATCTAGTACAGCAAGTGGCAAGGTCACCGGTCCAGAGGATGAATGGACAACTTTCAAGCAGACGAGTCCAGAACTTGCTTCGGTGACCAGTTCCCCTGAAAGAAGACCAGCCTCTCTTTGGAGCTTTTCCCAGGAGATTTCCTCCAATACCCTCTCTTCAGCCCAACACGGTACCACCAACAAGAGACTAACGATCCAGAATAGGTTTCTCATGGCTTTCCTCCATTTCTTTCTTGTAAGCTTCCAGCAACACCCGGAAAGATTCGCCATCCATCTTCCCCTCAGCGAAGCGAGCGCGCAGTTGACGTTCGAAATTGCTCTGGATTTCCATGCTGTCCAAAATCTTGATCTTCTCTATGAGACGGTCGAGGCGCAGACGGATGGTGGGGTAGGAGATCTCATACTCCGCCGCCACCTCCTTGAGCGACCCCGAGGCGAGGACAAAGCGCTTGATGAACGCCAAGTCCTCCTCACCCAATTCATCAACCCAGTGCTTGTGTTTCATTTGATTTTATCAACCTCTACATTAATAATACTGCGAATAAAGTGAATGTCAATATAAATATTATGAAAGTTCCTGAGTTGAAGTCAAGGCCATCTTCACTTCCCTCAAGGGGGAGGCCCATGTATGAGAGTGCCCCAAGATGTTTCAGGCATGGATGATGAGTATTCACATCTGAGTAATGTATGCCCCAGAGAGAAGGCCATTACTCACCTGAATGGGAGAATCTGGCTCAATCAGGGAGGGGAGATTGGCAGTGAATCGCATATTATTGGCATTTCTCTGGGTCATCTGTGTCACAGATTCTGCTCTATATTTTATGGCCCGATACCTGCTATATTCTCCTGCATTGAAACCTGTGAGGAGGCTCCAACATGCATCGATTCGCCCTGGTCTGTTTGTTTCTGCTGCCCGCTCTGGTGAGTGCTACACCTGTCATCCTTGAGGGAAGTTATGTGACTGCGGTGGATGACACCTCCGAAGTGGTGCCCTCGGATTGTGTATCGGTGGATGTGCCCTCCGGGTTGGCGGGCTCCTGCCTGGTGGTCTTTGATCTGCTGGTTTCTCCTGTGGGGGGCACATACCTCTATGCGTCAAACCAGACCTACTACCACACCATGGCTGGGGTCACCCTGGCACTCTTGAATGCCGCCGGGGATTGGCTGGGAAATATCTCCTTGGAGGGATCCAGCACCGGGGTGAATGCATCCGCTTTCAGCCTGTCACAGTCGCTCCTCGTGGAGTCCGTCCCCACTTCGCTCGAACTATACTTTGGGGGGCGTGATGCCCAGATCGATTGGAATGTGACCCTGTATACCGCGACTTCCACTCCACTCGTCCGCTCGGCCCCTGCAATTCCCGAACCGATGACTCTTATGACTTTGGCGATGGGCAGTGGTTTCTTGGCGCTGAGAAAGAAGCTGGCCGCATAACACTCCAGTTCAAATTCACCCGCCTGTGAAGCACAATGAGTCACAGGCGATGCTCAAATCACACACAACTCTCTTTCTTCTACTGATTTCGACAACAGTTTGGGCCGCGGGTCCCCTCCCCAAGGAGGGGATTGCGCTGGCCCCCTTCCATGATGTGGGACTCCTGCCCACTTTGGCGGTCAATCCTCTTGCGCTACAGGAGGGATTAGCCGGAGCGTTGGAGAGCCAGCAGGACCTGACCGTCATCAAACTGGAGGCCCCCCCTGTGGATCCCCAGGTCTTTGTGGAGCCCAACTCCCAACTCCTTCCACCTGCTTTCCGTTCCAGGTCCGGGATCATTCCTTCCAGTTCTTCCTCCCGGCGCGATTGGTTGAAAACGGCGCGTGACCGGCGTGCCAAGGTGCTCTTGTTGGGATCCTATGAGCAGGCCGGAACTACCCTGCGGTTATCCGCCGAGGGGCTTGATCCCTTCACGAACAAGCCGCTTTTCAATTGCCAGGTGGAGGGGGCCACCTCCGAAAGGTTGTCTCTGGAGAATTCCTTGGCTGAGAGGATCGCCGGACGCCTGCAGCCTTCCGGGGTGGTGGGACCTCTCGCGGGTCCCAAGAAGGTGGAGGCGCCCAAGGCTGCCATTGTCATACCAGCGGCGACTGGACCGGAGACCGCAGATGGTCATTACGAGAATGGGTTCGCGCTGACACGCCGTTTCGACCAGACCGGTGAGGTGAAGTACCTGGATGGGGCGATCGATGAGTACCGCGCCGCTCTGGTGGTCGAGCCTAACCATTTCCGCTCGTTGAACAACCTGGGGACTGTCCTCCACCGCAAGGGCAACTATGAGGAGGCGTTGCGGTATTACCTGCGGGTGATCGAACTCAACCCCAAATACGCGCGCGCCATGGAGAATGCCGCCATGGCCTACCGTTCACTGGGCAAGACCACCGAAGCCAAGGAGATGTGGCGTAAAGCTCTGGAATATGAGGACCGTCCCGAGGTCCGGACCGTAATCCAACAGGCGCTGGACAAGCCGGATGAGGGATCAGCGGGGGGACCGTAAGAGAGATTTCGCTCAATGAGTAGATTGAGGAGTGACGCCGGGTGAACCGAGCAGTAACCTTTATGGTAGGAGGTGAGGAAGTCATGACATCAGCTGCCTGCGAGAAGATTCTACGGGAGGCCCAGCTATTGTCTCCCCGTGAGGTTGAGGATCTGATTATTTCTCTGATTGGGCAGAGAGAAAAAAAAGAAGATCTGGGTAGTTCAGAGATAGGATGGGAAGATGTAAGGGGATCAGCTCAGTACCCTATATGTGGTGAAGATGCCCAAGAGTGGGTGACCCGGACACGCCGGGAAGCCGATGAAAGCCTCACATATTCTCCACGATGGCCGTGCCGAACTCCGAGCACTTGAGCAGCGTGGCTCCCTCCATATGGCGTTCGAGGTCATAGGTCACACGCTTCTGTGAGATGGCGCGTTCGATTCCCTTGATCACCAACTTGGCCGCTTCATTCCAGCCCAGGTGCTCGAGCATCATTACACCGGAGAGGATCAAGGATCCGGGATTGACTTTGTCCAACCCGGCGTACTTCGGCGCGGTGCCATGGGTGGCCTCGAAGAAGGCATACTCCAGGTTCATGTTTGCGCCGGGCGCCAGACCCAGTCCGCCGACCTGTGCCGCGCAGGCATCCGAAATGTAGTCCCCATTCAGGTTCGGTGTGGCGAGGACATCATACTCATCGGGACGCAACAGGACTTGTTGGAACATGGCATCCGCGATGCGGTCCTTGATCACCACTTGACCCTCATGGGCTTGGCCGCTCTGCTTCGCGTAGAGATCCGCCTCGGTGACCACTTGGCCAGCGAACTCCTCCAGCGCCACCTCATAACCCCAATCCCGGAAAGCCCCCTCGGTGAACTTCATGATGTTGCCCTTATGGACCAGCGTCACTGACTTGCGCTTCTGACGGATCGCGTATTGGATTGCCGCCCGCACCAGACGCTTGGAGCCGGTGACCGACATCGGTTTGATTCCGATCCCGCTGTCGGGACGGATGTTCTTCTTGTAGGTGGCATTCAGGAACTCGATGACCTTGTGAGTCACCTCCTCGCCCTGGGCTGATTCGATCCCGGCATAGACATCCTCGGTGTTCTCACGGTAGATCACCACGTTCAGCTTTTGAGGTTCTTTGACAGGGGAGGGAACTCCCTCGAAGTAGCGGACTGGACGCACACAGGCGAAGAGATCGAGCACTTGGCGGAGGGTGACATTGAGACTACGGATACCGCCACCCACCGGAGTGGTCAGCGGGCCTTTCAAGGCCACCTTGTATTGCCGGACTGCCTCGAAGGTGTCGGCGGGTATCCATTCGCCAAACTGGTTGAAAGCCTTCTCGCCGGCAAAAACCTCATACCAGGCCAGCTTCCGTTTACCGCCATAGGCTTTCTTTACCGCCGCATCGAGCACCCGTTGACCTGTGGGAGTGATATCGGTTCCGATGCCATCGCCGATGATAAAGGGGATGATGGGATCATTGGGAACCTGGAGCGCCCCCTTCTCGAGGGTAATGGGGGTTCCGGTCTTGGGTTCTTCATATCTTTCAAAAAGTGCCATGATGCGTCCACCTTGTCAGGATTGTGTATGGTCTGGAGCAATCGCTCCGGCTAGTGAAGCATGTTGGATTTAGTTGATACGCGGCCCAGCCCCCCCACCCCCAACCCTCCCCCGCAAGGGGGAGGGAGAAATAACACGCTAAAGCGTGAACAACATACAACTCCCTCCCCCCTTGCGGGGGAGG
>CAYRBI010000246.1:0-5745 GCA_964422415.1 uncultured bacterium | reverse complement strand
CTCCATTCGCTTTGCGGATCTGCCGGTAAAGAGGGCCATGAACAATGGGATCACGTGGGTCGAGGTAACGAGCATCATTCTTCCGTTTCAGATCCATCGCATCATTGTAGAGTGAAACCGCTTTACCGGTGTCCCCCTCACGCGCCGTTTGATGAGCCAAAGCCATGTGCCGCAAGAACACCAGGATATCTGCATGGGCTTGTTCCTCACCCTTGGAGGAGAGGGTGCTGTAGACATCCGCGACAATATCGACTTGTCCCGTAGTGGCGGATGCAATCAAAGATTGGCACTCTTCAACTAGAGCGGGATCGAAGTTGGTTCGAGTGGATAAATCCAAGATGGCGTTCCGTGTAAGGAAATCCAGAGAGTGCTCTTTGAGGAGCGTCTTGAATTGTTCTTCACCCTTCTCGCGTGAGCCGGCCAGAATATCAGCTTCCGCCAACAGACAAGCCACCTTCCGGTTAGTTCCCTTCAGGTATGGATCCTCCCGGTAACGGGCGAGACATTCCTTGACCAGCGCCGGGTCATCGAACTCCAATGAATAGGTGGCCAGCAGATACAGATTCAGGGAGAGAAGTTCATCATTCTCCAGCTCCCGCAGCATGGTACGTATCAGGGCACATCCCTCTTGTTTCGCGCCACTCCGGTTAAAGATGTCAAGGCAGAGCCAGTCGATTTGGCCAGTTCGTTTCTCACCACAAACGAGTTTGGCGTATCCAGCCAATCGCTTCGAATAGGCCAGCCAACCATCGGGGGTTCGGATATCTTTCCCATCAAGCAATGTGGCCAACCCGGTCAACCGTGCCACTACCCCCAGCCAACTCCCCTGACTACGGAAGTCTTTCTTCTCCAGGTCATTCAGCGAGATCCGCCCATTGATGAGATGTAACTCCTGGGGCCAGATGGCATTCGGATTCAGTTTAGCAGCGGTCGTGACTATCCTTTCCCGGTCATCTGGAGTGCCCCCCCACATGATACGGGTGTAGTTGTAAGCATCCTCATAAACCGATTTCCAATCGGGCCCATATTCGGCCGCCTTCTCGAAGGCCGTAAAAAACTCACTTGAACAACCATCATCAGCACCACAGATCCGCATCCGGATCTGCCAGAGGTAGGCGCATTCGGGATTCAATTCCAAACCACGGTCCAGGACACGGTATATCACAGGGATAAGGCCACCAAATGTCCGTTGCCGGGCCATTGGGATCTGATCCCAATAGTCATGTCCTCGTATCTGCCAAGCCAGATTTTCAAGGCACGCTGCCAGTCCCCACCACGCACGGTATAAGTGTGGAAAGCGCTCCGCCACTTCCAGGTACACCGGCAATGCCGCCGTGTAGTCCTCCGCATCGAAGAGAGCTCCCCCCAGAATAATCATCATCATGGGATCATGCGGATTCTCCGCCACTAATTTTTTATAGGCCTCGATCTGGCTGTACAACAACTGGCTGGCCTCGGGGACCACTCTGTACCGCGCAAGATAGAACCGGACCCCGGAGTCGAGAGGCCAGAGTGTGGTGTACTGCTTCTCGATCTCACGGTAACGGTCGAGTGTCAATGAATTGCCGCAGCGCTCGGACAACAGATACGGGAGCAGGCTGGCGGGAAGATTGAGCCCCTCGCCGAGGAGGGTACGGATGTCAGCGCCGAATGTATTATGGACATCCGGTGTGGAGGAGGCAGTGAGCGCGGCCACATACTGACGCAACTGAGCAAAATTTTTTGCGGGAGGTTTCGCCAGATAAGTCTGGGACTCATCCGAGAGTTCAACACCCAGGGCTTTGAAGATTTCCAACGAGGTACTCGACAACGCGCCGGGGAGATCATCCAGCGGCCCCTTGAATCCGAAGGAGTGTTTCCTCCGCATTGTGGCCAGATCAAGCATGTCGAATTGGAGGCTGAAACTCGCATCGTTGATCTCGATCCCGCCACAAATCCCATTCTCAACTCCGAGACGTTCATAGGCCACACGCAGGCTCCGGGTACTTTCCAGAACTTCCTTCCGCGGGAGAGACTGTGTGCCCAGGTCATAGTAAAGATTGGAGGGGAGGGTATCGGGAACGCGGAGAAGGCCTTGGGGGCAGTAGTTGGTGTTCCAGCGCAGGATGCCACCGAAGGCCTTGCCCCACCGTAGCTTATCTGTCCCCTTGTATCTCAGGTTGGCCACAATGAGGGAGGGAGGTTCGACTGGAGGACGGGTATAGCCGGGGATGACCTCCGAAATGGGACGGACCGGTTGGTCCAGGAGGTCATTGATTGACGAACGGAAATCCTCCGCTCCCCACACTGGATTCGCACTACCTGCGATCAGCTGCAAGATGATTAAGAGGGAAACCACCCACCCCTTCACACAGGAATACATTCGAATCGCCTCCTCTACGAGGGATATCATGCGGACATTAGTGATTCGCTTGTTTCTGAAGGTAGGGAATGATTCCACTGGCTAGACGATTTGAATAGGGGGAGATGAGATGGCTACACCCAGAGAGGCCCATTCATTCGGTTCTTACTTCCCTCTCTCTTGTTTTCCCGAGGCAGATCCGATTGGGTTTTCGACTAGGACAGGCCTCGAGCCTATTGTGATTCAGCTTCTCTGGGCATCACCAGATAACGCATGGCACCTAACGTACTTAGGCTTGCAGTCATCAGAATGCCCCAGACAAGGAACCCTTCCAGATGGGGGGAAAGCACATCATAAATACCACAGAAACCAAACAGCATGAATAGAATCGCGGAGATCCATTTGATGGCCTGCTCGGGGATGTGTTTGCGCATCACCACCCCGACAATGATCCCGATTCCATCGGCAACAATCATCCCCAGTGTGGTCCCCAAGAGTACATGCAGCATACATTGATATTCTACCGCCAAGCTGATGGTGGCAAGTTGAGTTTTATCCCCCATTTCCGCAATGAAAAAGGCGATCCCCACAGTCACCACCGGGCCATAACGGGTTTCCCGCTTGTCCTCCCCATCGAGTTGATCGCCACGAATGGTCCAGAGTCCGAAGAGAATGAAGGAAAAAGCCGCTAATAAAGAGATGATATCCATCGGGATCACGGTTGTTAGAAAAAACCCGGTGACCACCGAGAGCCCATGATTAACAATCGTGGCCAGGAAAACGGCCAACAAGACCTTGTCCGCACGATATCTTGAGGCAAATGCCATGGCCAGGAGTTGAGTTTTATCCCCCATCTCGGCCAGGACCACAAACAAAAAAGAGGCGATAAACGCAGCCATTTCTCTTCCTTAAACACAATAAATGCTACATACTTACCTTATTGTAGCGATCAAATATCCACTTTTACTTCTGCGATTATACCCGATTGGTCACCTGAAGTTAAGTCAAAAAGGGGAGGAAAGACACCTCCTGGCCGACAGACCCGCTGGCTGTGAAGACCACCTGGACATTCCCCACCGAATCGTAAGCGTATGTGTAGTCATTGGTACTACTCGGAGTGGTACTGGCACGTGTTGAGTAAAGATAGACCCGCTTACCGGTCAAGGTACCCAAAGAACCGGTTTGTGGGTGTTGACCTCGACCGTCCGCCGAGTCACCTCATGACTCTCAATCAATCCATTTTTGTTAGTATCGCATAATTCATCAATCTGCATTAACAAAATTTTGCTGTTCGATACCGAGGTAACAGAGTAACCTGTCGACCATGGGTATACAACCTTTAGTAGAGAGAACATAAAGAATGGAGCCATCGGCAAATAAAGACATTAGTATGTGATCTTTTTCAATGAATTTAAACCATTTATTAATTGAATTGTTTTCATATCTCAGTTTATTGGCAGTCGACATAATAACATCTGTAAAGATCTTCTCTTTTGCTAGATCTGTATTCATTTCTATTCCAAATATAATATAAACATCTGACCCGTATTTAAATGATCCATAAATAATCTCTTTGAGATACTCAAATTTGGAATCGATTTTTACCAACCAAGATACTGATGAAAATATTCGCTTCCATCGAGGTAATGGATATGGAACAATCTGGCCAACGTCTTTGGGGAAAACTTCTTTCGGGATATTGTGTATTATATATATTTTCTCATTCAACTCCTTTAAGGAATCGATATATTTGGTCAAGGGATCCCAAAGTAATGGTGAACGGTCAGCCCAGATATGGAATTCTCTCCACTCAGTTGTTTCCATCATTCTTACTATTTCTGGCTTGTCAAAATATTCCATACATTCTTCTCCCTGAATATTATAGGAAAGAAAAACTACTTCTCATCAGTCCACAAAGGACATCCATGTGGGGACATTCCAATCAACCTAAAAATGAACAGACCAATAACTCCCTTTTTGGGGCCACTGGGCAAACCTGTTGATATTTCATTCCCGAAGGCGTCCTGGGTGAAATAATAAACCGTCTGGCCCACTGTCCCGCTCCCCATAAACACCACCGAGACATTCCCGACTGCATCATAACCATAAGTATAGTCGTTGGAACTGTCCGGGGAAGAGTCAGCGGCGTCTGTGTACACATACACCCGCTTTCCGACCAGCGCCCCCAACGAACCCGGCTTGTGGGTGTTGACCTCGACGACCCGCCAGGTCACCTCATTACTCTCAATCAATCCATTTTTGTTAGTATCACATAACTCATCGATCCGCAACAAATTGGGGCCATCGTACTCATAGCGCCAGGAGATGTGAAAAGGTTTTACCTGAGGTCCGATAGATCTTTCATTATTACGGTACATTGTTATAAGGATTCAGGTTATCATTTCTAAGGTATATTTTATAATTCCTCCATTGGAATGATTCCTATCTGCAATTTTTGGGATATATTATCACACTTGCCTCCCTTACAACAATAACGCAAAGACTTATATCCTTCTTTCCGTATTTCTATCCATATATCAGATATATATATATATATATATATCAGTGATCGTTTTATTCGAGTCTTTTCTATTTCTCATAAATATACTACAATAACCACGCTCCATACAGACACCAAAAGCCCCATCACTTCCAGAATAACCTTTATTAATTAAATTTTCATATTGCGTTTGGTAATTATCAACAAATAGTAAACAAGCACCCATGATTCCTTGACCAGTCTTTGCATCTTCAAGTCTACCTTCTATTAAAACACGAACACCTCCATCGGATTCCTGAACAACAATATAATCATCAATTAGAAGGGATTCTTGAGAATCTACATCCTTTTTTTTTCTTTTCATTTTTTGATAAAGCAACCCTTCTCCCGTATAAAGTAGTTTATCGAAGCACACATCGAAGTCGTTCCCCCTCTTGTTCATCTGGAGAACTACCAAAGATCAACAAATCGCCTCTCAATCATAGGTATGGTTCCATGTACCCGGAAGCGTAACGCTCTCCTCCTTCCAGGGCAAGCAGGAATTGATCAATTCAACATTCTTCAAGCCCTTTTTACCCCTTCCAAGACGACCTTCGTGTGCAATCCTAAGATAAGTGTGACACCCAGTTTTTTTTCCTTCGGCCTGCTCGAATGATCCGGGATGAGGTATCTTTCCAACGAGATTTCTTTCCATTCGCTGAAAAAGCGTGGTTGTGATTACACTGTGGATTCCCGCTTTCGCGGGAATGACGTCCAATGGGCGGCTCGAGAGCTCCCACGCTTTATCAATTCCACGCTTGCGTGAGAATGACGTTTTCTGAAGGAGTGCCGCATGTCCCTCTATACGACCCCCGGTGTTCTTCTCCTCATGACCTTGTCCACCCTGGCCCAGGCGGTCCCTCCG
>CAYRBI010000245.1:0-5894 GCA_964422415.1 uncultured bacterium | reverse complement strand
CTTCAACAAATGGAGGTAAACACACCATGAAACGCGGAAGACCCTCGAAATGTCCATATTGTGGATCGTCATCAACGGCCTCGAAAGGGTATCGCAAGACCTTAACCCTGGGGTTGCGTCCTCTTCGACGGTGCCGTTCCTGCGGTAGACGCTTCACAATCAAGAGGCCTGCCAAACAAAAACAACCCTGACATCCATCCCTTTCTTTTTCGTTCTTTCATTTTTCAGCACATGTTCTCTCAATCACCCGTGACTTGGTGTCCGAATAAATCTTTGAAAGGAGACAGCATAAGAAACTCAAAATGTGAAGAGGTAGATTCAATGAGCAAACGCAGTGTTTTTGAAAGGCAACGGATCGCCTGGCGATCCAACGCACTCCATGGAAAGGAGATTCACGATGAATCTCATCCTGCAACGAAGTACCCTGGCGGAGATCTACCAAGGCATGGCCAAGATCCTGGCCAAGAGTCCCTACGGCCTGCAAATCATCAGCAGTCCCGGACACATCGAAGCCCGTGTCACACTCCAACAGCAAACACTCATCTATAAGAATTACGCACCCGAGAATGACGCCGGTGAAGGTACTCTCACCCTTAACAGCGAAAGCCTCAAGAGCATCAACGCTCACCGGGGTGGCGAAGGTTGGATCACCTTCACATCCCAAGAGGACAACCTAATTGACACCGACTGGCAGACCGGACGTCTCCACTCATCCCTCCAGTTTCCAAACATCGATTCCTTTCCGGAGATCACACTTTCCGAGGAAGCAGAATTTACACCCTTTAATACGGAACGATTCCGTGACTACTTCAACACCTGCACCCAAGTCATTTCGACCGAGATGGCCCGGTACCGGATCGATTGCATCTGCCTGGATGGCGACAAGAACCAGATGTTGGCTACCGATGGGAGACAGATCTTCATCGGCAATGGCATTGCTTTCCCCTGGCAGGGAAAGTGTCTTCTTCCAGTAGGTCCAACTTTACCCGATAGGGTCCTCTTCAACGGAGCCACACTATCGGTAGCCAAATCGGCCAATGAACTCCTGTTCAGGAATGGACCCTGGACCTACCAGATCCAAACCCCCGAACCCAACTTCCCAGATCCACAAGCCATCCTCCCGCACCACGGTGACACAGACCTTCTGATTCAGCTCCATGAGGAAGATGCCAAACGGATCGAGGAGCTCCTTCCCCTCATGCCTGGTGGCGAATCACCCACACGCTATGTCACCCTTGATGCCGCAGAGGAACTCCTGCTACACGCAGAGCATCATGGTGCTGAGGCCACCCTTCCACTCAAGTCGACCCTCTGGATGGGAGATCCCATCCATGTTTCATTCAACCGGGATTATCTGCTCAGAGCCATCCGGCTTGGTCACCGTGAATTGAGATTCCAGGCTGGCACGAAACCTGTCCTTACCAGGAGCAAAGACACTCTCTACCTGTTCATGCCAGTCACCATTCGGGAAGAGGAGGAAATCTCTGGTAACGAGCCGGGTTGCGATAACAGCGATGAAGAGACTCCTGATGAGGATGAGGAGTCCGATGCCCAGGATGAAGAAACCAGCGATGAGCTCGAAGATGATCCTGATCCTTGGCCCAAACGAGCAGCCTGGCTTGAACGTGAGTTTACCTGGCGCATGATCGATGATGCTGTCGACCTTGGAGTCATGGATCCCAGCGAAAGTGAATCTGAATGCGAAGACCGTCTCAAGGAGATCCAGCAGCTTCAAAAAGACCTCCACCAGGCAAGGAAAGAAGCCCATACCTGCACCTCTGATCAACGTCTTCCACTACAACCACCAGCCTGCAAGATGAAATGGTCGAGTGTTGGGCAATTCAGCACTACCGATGGGCACAGGCTCGAATTGCTCCGTTCAAAAGATGGTTTCTTCAGCGTGAAGAACCGTGAAACCATCAACATCACCAGGGAGCATATCAGCAGCCTACTCGGTCCACTCCTTGTTAATCAGTGGACCCCCTTCACCCTGGCCCTGTACTACAATGGCCACACCTGGTGGGTGGACGGCGAACACATCCTGGAGCGCAAGGGCAAGACCGCCAAGAGACATCTTACCCTCACTGAGTACCGGCCCGCTCATCCGAAACACCTCCACTGGGAGATGGAGATCCTGTCACACTTCCTCAACACCCATGAGGAAAGACTCCCGGTTTCAGTTCGCTTAAAAGCCCAGGCCCGCCTTGATCAATTCGACAGCTGGGCCCACAGCGAATCCCCTCAAACCCTCGACTTGTTGTCCCTCTGCTTGCAGTTCGCCAAGACCGCTTAGCCCACAAAGTAAGTCCAAGCACATGGCAGCATTTCCCGAATCCTCGGGCACGCTACCGGTGCATCTCCAGACTGGCCTGACCGGTTTGTGATAACGAAAGAGGAGAACAAAAAGATGCCACTGATTCCCATCAAACAGATCCGTATCGGCGAGTTCATCGAGAATTGCCGTTCCCGCGAACGGGCCATAGCCATCGACCCGGAATTCGTCCAGTCCCTGCTCCAGAATGGCTTGATTCAACCTGTCGAAGTCCGCCCCATCCGTCAGCGCGTGGATGGTCAGAAGATGGATTTTTACGACCTCACCGCCGGTGAACGCCGGGTGCGTCACCTTAATTTCATCCTTAACAATTTCCTCGATGAATTCAAACACAAATTCGGCGAAGAAGGCAATGGCTATAAACTCTACTGGGATGGCAACGAAGCCCATGTCGAGGCCTCCTTCTTCAAAGGCACCGACACCGAAGCCCAGATACGCAACTTGGAAGAAAACCGCCGCCGTGCCGACCTGCTCCCCACTGAACTTGCACGTGGTGTCCAACTCATCCGCCAGAAAGGTGGATCGTATGAAGATGCCGCTGCAGTCATTGGCAAAAGCAAGAAGGCAGTTTCAGACCTGCATGAGTGGTTTCTGAATTCAACCGCCGAACTCAAGAAGGCCACCGATGAAGGCATCATCTCACTCGAACGCAGCCGTGAACTCTCTGAGTGCACCCCCTCCGAACAACGTAATGTCGTGGAACAAGTGAGAGAAATCCTCAACAATGCCCCCGCCAAACGCGAAGCCGGAGAACAGGTCCGCATGGTCATCGACAAAGTGACCGGCCGTCAGACCAAGCCCACAACCATTGTCGGCTTCACACCGGCAAGCACCGTGACCTTCGCTGATGAAGAACAGGCCACACCCTCCAACGGTACCCCCAAGAACGGGAAACCCAACAACGGTACGATCCGCTGCAGTGTCCGCACCACCGGCGGGCTGCGTCAAATTGTCATGCAACTCGAAGAGAAGATCGATGACTGCCACAAACGCTTCGATGACGACAGCCTCGAAGACTTCGAACGCGCCCAAGTGGCTGAAAATCTTGCCCGTTACCAGGGTGCGCAGGAGTCAATCCTGTTTGTTCTGGGCGATGTCGAGGAACTCAGTTTCCTCGCCTGAGCCATAACACCGAATTACATCCCGCATTGCGGGACAACAACCAATGGGGAATGTCTCCAATCAAGGAGGCGTTCCCCATTCCTTTTGTAGGAGAAAATCATGAGTCACCAGAAAGGAAGTCTGCTGTCCGGAGGAGCCATCACTGAAGAAGTCCTTGCTTCCTCAAGAAGTATTCTCACACCCAGCAAGTACACCACCATGAAGGGATTGCAGCAATTCTTTACTCCAGACCCTATTCCTCAATGGATCAGCCGGGTCACTCTGCTTGGTCAACCGGTGCTTGATCCAACAGCCGGGGCTGGCAACTTGCTCCAACCCCATTCAGCCAGCAACCGTTACGGTATCGAGATCGACAAGGATTGGACTGGCAAAGACTGTCCTTACGATGCCATTCAAGCCGACCTTCAGGAGGTCTATCCCCTGGCAAGAAGGATCGGATTGACCTTCCCTCTCATTGTCGCCAACCCACCCTTTGGACTGACCTGGCAGGAGCCATCACTCAATGAGGGAAAGAACACCAACTCGACTATCCTGTGCTACCAATTCTGCCTCAACCTGCTGGACGAGTACGGGCAAGGTGTCCTGATCTGCGGTAAAGACCGTCTCGACCGGGAAATCCTGTCGATCCCCGAAGCCAGCCACATCTACGCCATTGTGGATGTCCCCGACCTGTTCGGAAAAGATGTCGACCTCCCTTGCTCAATTATCTTCTTCGCGCAGACACGCCGCGAAGCCATCGGCGATCCATTCCGGATTGAGCGAAAAACAGCGGAACTTGATGAAGAACTCGCACGAAGAATCTACTCCGAGAAAAATGCAGCCTGTGTCCTGCTCAACCTGTATCAGGAAAATGAAGTTCAACGATTGTGGAGAGCGTTACGTGAAGAGGTCAAGAATCACAAGCGGAATGAGGATCATCCCGACTACAATCTCACCCTCCAGGCGAGACGTATCCATATCCATTTCCGCGCCTACCAGGAGATCTCTCTCCACCGCTTTGACCGTCACTTACTCCAGATGGTGAAAAACCTGGATGGTCTTAATCCCACCTACTTCGCGGTCAACCGGGGCTTCTGGAAAGACTGCGAAAGGCTAATTGAGGGAGGATATCTGACCATTGATCCTGCAGCTAAGATCGCCATTGAAAAGATCATCAATGAAGCCGACTTTTCCACCTGTCCTCTGTATCCAATCAAGCCTCAACAACGTCTCGGTTTTCTGACAGATGCCGACACAGTTCTGTGTACACAGAGTCAATCTGAGATGGGCCTTACAGCAGGTAAACGTTATGCCGTCTTCGCCCGATCGCGTGTTCAGACTGAGCATGGCAAGAAACCCAACGTCAATCTTTCTGGGGAAGTCGAGATGCAGGAGTACAAGAAAACCCGGAAAGTCCTTGAAATCCGCATCACACCCGATGAAGGCTACGAAGCACTCCGTTTTACCGAATCCGAGGAACACCTCAAATTCCTGGTGGAGCATTTTGATATGCCTGACCCAGGCAACCTTGGCAGCCGGTTTCCAGAGAAGGTGGAAGCCGAAAGGCTGAGACTGGATGGTATCGCCAAGCGCTACGGCTTTTCCTTCCGTAACTTCCAGCGCGAAGACCTTGCCCGTCTACTGGTCAAAGGCGGCGGAGTCCTGTGCTGGGAGCAAGGCTGCGGAAAAACCCTGGGCAGCATGGCTTTCGCGAAAGGGATCATGGACAAGTCCATCGCCAAGTCTGCACGGCGGGTACTGTTCATTGTCCCACAAGATCTGGTGCCGCAGTGGCAGCGGGAAGCCCAACGCTTCTTCAAACAGCGTCTCCAACTGGTCGACGGCATTGGCGAGGCCCGCAAGTTGTATGACCGTTTCCGCAAGAACTCCTCAGCGGGTGGCTGGTACATCACCTGGTACGAAGCCCTGTCCCGCAATGGAAGAGCCTCGGATGTCCTGCCAGAAAAGCGCTGGGATTCAGGACGGCGAGTCAGCCGTTGGAATCCTGAGACCGAGGATTACGAGGAGCATCCGGTGTTTCTCTCTTCGCGGGAATATTGCCCGACGTGTATGGCATCACTGCGCGAAGGCTGGGACCCACCGGTCTGTACCAAATGCGGCTACACCCACTACAAGAAACATGTGAAGCCAGCTTATCAGTGGCTTACGAAGGTCTTCAAACAAGGTGTGGTGGTGGTTGATGAAGGCACCAAGATCAAGGCCGATGAAAGCCTGACTTCACTGGCTGTCCGGGGGATCCGCTGCAAGCACAAATTGCTGCTGACAGGAACACCTGTTCGCAACTACATCCCAGATGCCTTCTGGCTGTTGTGGTGGGGACTCGGCAACAACACGCCGCGCTTTCCCTTCGACTACACCAATGGGAAGACAAAATTCACCCAGGATTTCGCAGTCATCGAAGCCACTTACAAAGATGGCAAGAAGACTCGTGAGAAAGTCC
>CAYRBI010000244.1:0-5935 GCA_964422415.1 uncultured bacterium | reverse complement strand
GATATAATCTGAGTATTGCGATACGATCCTGTTCCTAAGATCAAATACGTTCATCTTATACCTTTCCTTCAGTCAAGAACACCATATCAAACAACAAACCTTTAGGTCGACTTGTTCATGGAAGTGATCTATCAACTTTTACATCAGGAGGGTGGCCAATACCTCTTCAGATCATGTGATCATGATCTATTCAATACTTCCTTGGTACCCCCACTCCCTCGCGAAATCGAATAATAACCTCGGCCCTCCCTCCGGAGGATCCAGGCTCTTGATGAACAACAACAGATCCCTGGCATCGACTGTGTTATTGCAGTCGAGGTCGTAGGTCAGTGGGGGCGTGGGAGTGGCCGTTGATGTTGGTGTGTCTGTTCCAGTGGGTGTGCCTGTCCCAGTAAGCGTTGCCGTAGGGGTTGACGTCTCGGTTTCGGTGATCGTCGGGGTTCCCGTATCCGTTTGGGTCTCTGAGGGCGTTGATGTGGCTGTAGTGGTCAATGTCGGGGTATCCGTGACCGTGTCCGTGGCGGTCGAGGAGAACGTTGGAGTGGGGGTGAATGTAGGTGGCGGTGGGTTGGTTGGTGTGCGAGTTGGTGTAGTCGATGGGGAATCCGTGGGAGTGGACGTGGTTGTTGGAGATATGGTCTCTGTTGGGGTTACTGTTGGCGTCGGGGTGGGTACCTCGAAGGAACCGGTGGTAACTTTAAGGGCGCTGGTCAACTGACGGCTATTGGAATCCTTGTCGCGCTCCATGACCTGGTAGTAGTACGTTGTCAGCGGTTCAAGGCCTGAATCGACTGTGGCGGTGACACCTATAGGGATTTCAGCCACGATCTGGTAAGGGCCTTCGGGAGCGCTGGCACGCCGCAGTATGAAGGCCACGATGGAGGAATCCCTCGAGGGAGTCCAGCTGATGGCAACAGAATCCCCCTGAGCGGGCTCCGCATCCGCAATCTCACCACTGGTCCCTGGACGTGTGTCGAGGACAAATTGATGCAAGGTGTCGTAGGGAACCTCAAAACCATCGGCGGCACGCGCTCCAGTGACACGGATGGTGTTCAAGCCATCGCCGGTCTCAGTACCGAAGGCGAAGGCTCCACTCCAGTACTGGTCAGTCAGCCACTTTCGTGGAATGACCACATTCTGAGTGTAGGGTTCGGTCACACCAAAAGTCACGACTGGATTCACCGACATGTCCATTGGTTCACTGAACAAAAGAGTAACAGCAATTAAGCCGACATTAACAGCGTTATCGGTGTTTGGGATGGCAAGGCGTATAAATGCCGGGGTGTCCACTCCGGGTGAGTCACTGATTGCTTCAGTCAGAGGTGCGGGACCAAATTGAGGCAAGAGGCTGCCATAATTCACAAACCATCCATTGGGGAACTGGTGGTCGAAGCGGTCATAGATGCGTGGGATATTTCCCCCAGGTGGGTCCTCCGGGAAGGGATGAGCCGCCATGATTGGGGCTGTCTCAAGCCCCCAATAGTTCGAACGCAAGTCTTTGACATTCGCTGGGAAGCCACCCGATGCATCATTACGGTCGTCATAATATTCGTAATGGCCATTCCAGTATAAATTGCAGTTATTCACCTTGCCCGAGGTGGGAATGTTGATGATTCCATAGCCTAGGTTGCTGTAGATTGAGGAGTTGAGGATATTTCCAAGAGGGGTGTCGATACCCACTCCACGGTTTGCGACCACCCAGCAATTTGTGACCAGGGAGGGGGACTCCATGCCTTCGCCGTCATTACCAAGCACCGTGCTAAAACGGACGTCACCTCCTGTAATGCCGTCGTCTCCGTTCTGAGCGATGTAGGACTTCCCAATCTGTGTCGCACTGAAAACTCCTGAACCATTGCCCACCATCTTGCACTTCTCAATCACGCTGGCGCCCGTGGAGATTTGGCCGGTGTTACCGATGATCTCGCAATTGATGAGCTGAGAGGATCCTTCAACACCAACACCATGGTTGAACAAGATCCGGCTGTTAGTGGCGCCTCCTTTGACCCCACCTGTCAGGTTTCCGAGAGCAAGGAGACTATCACCAGTTCCTTCCAGTCCCCAGCCATCGTTTCGGACAGAAGCACACCGTAGAGCACTCCCTACCAAACCGCTCAGACGGTTTTCTTCAGCGGTTGAGTCTGTGATCTGACCACTGACCTCGATACCGACTCCGTGGTTGAAGATTGCGTCGCATCCCCATGCGGTTTGGCCATTCATTCCATCCCCATAGTTTCCCTCGGAACGGCAGTACATCAGGGCACCACCGATCAATCCTGTTCCGCCATTGTTCTCTGTGACACAGTTGGTGAGATTCCGGGCTTGTGCACTGATACCCCCAGAGAGATTGCGGTTGGCATGGCAGTCGTTGATCTCCGCTGTACCCGCTGTGGAGAGGAGTCCCCAGCCAGCATTGTCGTTAAAATTGCAGTGAGCGAAGGTTGCCGAACTGGCCCCATTACGAATCCCTGCGCCACCCGAGACTGTGACATACTCCATGACGGCCTCTGTGACCGCTGGTTGGATGTAGATCTCCCCCCATAGGCTACCCTCTGGGAGGTCATCGGCGTTGAACTCATCCGGGCCGATGTCGCAAGTGAGGCCACTTCGTGGGTCACCATCGATATCGGTTGTGGGAACCCGATCATCCGCATCAGGGCCAAGCCCCTGTCCACGCAGAAGCGAATCGGATTTGAGGTGGTAATCGATGATCTGCCAGGTGAGTGGAGCTCCAATACTCCCATCCTCAGTCACATCTCCCCACACCTTGATTACACTCACGGTGTTCGATACGGCCATATAGGCCTTTCTGCCGATGGTAAGAACTTGTCCCACAAGAGCATCTGCAGAAAGATTGGGCTCCAATGAGGTGAGAGTACTCTGGGCGGTTAGTGGATTGTACGAGACGGAGATCACATGACCAAAGGCAACCACACAGACAATGTCGGGCTCCACATCGATATTGCTGTCCTCGCCTCCAAAACCAGCTTGGTCTTGGATGTCGCAGTGGGAGACTTCTGAAGTATCGGGAATACTAATTTGCGGAAGACTCTCAGAGATGTTGTCCCATACTATGCAATTCAGGAGGGATGGTGTTTGATCGGAATAGACTCCTCCCCCTTTTGGGTTCGCGGTATTACCGATGATGAGGTCGCCGATCTGTGATGAGTTGATGGAGTAGATTCCACCACCGGCAGATTGAGCATGGTTACCAGTGATGACATTGTTTGAGGAGGTTGATTCTCCATATGTATAGATTCCCCCACCGAAAATTGCTGAGTTGGTGTAAATTAGGTTGTGTGTGATGGTGGAATTGGTATTTGCACAGACTCCTCCCCCGTAGGACTGAGTGGAGTTTGCGCAGATGAGGTTGCCAGTGAGGTTGGAGTTCTGAGCGAAGACTCCACCACCAGTGTTTTTAATAATGATATTGTTAGTGAGGGTAGAGTGACCCTCTGCATGGATTCCGGTGGAGGAATTCAAAGAGATAAGGTTGTTTCCGAGATTGGAACTAAATGAAAAGACTCCTCCGCCATAATTACCCGTAATATGGTTATCTCTAAGAGTCGAATTAGTGGAATAAACCCCCGCACCGTAGTATCTGTCCGAATTCCCGGTGATTAGGTTGTTTGTGAGAGTTGAGTTATCGGAATAGACTCCACCGCCGTACCAAGCTGAATTGCCCGTGATCAAGTTTCCACTAAGCCATGAGGAGGAGGCATAGACTCCACCACCATTTCGATACTCAGTCGTGACTACATTTCCGATTATCCGGTTGTTCGTAAGGTTAGTGTAACCACACGAGACACCGGACCCGCCTCCATCGGCCATGTACCCATTCGTGATGATGAAGCCGTCAAGACATGAATGACCAACTGAAACCACTCGCCTTTCACCCTCGCCATCCAATATCGTCTCATGTTGCGAAATATCCCTCGTCCACGTCCCAGGTTCAAAACCCCCATATACATCCACCCAAGATGGAACACCCACCGTCTGTCCCGCATATGTCCCTTCGGCCACCAGCACTGCATACCGATTTGTCTCTGAAGCATACGGAGTTTTGGTCAGAGCATCATAAAGCGACGTATATGGATTCAATGCTGTTCCAGCTCCCGTGATGTCAGTCCCAGCATTGACCGAAACGTAGAGCACATGCTGGTAGTCCTGGAGTGGTACCGGCTCTGTTTGTGGACCGATCACCCCCTGGGGGCCTAATGGTTCTGGGAACCAAGGTTCAGGAAGAGATTCCTCGGTAAATGGCGTCAACCGGGAGAATGAAATGGGCATTCCCGGGAGCCCCTGGGCAATGAACCGGCCTGCCAGCAGGTTGATACTCGCATCCGGCGCCGTCTTGATCTCAGTGCCTGGGTCGATCACCAATCCCCCGACGAAATCCTGTTTCCCATGCAACTCCCAGGTCTTGTCATCGGTGAAATGCTGCTCCGAGAAGTAGATGTTGGAGAATAAGACCTGGGCGGCCTCGATCCGCACCGTAAAGGTGATGTCGTTCACATAGGCCCCGGCATTGCCGGTCACCGCGAGGGTGAAGGTGGCCGAGTGAGAATTGGTTCCCGATAAGGCACGCACCTCAAAGACATCTGTCTGAGGTTCATAAGCGGAGGATTCAATATCAGGCCAGGTAGCGGTCGAGTCGAGAATGGTGACAGCCGCGTCGGTAGTTGATAAAACCGCTGTTACACCCGAAGCATCACCCGCCGTATTTCCGAGGGTTACAGTGAGACGCACCCTCTCACCACAGTCCCAAGCCGCATCCTGGTCATTCCCTGGAAAGATTGTCGTGGAGTCATCGATGAGGACGGATGCCACGGACAGATCGGGAAGGAGGGGAGTCTCCAGAGCCGATTTGGCGTTCACCTTGCCGGATCCAGCCCACACACCCAAGGGTGAAGCAGTCGATTTCAGTTGAGCAAGGATGCCCTGAGGAGACTGGTTAAGGTCGTGCGATTGAACCAGAGCCGCGACACCCGAGACCAAAGCGGCGGCGTAACTGGTTCCAGTCGAGAAGTTGCCGTCGTAGAGGGAGCCGGGGATGGTTGTGAAGATGTTCTCACCGGGTGCCACTAGGTCCACCAGGGAACGGTCGATCCCGTTGTAGTTCGAGAAAGGTGCCCGCAGATCGCTGGTCAATTGGGTGGCCGCCACACCAACCACAGATGAGAAGGAAGCAGGATAGACAGGGGATTCCCCCTGGTTCTCATTACCCGCCGAGGCGATCAGCAGGGACGTCTTGGAGGCCTTCGTGCACATCTCCTCAAACATCACCGAGTAAGCGTAGAAGGAGAGGCTCATGTTGATGACCTGCGCTCCCTCTTCCAGCGCCAGATTGATGGCGTGGAGGGTACGGCCAATGGTCAACACTCCGGATGAATCCACCACATCGCAGGACAGGATCTGCACACCGAAGGCCGCACCCGCGATCCCCTCGCTGTTGTTCCCCACAGCCCCGATGACACCCGCCACACGGGTCCCATGGCCCAGGTCATCGAAGACGTGGTCGTTGAATTCCACGAAGTTGTGAGAAGCCGGGTGGATGGCTGCATTCAGGTCGACATGGGTGAGATCAACCCCGGAATCGATGACCGCGACGGTGACCGATAGAATCCCGCCCTGTTGGACATCCCAGGCGTCCTCCATCCCGATACGCGCGAAGTGGTCGGCGGTCTGAACATAGAGAGGATCCGAGGGAACATACGCAAGTGAACCGATATAGTTGGGCTCAGCCCGGAGCACTCCCGGAAGTGAGAGAGCGGCCTGGACAAGGTCAGCGCTGGTTTTAGACGGATCACCTCGCAGAAGAAAGAGACCGGGAAGCCCCTTAACATCATTGGCGGTGGCACGTGTTCCAATTACCGCCTCGGTCTGCGGGTCTGTGATGGGTGCCGACAGGCTGATTCCCTCAAAGAAGAGCGAGGGC
>CAYRBI010000243.1:0-5939 GCA_964422415.1 uncultured bacterium | reverse complement strand
GGAGTTGTTTGGAGTTAACACTTTAGTGTGTGTTTATCCCCTCCCCCCTGGCGGGGGAGGGTTGGGGTGGGGGGGTGAGGCCAGGTATACCTATTCCAACCGTCTGCGTCTGGGCGGACCACTCTCACGCCCATCACGGTTCCCCTCACGCACCGGACCACGCCCATGTCCACGGGGTGGACGGCCACCTTCTCGCCCGCCATCGCGGTTACCACCACGCGGTCCCCTGGACCGGCGCTCCGAATATGAAGCGGCATCGGCGATGTACCGGTCAAGTTCATGACTATTCATTGAACGCGGGTAGACCACAACGAACCGGTTGGGTTCCTCACCCACGCTTTGAGTGGCAATGGTGGGGTGGTCCTGTAAATTCACATGGATCAAACGGCGGTCCTGGGGAGACATGGGACGGAAGCTATAGGGACGGCCATTCTGAAGCACGCGGTCAACAGCGCGGGCGGCCATTTCGGAGACCGATTTCTCACGGTTCTCATTGTAGCCGTCCACATCAATGTTGATTTTCTTCTTGCTGGCACGGTCCTCATTGATGATCCGGGAGATGACATACTGCACCGCCCCAAGGGTCCGTCCACGGCGTCCGATTAACTGGCCGACATCATTGCCACCCACGCGCAGATTAATGGCCCGCGCATCCTCATTGGAATTCACTGTAACCTCAAGGCCAAAAGAATCGGCGATTTTGGAAAGGACCTCAGCAGCTTTTTGTGAAACCTCGGAGGGTGTCTCATCATCAAATTCTTCCTCCTCCACGATAGGTTTGGGGGCGGGTGGGGGTGGCGGAGGTGGAGATTGACGGACTGGTTCGGGCTGACGGCGTGGTGGTTGAGACTCACGCCGACGATCACGGGGTTTTTCCTGACGCCCACTGGATCGATCACTGGAACGATCGCCAGTGCGCTCGGTGGTGCGTTCGCGTTCACGCGGGGGAGATTGGCGAGGGGGACGGGTTGCTTCAGGAACCGCCTCTACCTCCTTGAGCGCCTTGAGGGGGATCACCCGAACCTTGGCATCACGCTTCCCAAAGACTCCCAGAATACCACTGGATTCGATCTGAATGATATCGACCTGGACTTCATCACGCTCCAGCCCCAGCTCCTCTAGGGCAGCCTCAATCGCAAGATCTACTGTCTTGCCAGATTTCTCGATGGATTTCATCGTGGATTTGCTCCTTTTTTCTTTTATGCTCATTCATGGCCAGTCAGAAGTCAGGATTTTGTTGGCTTTTTCTTTCCTGGCTTGACTGGACGGTACTGCAACCCTGTCTTCCCCTCAGGTTTTCCATTCCCCGGAGTGGCTTCAATCTCCTCATCTTCCTCATCACTCAAGGCCGCCACAACTGCCGCTCTTTGCTGGATCTTGGCGGGCGTAGCTGCATGGCCCAGGTGCTCCATCAATTTTTGCTGCATCATCTGCGTCAAACTATTGGTTAGCCAGTAAAGCACTAGGCCGCTAGAGAAGTGATATAAGATGAAGAAAAAGAATCCCGTCATCATCATCATCATCTGAGCCTGGTTCGGATCCGGCATCATCTTCTTCTGCTGGCGCATTTGCAGGAGCGAGACCGCCGTCATGATGATTGGCAACACATTGATCGCGTTCCCCAGGAATGGGAGGCTGGTGGGCAGAAAGAAGGTCATGTCTGGCAAAGACATATCCGGAATCCACAGGAATGGCGCGCCACGCAGATCGATCGAGGACTGAATGGTCCGGTAAAGCGCAATAAAAATGGGGAGCTGCGCCAGCATGGGGAGACAACCGCTGGCAGGATTTACCCCATGCTTCTTCCACAGCTTCATCTGCTCCTGGCTGAGCTTCTGGTTATCGTCCTTGTACTTGTCCTTGAGCTCCTGAATCTTGGGTTGGAGCACGGCCATCTTCATCTGGGTCTGGGCTTGCTTATAAGTCAACGGGTAGAGAACCAGCTTCGAGAAGATGCACAGTAAGATAATGGCGATGCCATAACTGGGGATAATCTTGTAGAACACAGCGAGTAGCCATTCCACCAAGAGGCAGATCGAGCCAAACCAGGAGTCATACACCACCCGGTCGAGTCCATGTCCCAGTTTTGCCAAGGTATGGGTCAGCTTGGGTCCCACATACAATGTGAACTTCTGGGGCTGTTCATTCAGTGGCGCGACCAAACCAATACCAAGACGTGTGTCTATATCCGGACGGTCAAGGATTCCACGTGCGAGATAAACCCCTTGAAGACTGGAGTCCTCGGGGATCAGGGTAGCAATAAAATAACGTGATTCATTACAAATCCACCCAATCCGTCCCTCCAGCGGGTAACGGAACTCGTTTACCGGCCCCGCCGACAGAGCCTGTTTGCGCATCCAGTCATGCACGGTGGGTGATTGCATGGAATCATTCAGAAGAGCACGGAGTTGGTTCTCCTCCTGCGCGCCTGGGTAACGGAAGGGAATGTGAGCCAAACCATCCGGCCACTCGATGACCCATTGTTGACCGATGGCTTCCTTCAAGCTCTTGAGACCCGTGGAGGCTTCAGTCTGGATCTCCAGTCCCATTTGCGGTTCATCACCCGAAAGGGTCAACTTCTTGGTAATAACCAATCCAGAGGTTGTTCTCCCCACCAGTTCGAGATCGAAGGTTTCTCCCGGTACAAGAGTTTTCTGATCTGCATTGACTTGGTAAACCAGATCCTGATCCGAGAGATCCGCTCCAAAGTGAAGAATAAGGGGATATTCTTGGGTGTCTTCATAGACAGGGATCATCTCGACCCAAGCCGCCTCGGGAACCGGCTGGCCCTTTCTGATTTTCACCGACCCAATCTGCTCTTTGCGAATTTTTACTTCATCGATTCTTTTCTGCCAGAACTCCTTTAGGGATGGTGTCTGCGCGCCATCACGTTGGGCCTCGAGGAGTTTGATGGGAGGATCGATCTCAGGGTAATCCTTGAGCCGGTAGGATCTTAAAGTTCCACCCTGGGTAGAAAAAACCATACGTGCATGGGGGGTGTCGATCACCACCTCCTTTACAGAATGATGGGCATCCGCTGATGCGAGAGGACTCTGGATAGCTCCCAACGATGCCACGGGGACTTGGGCCGCTTGAGTGGGTGAAGCAAGCTCCACCTCGGCGGTCACATCTCGCGGGGGAAGAGCGGCTTCAGTGCCGCTGGGTTTGAGACTGGCTCCCTCGCCACCCACCAGGGGCGCAACCTTCGGTAGCTTATTTTCCTGTGGATGATGGGGTTTCGGCATCAACAGAGTAAAAACCACCGACAGCATCACACACAAAGAGGTGGCCAACAGGATTCTTCGCTCAGGCGTGAGGTTGTTCAGGAAATTGGGCATCAGACTGGATCCATTCCCCCCGGGCAGAACGGCTGGCAACGTGCCAGACGGCAGAGGGTCTTCCAGCCTCCGCGCCAGGGGCCATACAGGGTGATTGCCTGCCAGGCATACCTGGAGCAGGTGGGTTCAAAGCGGCAACAGTGAATCCAAGAGGGACGCACCAGCCGGTATAACCGGATCAAGGCGATCATCAGGACCGCCAATAGGTCAGACATCGGTCTCTCAATTCAGACCGGAGCGCGGACAATAGATTGGGTGAGACGGCTTCCCGCCAGAAGGGCCCGCGATCAGGATCGCGAGGGAAGAAGGCCCAGCGCTTGCGCCGCCGCAAGGAACTCGTCCCGCAGCTCTTGGGTCAATATCTTTTCCTTCCGGGGAATGATTCGTACCACCAGATCAGTGGATACACCTTCCGGAAGGACCTGGAGGCGGAAGGTCTCGCGCAACACTCGCTTCAGGCGGTTACGCCGGTGGGCTTTTCCAGTCTTCCGGCTAATCACGATCCCCAAACGCGGATGTCCACGTGTATTGGGGAGAGCAGTGGCTGTCAACAAATGCTTCCGGCATTGGGCGCCCCCCTTGAGTACCGGCCCATAATCTTGCGTGGTGAGTAAACGGGCCGCGCGGGGGTAACGTAAACCAAGACCCGGTTGGTGCCCGCTCAGACTGGAGTCAGCCTGTAACGCCCTTTGCGGCGCCGACTCTTGAGCACTTCGCGTCCCCCCCGGGATGCCATCCGGGCACGAAACCCGTGGGTCCGCTTCCTGTGCAAGCGGCTCGGTCTGAATGTGGGCTGCACTAACCTTCTCCTCGCGTTCTATCTTTCGGTTCAAACTATGTTGATTTCTAATGGCTTGCATGACTTATGTCAAGGGCAGGGGTGAACAAGCTCAGATTCCATGTGGATTTGTTGTGACTAGTTCAGCATCCGGACCTTGAGGTTGGGGGGAGATCGGGGCATGGTTGGAAGACTTATTCTACATCATCCTCGTATCCTGCCTCGATTTCCTCATTGGACAGATCAAAGTGAAGACCTTGATCCCTTATCCTATCCAGGAACTGTTTACGCCTAGTTTTTCTCTGCTCAGGAGTCTCCTCAGGATTCGAGGAAGAGTCTCCTGAACCAGGCGAGGAATTGGGTGGATTCTGGAGAGACATAGTGGAAAACCTCCCTTGTCAAAGCAATTCCAAAGGGTTGGCCGGGATCCTCTTGCCACGCCAGCCAGGTGTGAATTTCGGCTTTCTTCCTCTTATTGTTGTTCTTGTTCCTCCCAAATGGAGCCCCTCTTTTTTCGGCTTCACCGGTCACTTCTTGGGCATACGGCCAATACGCATCTTCAACGGGAATTAGCTTCTCCAAAAAATGTTCCAAGCATCCCGCTGAATGATTATCAGGCATCATCCAAATCCCAATACGTGATCGTCTTTTGGGAAGTTGGACCACTACTCCCCCCAACTGAGGCTCTTTGGGAAGGAGTATTTCTCTCCCTGCACGTTCAAACCAGTCTCTGATCTTCATCCAATGATTCATGGGTTCGTTATCCGCATCGATGATGACTCCCAGACTACCTTCATCAACGGAATACAATCTCTTGAACAGAACCTCCAAACGGTTGATCAGGTTTTCAAGGCCACCTTTTTCTTGCCCAACCTCTGGGATAAATGGGATTCGTGGATCACTCCGTGTCCAGGTGATGTTATTTTTCTGGATCAGATTGATGACCGTATGCATGTCATCAGGACCTTCAACCAGAAGTTGATTGGGTGCATCCTTGGATGGTTTGGGATTAGTCATCACTAACGCACCTCAATCCGGGAGTCTACCGCAACAGATATGTTTTCTGGAGTGTAACTTACAGCCTTGGTCATCCCTTTATGGAGCCGGAAGACCATGACCTCATTCGTTAAATCAGGATCCCTTTCATAAAGCCTTGCTAGACCCTCAAGACAATCCAGGCTATGTGTCGTGGCGAACACCTGTACATCCAGTTTCTTCGCCGTCTCGATCACCATCCGCCACATCTTCTCCATGACCGAGAAGTGCAGGCCGGTGTCGATCTCATCGATGAGGGCGGTGGATCCCTCAGAATCAGCCTCGGTCAACGCAATCACCAACATCCGAGCAACACCTTCTCCTAGATTGCCCAATGAGAGACGTCTTTCTACTCCCTCGACTTTGACCACAATTTCCCCATTCTGAAGCGTTCGAATGCCTTGTATTCTCGGATCTACGACTTGGACGGCTTCGATGACCATTCTTTCAGTAGGAGAGAGCGTCACATCGTCCCACATTTCAGCAACATCTCCCCTCCCTACAGAAGGAAATCTAGCGAAGTGTGGAGTCCCTTTGCCTGAAATACTCTTGGAATTTAGTGATACCGGCTGTTGTGAAGAGATTCCACCCTCAGGCGAGAGAGGGATGGCGATTGGTTCTTCTTCGGGCCATTTCAGATTAAGGCAAGCATTATCTGGAAAGAGCTCACCCGGATCGAATACAAACGCACTAAGATTACTGATAGAAAACTTGGAGCCATCACCTAAATGGTACCCATGAAATAGATGACGAATGTCAAGTAAGGAAGATTCGCCCCTATCTCCCTT
>CAYRBI010000242.1:0-5958 GCA_964422415.1 uncultured bacterium | reverse complement strand
CGGTCATATGCCCCCTATGTGGATGATCCAGAACTGGAGATCACCCTCTTGCGTGCCCAGGAAATGTCCCGCTATGTGGAGCAAGGTGTTCTCGATGCGGGTTTGACTGGATACGACTGGATCCAGGAAAACAATTCCGATGTCCACCAGGTGTGTGAACTGGAATATGCCAAACAAGAATTCCGCCCGGTGCGCTGGGTACTCGCGGTGCCCGAGGATTCTCCGATCCAGGCCGCCACGGATCTTCAAGGCAAGAGGATCGCCACGGAGCTGGTGGCCTACACCCGGCGCTGGCTGGATTCACAAGGTATCACCGCCGATGTGGAGTTTTCCTGGGGAGCTACCGAAGCCAAAGTTCCCAATCTTGTCGATGCGATTGTGGAACTGACCGAGACGGGCAGCTCCCTGCGCGCAAACAAGCTTCGCATTGTCGAGGAACTGTTGCGTTCCACTACCCGTTTCATCGCGAATCACACCAGCTACAAAGATGAGTGGAAGAAAACCAAGATTGAAGGAATGGTGATTTTGCTTCAGGGTGCGCTGAATGCGGAATCCAAGGTGGGCCTGAAAATGAATGTTCCCCCCGAAGCCTTCGAGAAGGTTTTAGCGGTCCTTCCCTCTTTGAACAAACCAACCATCTCACCTCTGGCGGGGATGGAGGGGTGGAATGCGATGGAAGTGGTCGTGGATGAAATCGTGGTACGGCAGATTGTTCCAGAATTACGCCGGGCTGGCGCGACTGGAATCATCGAGTATCCCTTGAATAAGGTCATTTACTGACAGGCAGGAGTTCACACCCATGATCGTTGTCATGAACCATGGTGCCCTCCCAGACCAGATCCAGGAGGTCATTGCGAGGATCGAGGAATTGGGATTTGTCGCGCATCCCATATTTGGTGTGGAGCGGACGGTTATTGGGGCGATCGGCGATGAACGCGACAAACCGGCCTTGCAACAAATCGAGGGAATGGCGGGAGTCGAAAATGTCGTTCCGATTCTCAAACCCTTCAAACTTGCGAGCCGCGAGCTAAAGGATACCTCCAGCCAGTTCCAGGTAGGGGATGTCACGATTGGCAGTGATGGGATCTGCGTCATCGCGGGTCCCTGCTCGGTGGAGACCACTGAATCGATTGTCGCCAGCGCCAAGGCGGTCGCCAAGGCCGGCGCGCAGATGCTGCGTGGTGGCGCCTACAAGCCGCGGAGCTCGCCTTACAGCTTCCAAGGACATCGTGAAGAGGGTCTGAAAATGCTTCAGGCCGCCAAAGATGCGACCGGCCTGCCCATCGTAACCGAGGTGATGGATCCCCGGAATTGCGAACTGGTTGCCCGGTATGCGGATGTCCTTCAAATCGGCGCGCGGAATATGCAGAACTTCCAGCTTCTCACCGAAGTGGGGAAAGTCGGTAAACCAGTTCTCCTCAAGCGGGGGATTGCGGCCACGATAACTGAGTGGCTTCAGGCCGCCGAGTATATTCTGCGGGAGGGGAATCCCTCCGTTATCCTGTGCGAACGCGGAGTCCGCTCCTTCGGGACCGAGACACGCAACTTGTTGGATCTGGCCGCCGTGGCGGTGATCAAGCGCTACTCGCACCTTCCCATCATGGTCGATCCCTCCCACGGCACGGGGGACTACCATTATGTTCAAGCGGTGAGTCTGGGAGCGATCGCCACGGGTGCCGATGGATTGATGATCGAGGTCCACCATGATCCACAGAATGCATGGTCGGATGGCGCCCAATCGCTCCGCCCTGACAAATTCACCCGGCTCATGGAGGCAGTCAAACCGGTCATCTCGGCTGTCGGACGATCTTACTCGTGGTGATCCGCGCGCCCAGATAAGAGCTGTCTCAAGTGAACCAGGAGCTTGTCATGGTCTGGCGCCACATGATCACAGCTAACAGGGAATGGATTGGTTCCAGAGTGATGTAGCAGTACGGAATACATCCCAGTCTCGGCGGCCAGTTGAAGATCATAGAGATAGTCTCCCACATGGATGATCCGCTGGGTGGAAATCCCCCCCCAGCGTGTGGTAATCGGTGCCAAACAGGCGGGATTTGGTTTGGCGGGGGCCAGCTCACGGGTGAAGACATCGGTCACCCGGCTCAGGCCACAACGGTCCCGCGCTAGTTCCCAGGCCCGCCAACAATTGCGGGTCAAAATGCCAACCCGGACACCGGTATCCAACAGCCAAGACAATGTCAAAGCCGCGCCCGGCATGAGCTTCGCACGCCCGGCGGCCTCGGTCTCCACCTCTATCAGGATGTGGTCCAAGGTGGCACGTTGTTCCGGTAGCTGTGCGAGGATCCAATCAAGAATCGATTCCCCCGGCGGAATCAATAACCTTTGACGCAAGGCATTGAAATCAATGCTTGGTTCTAGAAGAGTTCCATCCAGGTCAAACAAAACACCCTCAAACATGGCACTCTTTCCTCGCCTTTTGTCTCAGTCTATTTCTGGGTAGTATTGTCACGTGCGAATCTGTCACTTTACCTCAACTTTTTTTCCCCGTGTCGGCGGGGTGGAAATAGTAGTCTCGAACCTAGCGCGATGCCAGCATCAGCTCGGGCACAGTGTCATTGTCATCACCCCACGGATCAGAGGAATCGATAACCGTGTCTCGGTTCCATATGAGGTTGTTCATTATTCCCGTCCCTCATCTAAACGGTATTTGACCCGGCAAGTACTGATCCGCCTTCTGTGGGAACACTTTCGCCATCCCTTTGACATTCTACATTGCCACTCAGCTTACCCGCATGGTTATGTTTCAAGCACCTTTTCAGCTATTACTGGTGTCCCCGTCATTGTTACCCCACATGGCCCTACCGATATCATGCGTGAGGAACAGATCCGAAGAAATCCATCTTTGGAGAAGCGGCTTGCCAAAGGATTGCACACCGCCGCGGGTATCAGCGCGATCAGCCATCACATCCAGACTGAGATCTTGAGTATCGGCGGTATCGCCGATGAAAAGGTGCGTGTGATTCCGAATGGGGTGAACCTCGAGGATTATACGAAGGTGGAGGCAATTCAGCTGGATTTTCCTTACATCCTCGCCATGGGACGGATGGTGCCGCAGAAGGGATTCGATCATCTCATCCATGCCTTTGAGAAGGTGGCGCGTAGGACACCAGACCTGCGGCTTCTCTTCGCGGGCGAAGGTGTGAACCGCCGTGACTACGAACAATTGGTTAATAATCTTGGACTCCAGGATCGCATCCAATTCTTGGGACTGGTTCAAGGATCTCGAAAGATCAGTTTTCTCAAAGGGGCGGAGTTTTTCGTCTGTCCTTCACGTTTTGAGCCGTTTGGGATCGTAGTCTTGGAGGCATTGGCCTCGGGGGTTCCTGTCATTGCCCATCGTGTTGGTGGAATTATAGATATCATCGAGGAGGGAGAGCAGGGCCTACTTGTGGATCCAGACTCAAGTGAGGATCTAGCCGAGTCCATTCTCGCCCTTCATGCGGATGTGGAACGGAGGCGGGGTATGGGCCAGGCCGCACTCCTTAAAGCACGCGGTTATGACTGGACCTCGATCAACGAACAATACCTGAGCCTCTATCAATACGGGATCGAAAATGTGGCCTCCTACCGGAATGGGAGGCTGTCAAGGTTACCCTTCCTGAGAAAACATGATCGAGAATGAGTTGATACCACACCGCCCCCTGGTCATAAAGCACCTGGGTCTGATTGAGGGAATTTGAGATGCCGTCCGCATGGATTGTTGTGGGCATTCCGGCCTTGGGGTTCTTATTGGCTTTTCTCGCCCTCGGGGGATCTCTGCACGCCAGCCGGCGCAGGCGTATTATCGAAAACATTCCCACCTCCAAGACAACCGGGATTTACATCGGCCTGGTCGAACTCAAGGGGAATGCTGAATGCGCTTCCCCGCTCACCAGTTTCCTGGCGGAGGTCCCCTGTGTGTACTACCAGTGGTCGGTGGAGGAGCACTGGTCCAGAACTGTCACGGAGACCCACACCGATGCCCAGGGTAAAACCACGATCACCACCCGGCATGAGAGCGGCTGGACCTCTGTCGATAACGGCCACGAACAGATCCCCTTCTATTTACGCGATGATGTGGGAGAAGTGCTTGTGCGGCCCGAGGGGGCCGAGATCGAACCAGAGACAGTTTTTAGTGAGACTTGTACCCCCTCCGATCCACTCTACTACGAGAAGGGCCCGGATTCGGCCATCATGCATTCAGATCACCAACGGCTTTTCTCAGAAACTGCGCTGAGGACCGGCTGTTCCCTGTATATTGTGGGCCAGGCACGCGAACGCGAGGATGTGGTTGCTCCGGAGATCACCGCCGATCCAGATGCCCCCATGTTCCTGATCTCCACCCGTACCGAGGAGAAGGTCACAGCGGGATTGAAGATGCAGATCTGGATCTTTGGGATCCTGGGCCTTGTCTTGGCGGCAGGTGGGTTTTGGATGCGGGATTTGGCTGCCAGGAAGATGATGGGGCCAAACTATGACCTGTATCTTCATGCCGGTGCGGGTTACTGTCTGGTCTATCTCTTGGGATGGTGCTGGATGGCTTACAACAGCTTGGCCAACCTGCGTCAGAGAGTCCGGCAAGCCTGGTCCTTGGTCGAGGTGCAGACCAAACGCCGCGCCACCCTGATCCCCAATCTGGTCTCCGTGGTGATAGGACTACGGGATTATGAGAGGGAGATCCAAACTCAACTGAGCCTCCTTCGTACCCAGATTGAAGCCACGCCGCCCGGAGTCCGGGGTCCCGATTATCAAGCCTGTACGCGCGCGGTCCGGGCGATTGCTGAGGCTTATCCTGAGCTTCACTCACAGGAGTCCTTCCTGAAGCTTCAAAACGAGCTGGTGGCCACGGAAGAGCGTATCGCCATGGCACGGGGGTATTTCAATGAAATCGTCACCCACTACAACACACGCCTTCAGGTGATACCCGAAGGCCTGTTAGCGGGGCTGGCAGGCTTCCGTGCAGTCGAATTGATGTCAGCCAATGGTTTTGAACGGGCGGCTGTGACAGAAACCTAATCCTCACCTTTTGGGTTCTAGGAATAAAAGACCTTACTAGCAAGTTTATTGTTGACATTTTCACGCCTCCATACTAGTTTTCCATAGTTATCACTGATCTGCTGTACTGAATTCCATTTAGTCAATGTCGAGATAAGGACAATCACTATACTGCTAGGATGGTCAAAGGAATTAATGAATTAATAAGAGGTGAAAATGATGGGACAAGAAACAATTTGTTGTAATGTATTCTTATATCATGTTTATAGGAATTTCGGTCTGCAAATTGTAATTGTGTTGTCAGTGATGATATATTGCCCATCATCATATGGAAAAATCATCAGGGTTTCACAATCAGGAAATGGTTCAGATGGGATCAGTTGGGCTACCGCATATCAATCAATTTCAGTGGCCGTTTCATCAGCATCAACAGGAGATGAAATATGGGTAAACAGAGGAACCTATAGTGGGGGTATATTTGTAGAAATTAATGTTAGTTTGCTTGGAGGATTTTCTGGGAATGAGACTGACAGTGAAAAAGGTCTTAGAGATCCAGTAAAAAATCCAACTATTGTGAATGGAGGAGGAGTGGTAGATGGCCTTATGGGGTGTGTTTCCAATAGTTTTATCGATGGGTTTATCATGAAAGATGCTGCTTCTGCAGGACTACTTGTGTACAATGGAGCCTCACCAAATTTTTTGAGATGCCGTATTGAAGGAAATTATCCAACAGAGGGAGTTACATTTGGTGGTGGAGTTGTAGTGAATAATGCAGCACCGAATTTTAGTGATTGTGTGATAATAAATAATAACCGAAACGGAGGAGGAGGGGGAATAGAAATTAAAGAGTATTCGACAGTGAATATGACCAACTGCACGATTAGTAATAATGTAAGCTCTGGAGGAGTTGGCGGTGGAATTGCTTGTGGTCTTTCCTCAATTACAATGGAGAATTGTATAGTA
>CAYRBI010000241.1:0-5964 GCA_964422415.1 uncultured bacterium | reverse complement strand
GGAAGGAGGGAGAAAAGACACGCTAAAGTGTGAACAACAAACAACTCCCTCCCCCGCAAGGAAGGAGGGAGAAAAGACACGCTAAAGTGTGAACAACAAACAACTCCCTCCCCCCTTGCGGGGGAGGGTTGGGGTGGGGGGAAAGCTATACGGGTTTCTACCGTAACTTCGCGTGATACTCCTGCAGCGAGCGGACTTCCTCTTTGCCCTGCTTCCGTGCGGTGATCCCACGCACAGCTGCGATGGCCGCGGCGGGGGTGGTGATGTAAGGGATCTTGTGACGGATCGCAGCCTTGCGGATGTAGGAGTCATCTTGGGTGGAGCGTTTGCCCTGCGGGGTGTTGATGACCAGCTGGATCTCCCCTGTCTTCATGACATCCACTAAATCAGGACGCACTTCATAGATCTTGTTCACCAGCTCCGCCTGGATGCCATTGCTGGCGAGGAAGGTCTGGGTTCCGCGTGTTGCTTTGATGCGGAATCCGAGGTTGAGCAGCTGTCTGGCCACTTCCAGGATCTGGGGTTTGTCATCATCCGCCACCGTAATGAGCACTGTGCCCTCGGAGGGGAGCTTCTGCTGAGCGGCCTCTTGGGACTTGTAGAAGGCCAACCCGAAACTGTCCGCCATGCCCAGAACCTCTCCGGTGGAGCGCATCTCGGGGCCGAGAACCGGATCGACCTCGGGGAACATGTAGAACGGGAAAACCGCCTCCTTCACACCAAAGTGCGGGAGTGGTTTATGAGTCAGTTTGAAGTCGGAGAGCGATGCCCCCAGCATGATCTGGGTGGCGATGCGCGCCATAGAGACATTACAGACCTTGGAGACCAGCGGCACGGTCCGTGAGGCACGAGGATTCGCTTCCAGAATATGGACCACATCCTTGTGGATGGCATACTGGATATTCATGAGACCCACGACATTGAGCTCCATGGCGATCCGGCGGGTGTATTCGCTAATAGTCTCGATATGCCGTGGCGGGATGCTGATGGGAGGAATGGCGCAGGCTGAGTCTCCGGAGTGAACCCCCGCGAGTTCGATGTGCTCCATCACGATGGGCACAAAGGCATCCTTGCCGTCCGCGATAGCATCCGCCTCGCACTCAATCGCGTTGTCCAGGAACTTGTCGATCAGGATCGGACGTTCGGGCGTCACTCCCACCGCCGCCGTGACATACTCCATGAGCATCGCCTCATCATAGACGACCTCCATGCCGCGCCCGCCGAGAACATAGGAGGGACGGACCATCAGGGGGTAGCCGATGCGCTCCGCGATTTTGATCGCCTCTTCGACGTTAGTGGCCATGCCACTGGGGGCTTGGGGGATTCCAAGCCGCTGCATGACTTGACGGAAACGGTCGCGGTCCTCGGCCAGGTCAATCGTGTCGACAGTGGTGCCCAGGATGTGAACCCCCGCTGCATCGAGGTCGCGTGCGATATTGAGCGGGGTCTGACCACCGAACTGGATGATCGCCCCCTCGGGTTTCTCTTTCTCGTAAATGCTCAAAACATCTTCAACAGTGAGTGGCTCGAAATAGAGCTTGTTGGAGGTGTCGTAATCGGTCGAGACGGTCTCGGGGTTGCAGTTGACCATGATCGACTCGATGCCCGCGTCCCGCAGCGCGAAGGCGGCATGGACACAGCAGTAGTCGAACTCGATCCCCTGGCCGATACGGTTCGGGCCGCCGCCCAAGACCATCACCTTGCGGGCCTTGCTGACCGGGACAATGTCGGGGGCGTTGTAGGTCGAGAAGTAATAGGCCGCCTCCTCGACACCGCTCACCGGCACCGGTTCCCAGGCTTCCTTGACTCCGAGTGCCATGCGGGATTGACGGAGATCCTTTTCGGTAATCTCCAGCAGTTTGGCCAGGTAGCGGTCGGAGAACCCATCCTTCTTGCACCGGGTGAGTAGCTCATCCGGCAACCCCTTGCCTTTGAATTTGAGGACTTCCTCCTCGAGCTCCACCAGCTCCTTCATCTGTTCGAGGAACCAGGCCTTGATGTGAGTCAGACGGTGCACATCCTCGACCAAGGCGCCCTTACGCAGGGCCTCATAAATGATGAACTGCCTCTCGCTGGTGGGGGTGGACATGAGGCGCATCAACTCCGGCAGCGGCTTCGTGTTGAAGTCCTTGGCGAATCCGAGGCCATAACGTCCGTTCTCCAGCGAGCGGATCGCCTTCTGGAAGGCTTCCTTGTAGTTCTTCCCGATGCTCATGACCTCGCCCACCGCGCGCATCTGGGTGCCGAGTTTGTCCTCCACGCCCTTGAACTTCTCGAAGGCCCAACGGCAGAACTTCACAACCACATAGTCACCCGAGGGGGTATATTTCTCGAGAGTTCCATCCCTCCAATAGGGGATCTCATCGAGAGTGAGCCCTCCCGCCAGGAGTGAGGAGACCATGGCGATGGGGAATCCGGTGGCTTTGGAGGCCAGAGCCGAGGAACGCGAGGTTCTCGGATTGATCTCGATCACCACCACACGGCCTGTCTTGGGGTCATGGGCAAACTGGATGTTGGTGCCGCCGATGACCTGGATCGCCTCGACAATGTCATAAGAATACTTCTGGAGCTTCTTCTGCAGAGCTGGATCGATGGTCAGCATGGGGGCTACGCAATACGAGTCGCCGGTGTGAACACCCATCGCATCGACATTCTCGATGAAGCACACCGTGATCATCTGGTTCTTGGCATCCCGGACCACCTCGAGCTCGAGTTCCTCCCAGCCCAGCACTGATTCCTCGACCAGGATCTGACCCACCAGGCTGGCCTGGAGTCCACGCGCGGCGATCGTACGCAGCTCCTCCAGGTTGTAGACCAACCCGCCACCGGTGCCGCCCATGGTGTAGGCGGGACGGATCACGACTGGATACCCCAACCGTTCAGCGATCCGTTCGGCCTCCTCTACGGTAATGGCGACCGCGCTGTCTGGCATGGCGATACCGAGACGGTTCATGGTGTCCTTGAAGGCTTGACGGTCCTCGCCGCGTTCGATGGCATCGACTTGAACACCGATCACCTTGACCCCGTACTTTTCGAGAATTCCATGTTTGTGCAGGTCCGAGGAAAGGTTGAGGCCAGACTGCCCACCCAGGTTGGGCAGCAGGGCATCGGGACGTTCCTTGGCGATAATCTCCGCCATGGTGTCGACCGTCAGCGGCTCGATATAGGTGACATCAGCCATGCCCGGATCGGTCATGATGGTGGCCGGATTTGAGTTGACCAGGACGATCTCGTAACCGAGTTTACGGAGTGCTTTACAGGCTTGGGTGCCTGAGTAATCGAATTCACAGGCTTGGCCGATCACGATCGGGCCAGAGCCGATAATCATAATTTTCTTAAGGTCATCGCGGCGTGGCATGGGAGCCCCCCTAACAAGAGTGGGGGGATTTTAGGGGGACAAGGGATGGAATGCAATCAAGCTGGAGCCGCCCTACTTGGTAAGGGAATGAAGAAGGATAGAAAATCAAAAATTTTTGCAGGCGCCGGAGTGGTTTCTCTGGCGCTGGAACGAGAATCTGTTTTCGTTCCTTCTCTCTGGGGAATCTATCCCCACACATAGGAGTGGAAACTATTGTGGCCGGAGTGTATACACAAATGAATTCGCCACTCCATTATTCCCCTTCTATCTTCAAGAAACCGCGATAGAGTCTCTCCCATCCCGAAAGGACCCCCTCATGCGCCTCACCGATATCTTCCCCTCGATCCCTCCAGTCAAACGTCTGGTAGTGGTCACTCCTGGAGAGGGTAGTGGAAGTGTGGATTTCTGGATCTGGTTCCGCTGTCTGCAGGGGTTGGTCAACCGGGTGGAACCGCATCTGTATCTGATTCAGCACAACGATCCATCGGACCTGATTCAACCACAGTGCCTGTATGAGGACCACTGGCTGGATTACTACCAGAAGACCTTCGCGCTCCCGGTTGAAGCCCTGCCCGGAGTGGATGCGGTCCTTGAACAGTACAAGCACCTCATCCAGGGCTATGTCCTCTACGACAACGAGGAGGTGATCCAGACCCAGAACCTTGCCATGACCCGTTGCGGGCTGGAGGGGCTCCTCCCTATCTCTCCTGATCAGGAACATTGGATGCAACGTCATGGCATCCCCTGCGGTGATGACCTGCGCGGGAGGTTCAAGGATGACACCGCTGCGGCCGAGTGGGCCATCCACAACCTTTGGCCACATTGTCACCAGCGTCTCTACGCCAACTTCTGCATCCACCGCCCCTTCATGAATGCCCTCTCGCACAACCTGGAGGACTTCATTGTCTACCACAAGGGCTTCGCCCTCGATCTCCCGCTCAGCCGTCAATCACGCGCGACATTGAACCTTTACCGCGGCCTGCTCGAATCCGCCGAGGCTCCAGGGGTGCAGATGAACTGGTTCTGTACCCGCGACCAGGAAAAGGAGTATGTGGCCGAGGCCGCATCGAAGGGCTTCTTCACCCTGTGCAGCGTGGGCACCCCTAATCTCACCATCCATGGCGGCGTGGGCAACCCTGAGGCGGCCTACACCCAGCCGCTTCCCTCGCGTGAAGCCTGCCGTGTGGAAAAAGACAAAGCCTATGTCTGCTTCTATGTCAGCGATGGGGATGCCACTTGGGCGATGAATAATCTGCACTCCGGCAACTGGCTTTCTCCTCGGCGCGGCTCCTTCAAACTCAGCTGGGGCATCCTCCCCTTCTTGGTGAAATTGATGCCGGGCGTGGTCCGCTACTACCAGGAAACCAGGAGCCCCAATGACAGTTTTTGGGGACCCTCTTCAGGTGTGGGCTACACCTACACCCACCTCTGGCCGGAACACTGGGTGGATGGGTACCTCGCGGAGTCACGGCGGCTGCTGGACCAGACCGGCCAGCATGGCTGCAACATGGTGAACTGGTTTCTACGTGACTGGTGGCGTGAGGTGGAGGATGACCAGGCGGTGCGCCGCGAGCAGGAAGCGCTGGCCTGTGGTCCTGGTCTGGTGTGTGGGTTGGGCGGTTCTCCCTTCGCCAGGAACTACCTCACGGGTCCGGTCCCGAAACTCCACTCGGTCCACATCGCCAATGCGGGCCATGACAACCTGGGCGATATCCTCCGCTTCCTCGAAGAGTCTCCCTCGCGTCCGGCCTTCCTGTTTCTCTTCGCCCAGATCGCCGAGGGGATCCTCGATACCCTCGCCTCCCAGATGGAGGGTTTCAAACGTCATCCAGAGATAAGCATCCTCGGTATGGATGAGTTTTTCTTGACCCTGCATGATGCCATTGAGCGCGGTCTTGTACGGGAACCGCTCTACCAGCTGAATGAGGCGCTCGCGGAGACCTGGTTGAAAGCTCCCGGCCGGCATCGTGTGCCCCTGGCGGCGCGAGTCGCTGCTGAACTCAACCGTGTAGCTCATGGAGCATCCGAAACACGCCGCCGTCTTCTGGTGGAGGCGGCTTGGATCGACCTGGTTTCAGTCGAGGTCGAGTATGCCGCCCAAGACCGGGAGAGTTTCCTCTCCCGCTACCGTGGGCTCTCTCCCTGCACCGAAGCCGGGGAGGCCGACACGCTCCTCTATATCCTCTTCACAGTGGCCTGGCTGGTAATCCGTGCGGCCCTCGAGGCTCAGGGGATCTATGCCAATCACCGTACACAATGTCTGGAGGACTTCAAAAGGACTTGTGGCGGGTGGGTGGACACGGATGGATTCGAGCAGATCTTCACGGCCTGGGAGAACTGGGAGGCGGGCTCCCCAGATCTCGAAACCCTCATGCTCTGGAGCCAGGAGATCGCTGATGCGGCTCTCATCCTCGATGACCACCTAGGCGCGAAGGATGCGGAGACCTTCACCGGTTGGCCACCACGGACGATCTGAGGGGGGTGGTGGAGGTGCTGCATCCAGTCCTTTTTTTTTTGAGTCTTATATATATACGGAAGGAAAAACACCATCGGGAATCTTGACGATCATTCCTCTACCGTATATGTTAGCATATATATGGTCATGG
>CAYRBI010000240.1:0-6019 GCA_964422415.1 uncultured bacterium | reverse complement strand
AGTCAGGTTCCATTATGAACTTTCCGGTGAGGGACCAGCGATTGTCTTTACCCATGGCCTGGGGGGAGACCTCAGCCTGGCGAAGGACCTCCTCGGTGATATGAAGGGTTACCGGCTGCTCTTCTGGGATGTCCGTGCGCATGGCGGGACCGAGCTCTGGGGTTCCGATGATAAACTCGATTTCCCGGTTTTCGCGGCTGACCTGCGTGCTCTCCTGGATCATGTGGGCATCGAGCAAGCCATTGTCGGTGGAATATCGATGGGCTCGGGGATCGCCGCCGCATTTTCAATACGTTGGCCGGAGCGGGTACGCGCCCTGGTCCTCGTACGTCCGGCCTGGGTAGACCAACGCCGTCCCGCAAATCTGGAATGGTTCATCCAACTTGCAAATCTCCTTCAGGTGGCGGGTCCCGGTGCGGGCATAGAGACCTATCGGGCACTTCCGGAGTTTGAACCCTTCAAGGATCTCCCGCTGAATCCGAACGATGGCTTTTATTCGCAACTCATCAAGCCGCGATCCTATGAACGCCGTGCACGGCTGGTCCGTGTGGCCAGTTCCTGCCCTATTAAATCCTGGGAGGATACCAAGGTCCTCACCATGCCTGCACTCGTTTTCGAGAATGAGCAGGATTCCACTCATCCCTCTGCGTTTGCCGATGAATGGGCCCGCCGCTTGACCAATGCGCGGTTGATTCGTATCCCTCCCAAGTTCGACATGGATGCTCATCGAGCTGGATTCCAGAAGGCCTTCCGGCCGTTTGTTGAAGCGATTGGGAACCAGTAGGTCCAATGACAAAGTTCATTTTGGCCTTATTGAGCGTACACACCCTTTCACTCTGTTGTGTTGGACTCGCCGCGGAACCGGGCTCTGACTCCAGTCCCATGGCCCGCCTCCATTTCCAGCCACCTGGAACCGTGCTGGGAGACACTATCCCCTTCTACTGGCAGGGGACTTACCATGTTTTCTACCTGAAAGGATCCAGTTGGGGGCATCTCTCCAGCTGTGACCTGATTCATTGGGAACAAGTTCCGGATGCGTTGGAGAAGGGTGAGGGAAGTACCTCTCCGGATGGCGAGAACTGTTGGACCGGCAGCATTGTCGAGCACAATGGCATTTTTCACCTTTTCTACACGGGTAAAAACAGTGCCGATCCCAAGGGCGACCAGAAGGTCATGATGGCTACCAGCCAGGACCTCATCGTGTGGACGAAACACCCTGAGCGTACTTTCTATGCGGACGGCAAGTTCTATTGGAACAAGCCAGTCAACGGTGCGATCGATGATAAACTGATCTACCACCATCAGGCCTTTCGTGATCCCGAGGTGTTCTGGAATACGGCGGAACGGAAGTGGTGGATGTTGCTCCATGCCGCGCTCCCGGATGGCTCCTCGCCAGTCTTCGCGCGGTATGTTTCCGGGGACCTTGTGCATTGGGAGCCTCAGGCTCCGCTTCTGGTATACCCCAAGGCGGTCTCCGGTGATTGCCCGCACCTCTTTGAAATGAATAGGCGTTGGTACCTGCTTGGTGCGGACCGTCACTACACATGGTCGAACCAAGTGGTAGGACCTTACAGCCCGGAGATGTTACCCTATGAATGGGGTGAGCTTTTCGTGCCCAAGACGCTCTTTGATGGGCAACGCCGTATTCTCTTGGGTTGGATCGGGCACCGCGAGGGAGACCATGACGCGGGCCAGGGCCAATGGGGGGGAGTTTTGTGTATGCCCCGCGAGCTTTATGCCGATGCTCAAGGCCATCTCCACGAACGTCCTGTTCAAGAGGTCATCCAGGCCTTCAACCACCCTATATTGGATCTACCGGACGGGTATACACCGGGACAGAGACTTGAGGTTCCGCCAGACTACATGTTGCATTGCCGCCTGCATCCATCCTCACCCGGTTCGAGGGTGACGCTTGTCTTCCGTCAGCCGCAGGGGGATCCACTTGCGGGCTACCGTCTTACGATCGACTTCGGCTCACGGGAGATCGGATTGGGTGGGCAACACACCTCCTACAAGTGTGTGGCGGATTTGGATGAGTCAAATCCCGTGGAGATACGCCTCTTCGTGGTGGGGACAGTGTGTGAGTGTTTCGTAAATGATGCTTATTGCTTGACCATGCGGATCTATGACTACCCGCAAGGCGGAGTGTCCCTTGAGACACCCCGCGCTGATGTTGAGTTGCTGGATCTAGAGGTAAAAGGATGGGGGGAGTAGGGTGGTTACTCCGGATCCCATGCTAACCGGAATCCTCTCACCGCGCTCCGGTCCTCCGGATCACAGTAAGAGCGTGAGGAGGAGCGGCAGTACCAGGCGATATCACCCCAGTGTCCGCCACGGAAGACGCGCATGTAAATCTCTCCCAGCTCCTCGTCAGCGCTGCCATCGGTGGGGCTTCCCTCATAGGAGTCATGGTACCAGTCCTGACACCACTCCCAGACGTTCCCATGCATGTCATACAGGCCGAAGGGATTCGGACGCAACTTACCGACCGGTTTCGTTCCCATCCGGCCTCCATTCGCGTCATTACTCCATCCGAACCACATGTAATTGGAACGGAATCCCGAGAGTGCGCCCCCCAGACAGTTCGACAGATCCAGTTCGCAGTCCTCGGAGTTGCCAAAAGAGAAAGTGGTATGGGTTCCCGCCCGGCAGGCATACTCCCATTCGGCTTCAGAGGGGAGGCGAAACTTCCCCTTGGTACGGGCGTTGAGTCTTTCCAGGAATCCATCTAGCCCACAGATGTCGGTCCACGAAACCGCGTAGACCGGATAGTTGTCTCCCTCTCCCAAGCCCGAACCGGCCAGTTCGGTGGGGAGGCTACCCATCACCGCCTGCCACTGGGCCTGAGTAACCTCGGTCTGCCCCATATAAAAGTCATAGCCGATGGTCACCGTATGAACCGGAGACTCATCCGCCAGGGGGAAATCGCCCTCGGTTACCGATCCCATCTCGAAGGAGCCCGCGGGGATCTGAACCACACGCAGGGGGCGTGCCTCCTCGGAGAGTCCGGATAGATTGAACTTGATGGTCTCTGCCAGCGCTGGTAAAGACAGGATGAGAATCAAGAGGGCACCCGCATAGGCTGGAAATCTCTTGTACAGGTTCATCCGGTTAATCTCGCTTTCACTTAGTGTGAACACCCATACTCAGGGCCACTCCAGGGTTCAAAAGATCTGCTTTGAATAGTATAGCGCGGAATCATGGAATGCGAGGGAGGAGGAAGACCCTGTTTGATGAAAGGTTCTATGTGCTTCATCAACCCATCACTATTGCCAGACTCTCATCAAAAAAAACACTTGACATGCTTTCTATTCGTTCCACCATGTTGGCTAAAAAGGTAAAGCCTGTGCGGTGGCTTGAAAGGAGGGCAAGATGGATTCTCCTGCCAACGAGTCATGCCCAACCATTGTTGGAGGCCAACCCTGTGGGAAAAAAGAGGGAGGGACAGGACTTCCCCACGGACTGGAATCGATTGTACTACTGGCGGCTGCTGATGCGGGATTCCGTGAGGAGTTCAGCCGTAACCGTGAAACCGCACTCAAGCGGGCGGACATTTATCTGACTGAGACTGAGAAGCGTATCCTGCAAACAATCGGAGATGATACACTCTTAGGAATCGCCAAGCGGTTCGATTCAAGGCGTACCCCCTCAAAGGGAGGATTCCGGGTTACCGCTGCTTCTTTGGCCGCGCTGGCGAGTCTGACTGTCTCCGCTCCTTCACGGGCTGAATCCCATCCCACACCGGGGAGCCAGGTGAGAACCTCGGAACAACTCAGCCTTGGTTCATCAGCCATTATCCAGGAACTCCTGAAAGGGAGAACCTCCCCGGGAGTGCCCACTGACATCTCCTATGGAATTCAACCGGATACCCCAACTCCCACACTCACTGAACCTCCGGTGGATGGCATTCGTCCCGACACGCCAACCCCGACCCTGGATCCGATTCGTGGCGTTCTGGCTGACACCCCCACTCCCACAGATACCATTCCTGTGGTGACGGGTATTCTTCCTGACACCCCCACACCCACACACACTCTGACAGCGACACCGATGGGTATTTTTCCCGACACACCTACACCCACACTGACCTTCACTGCCTCCCCAACACATTCTGATTCCGCGACACCTACTGAGACGGCCACTCACAGCCCCTCAGCCACACCTACCCTGACCGAGACACCCATCCCTTCTGACACACCTACCCTGACAGGGACTAGCACTCCTTCGGATACACCTACACTCACAGCGACACCCATCCCCTCTGATACTCCAACCCTGACACTCACTTCCACTCCCTCTGATACAATGAACGGGACATCAACACCCACCCCCTCCAGCACAGTCACACCGACTCCGACACGGATCTCAGCCGACCTGGATGGAAATGGAACTGTAGATAGCCGCGACCTGTTGTTGTTTCTCCAGGAGTGGTACCGGACACGAACCGGACCAACCGGGTCTCAAGCGGATGCCTTGAATCTGGATCCAAAGGATTAGTCCGTGATTACCTCCATCCGTCCCGATGTGACTCTTGTGAATTTGAATCTCTTGTTCGTACGGTATCACGATAAAGTGGAGCGGGAGCTCCATGTTCCTCTGGGACCCCTGTATCTGGTACGGTCTCTGGAGAATGCCGGGTGGCGTGTCGATTTCCGTGATTACCAGACCAATGGATTCGAGGATCCCTTCGAGGCCGCAAACATTGCGAGTTTCCTGGAGGACTCCGCAAGCATTGTCGGTATCAGCTGCATGGCCAACCTGTTGCCATTCACGATTCTGGCACTCCGTGAATTCCATGAGAGGCACCCACACAAGACCATCATCCTGGGAGGAGTCGGGCTCGCGGCGGTCGAGGAGAAGATTCTCGAGCGGTTCCCATGGATTGATATCATCGTCAAAGGCGAGGCCGAACAGACCTTCCCCGAGCTTCTAGAGGCCCTGATCCACCAAGGTTCTTTGGCAGAGATCCCCGGCCTTTTCTACCGTCAGAATGGTTCTGTGGTCCAGACTCCAGAGCGGGCACGGATCACCGACCTGGACTGTATCCCTCTTCCTGCCTTTGAGCATGTCGATCTCAAGAGATATGCCGGTTACGGACTCGTCAGTTCCAGAGGGTGCCCCTACCGGTGCACCTTCTGTGGGGTCGCGCCCATCTGGGGGCATCAGGCCTATCACCGGAGTGATGAGAGTATTCTCAGCGAGATGCGTGTCCTTCGCGAGCGGGCTGGGGTGGAGATGTTCCTCTTTCAGGATGAGTTCTTCGTCTCTGGCAAAGAACGCGTGATGTCCTTCTGTAAGGCGCTCAAGAATTCGGGAATGCATGTGATGTGGAAGGCCTTTGGGCGTGTGAACCTGACTGATATCGAGATGATGGAGGCGATGGCCGGATGTGGCTGTGTGGAGCTGCGCTTCGGTGTCGAATCGGCCTCGGACCGGATCTTGCAGTTGACTGAAAAGGGCTTCACGAACGAGATGGTTCTGGACCTCATCCCCGAAGCCATCCATATCTTCCCCCGCGTGGATGCCTTTTACATCTGGGGATTCCCCTTTGAGACGAAGGAGGAATTCAGTCAGACCCTATTTCAGATGCTTTCTTTCCGCATGATGGGGGCGCGCATATTGCCGTCGTTATTCTGCTTCCTGCCCCAGACAAAAATCTGCAGGGAATATGGCGATCCGGAGAAACTCGAGTTCTGTTATGAGCTCCTGCCCGAGTACATGCTCACCGGACATGAGGTTTACCGCTCGGTGCACATTTCGATCCCCCCCAAACACCGCCCTCTCTTCGACTTCATTTCCAACCACCCCGACATCTTCCCCGGATTCTTCCAACTGCGTATCCAAGAGGAAATTCTGCCGAAACTGGGAGAACTGCAATCCTTCGGGTTCTACGCTCAGGATGAGAAAGAACCGGAGACCGACAGTTGCGGCGCGCATTCTCCGCGTGCGCCCCAGACGGGAGGCACCATGGAGAGGGCACCGGCCTTACACGTTTGAATCGTGGAAGTAGCGGAGGAAT
>CAYRBI010000239.1:0-6123 GCA_964422415.1 uncultured bacterium | reverse complement strand
TGGAATCGGTGATGAGGCCACGTACCCCGGTGTGAACACGTTGCATGTAGGCCAGCATGGCCACGCGGTTGTTGTTCCAATAGGAGGAGAGCTGCGAGACCGGAGGAGAGAAGACATTGTATGCCAGCTCCATGGTCTCTTCGAAACACCCCAACCAGACATAGTTCCAATCCTGCATCCCACCGGATATGGAATACCAGGAGATCCCGTTGGTAATGCCGTTCTCAAAATCCGTGCTGGCGTACATCGGTGGATTGTTCATCGAATAGGTTAAGGCATTTTCAACAAACACATCGTTATCAGGAGTATACCAATCGGGATCCTGAGTGATGTTGTTGTTAAAGGAATTGTCATAGGGGTAATTCACCACCAGGTCACCGGTGTGGAAGTTGGCGGACATGACGAAGGAGTGACTGGCGGAGAAGGTCATCACCGCTGCGGTCTCGGGGGGACGTCCCTCGGTGGTGTTGTTGGGGTCATCCACCCGGTCGGGAAATGTACGGTTGAGATCGTCGCCTTGAGCGTTGTAGCGAGAGCGTGGACTATGCGCATATCCATCCGGATTCATCAGCGGCATGATCCAGATTTCGGTCTCATTCACCAGCTCTGTGATCTCCGAATCGCTCCCATATTCACTCAACAACAGGTTGATCAGGTTGAGCATCAATGCCACGCCCAGGGTTTCATTCCCGTGTATAGCGGCGATGTATTTGAACTCCGGTTCATCCTCCTCCAAGCCAGGATTGTCGGTGATCTTCAGGAAGAGCAGATCGCGGCCCTCGTAGCTTTGGCCGATGGTCTCCAGACTGCACAAACTGGGATAGGTGGTGACGAAGTTTTGCAGCTCCGAGACCAATGTGGCATAGGTGGGATAACTGGTGACTGGGTAAGTGATGGTCTTTACGCCCTTATCTTCAGGGGGCCAGTAATCATCTGGTGAAGGGGGGATCCAGTGGACCTGCCACCCTTTGGATTCAACCCACTCGAACTCACTGGGAGACAACCAGACCCGGATGCGTTCCTTGTTGACTGAGGCAATATCGAGATGCTCCGCAAGCAGGGCTTTTATCTGCTCTACGCCCACACGCTGTATGTCCGCCGGATTCCGTTCAGGAGCAGCTGAGATTGGGGAAACGAGTGCCATGGCCAATCCAACAAGAATAACGCCCATGGCTGTGCCCCATCGCTGGAACGAGAATTTTTTCTCGTTCCTCACACTTGGCACGAGAAGAGATCCTTGTTCCAGTGGGAGCGGGTAAGACCGACTGTTATTTTTCATGGACATTAGTTTCTCAAGGTGAGGATCCGGCCATTACCCTGGCAGTGGGGGCATTCCTCGGTGAGCAGAGTGATCAGGCTTTCACCGGTGCGCTTACGAGTGATTTGGACCAAGCCAATCTCCGAGAAGGTCGTAATGTCGAAGGCAGCCTTGTCTTTGGAGAGACCCTCTTTCAGAACCTGAATCACTTTCTGGTTATCTTTAAGGGTTTTCATATCGATGAAGTCCACCACCACGATGCCACCAATACCACGCAGACGGATCTGGCGTCCAATCTCGGCGGCGGCCTCCAGGTTAGTCTTGGTGATAGCCTCCATCCCGGCGCTGCCCTTAACGTTCTTTCCGGTGTTTACATCGATGGCGGTGAGGGTCTCGGTCTCTTCGATGATCAGGTAACCGCCACAATCGAGCCATACCTTCCGTGCCAGGGCACGTTCGAGCTCCTTTTTGAAACCGAAGGTGTTGAGAAGCTCATCCGGCTCCACATACTCAGTCACCCGGCGTGGGAAAAGGCGTTTGGGCATCATCGCACGGACAAAACGGTCGATGTGCTGTTTGACCCGTAGGCTGTCTACCAGGATACGGTCGTAATCATCTGAGTAGTGATCACGCAGGACCTGCTCGATGGGGGTCAATTCACGGTGAACAAGGGTAGGCTCTTTGGCTTTCTCGATCTTTTCAGTAGCCGTCCCCCAAGAATCCAACAGGTTTTTAGCATCCCGCTGAAGTTCCTTCTTGGCGACCCCCTGGGCGACGGTGCGGACAATCCACCCCCCCTGCTCGGAACCTTTCACCTCATCCAGAAGATCGCGCAACCGTTTGCGTTCCTTACGGTCCTCAATCCTTTTGGAGATGTTGACCTTCCCCTTCTGGCAAGGGAAATAGACCAGGAATCTGCCAGGAAGCGAGACATCCATGGTGAGTTTCTTGCCCTTGTCGGAGATCTCGTCCTTCTCAACCTGCACGGGGATCAGTTGGCCAACCTTGAACATGCCACTAATGGCATGGGGCCGGTGCTTGCCCGCTACCGGAGGGTAAGGGAGGGAGTCATCGCCCGCTAAGAAGCCGTCTTTGGGGAGGCCGATATCGACAAAGGCCGCCTGGATATTGGTCAGGACGCGAACGACACGCCCCATGAAGATATTACCCACCGCGCTTTCTTGATCGGGACGGTCCAGGAAGAGATCGGTCAGTTTTTCTCCTTCGAAGAGCCCGATAATGGTGTGATCACGGCGTACACTTACTGCCATTTGTTTGGTCATGTGCGATTTGGAAAGCGAAACACAAGAAGAACTACCAGCTCAATCTGCGCAACCCGCCTTACGGGCCGTTCATAAAAAGGGGGCATCTAGAAGGGACCCCTCATCAAGTTTTCTTCATTATCTCAACACTTTAGGCGGAGGTGGTCAAGGGGAAGGGGGTGTCTGCACCATCCCTATTCCTTTCATAGCGGCCCACATAACGTTCATACAGACTCTCAAACTCCCTTTCCGGAGAATTGGTTATCCCTCCTCCCATTGGGCCCCATTGAAAGGATGAATCATCATGTGGGAGGAGCCTTGTGAGAATCTCTGAGAGACCTTCCCTCTTTGAAACTTGGGGGTGGCTCTTGATGTTTTGACTCGTCTGTTGGAGCAGATGGGCTAAGTTCAGGGTGAATCCCTGCAAAAGCTCTTTATTGATATCGCCAAAGGTTGAGGAAGGCCGTTGGGTCTCATGATCGATCCGCCACCCCAGAAAATCTTGCTCTGGGCTGAAGAGGACCACACCGATGTTCAGGAACTCTCCTGTCCAAACATCGTGAAAATAGCGAAGCGTACAGAATTCGTAATGGTATCCGCTCACCGAAAAACCCTATTAAGTAATGCGCTTCTCAGACCCGCCGTGTTACGAAGCAGTCTCTTGATATAGTGTATCATGGTTTCTATATCCTGCGTTACCCATTCATCAGGAATCTCCTTCCGGATCGAGTCCAGTGTTTCGAAATCGAGAGGGTCTAGAACATGGAATGCTCGTTCGAGTGAGGGCTTCATTGACCGGATACAGGGTAATAGAACGTGTCTCTCGATCCAGTCCAGTTGAGTAGTTTCCTCTAGTACCCCCAGGCACTGTTCATGGTCGATGACAATGATGTGTTTACCATCAAATAAGAGATTTGGATTGGTGACCAAGCGGTCTCTGTTTTGAATAAGGGCATCAAATACCAAAATGTTCGCGGCTTGTGCAATGAGATCTCCGGCCATGTTTTCCCGGTTCAACCAGGTGGTTGCTTCCGGGACATAGACGCTTGCGAAGTTAAGTCCATGGCTCCTTTGAAGGACCTCGGAATCATCACCAGCAACCGTAAATCCCTTGGGGATGGATAGGATTACCGGTTGAGGACAAGGGATGCCAACGATTCTGGCGAGATGACTTACAAACACCTCCGTGGCAAATCCGGATTTACCGATTTTCCAAGTTCCCGACAACTTTACTACCACATCCATGGATAGATCGGGGGCAGATTCGAGAATGCAACGGATCTTAAGTGGACGGGTTCTACCTGTCCTCATTCTTCCCGCATATCCACAAGCCTTGGCCTATAAGGTGGCCTCCCAGATGAGGGATGGGGCCAGACGGTACATGGTGTTCTTCTCCTACCTCTCCAATCACATTAGTTGGTGAGAGGGGCCGCCTTCTCTAACTCCTTCCCGCTCAGATTCTCGACCTCAACCGTGAATCCCTCCGGTACGCTGACCGAGTAGAGGATCTTGTCTCCCTCTCTCCGCCAATCAAGCGACACGCTCTCCCCAGCCACCGGCATCTGACCCTTGCACCACGGTAGATCCACACCGGTGAAACGCAACTTCACCCGCTTGGCTGTGGGATCGATTTCCAGAATCCCCAAGGCATCCCGGAACAGGGTGTGGACCACATGCGATCCGAAGCCTTGATTACAGCTGGCGGCTGCGGTCATATTCTCCCAGATCGTGCCGGTCTGCTCTGCCATGTAAAGGTGATAGTCAACAGACTCCTCCAGGAGCTGACGGCAGAGACTGGCCCGGGAGAGCAGTTCCAATCTCATGACATTGCCAACAAAGGAGTTGGCGGGATGGATCTCTGGGAAGTCTCCCTTCTCCTGACGCTTGGGGCCGAACTTTTCGCATAGGTTCTTCCAGAGGGCGGGATAGCTCTCTGGGGTGGCCACTCCGAAATAGAAGGCGAAATACTGGCAGACCTCAGTCCGGTTGCGAGTAATCTCCAACTTGCCCTCCTTGCGGACCGCGTTATCCACGAAAAACTCCCCATCGAAGGACTGCTTGCGGACCACTTCGCGGATTTTTACGGCTTTTGTTCCCAGCTCCTCGATGCCATACATGCGTCCCGCCGACGATAGTGCCGCTGCATAAAGCATATTGGTCGGATAGTTCACATCTTGCACGAAACCGTTCGCTGCGGACCACTCCACAAAAATCCACTGCTCTAGTTTCTCAAGCAGCCCATCGGAGTTCTCGAATTTAGTGAAGTATTGGAACAGATTCATCACCTTGGGCTTGAGGGCCTCTACTAGTTCCTTGTCGCCGCTGCGGTGCGAGTACTCCTCGAGCTGCACCACAAACCACATCGCCCAGTTGGGGATGAAGTTGCCATTGTTATGATCGGAGGGATAACACATTGGGAGCATCCCCTCCGGCAGGTGCGGGAAAGAGGGGGGCATCAGGTAGTTTTCAAAGAAGGCCTTCTCGATCTGAGTGTTCCCCCCGAAGTCGAAGGCCACACGGGAGGTGAAGAAGCTATCGCACAGCCACCCCGCGCGTTCACGGTGTGGGCAGTCCATGAACACATCGACCGCATTCTGGCGGAAGGATTGACGCCCTGCCTCGAAGAGCCGTCTCAATCGTTCATCCGGGGCTTCGAACTTGGCCGTGGTGTCCGGGTTGGCGTACTCACGCAGGTACACCTTCGCGACAGAGCAATCTCCCTCGATAGCCAGGACCCTCAGATAGCGTAGGGTATATGGCTCGAAAGTCTCCACCGTGTACTTGCCAGGCTGGAGTTCATACTTCACCACATTGGCGCAACCCAGCCGTTTGTAGTCCACCTCGCCCCCAGAAAGCATCTCATCGAAGGTCAGGTAGATCACACAGGGTTGCTCACAGGAAACAACAGTACCGATGAAACCGGAGAGGTTCACACCGAAATCGAGGATACAGTATGTCCCCGCCTTCATCGGCATAAGCTGGTCAAGGAGTTGTACTCCTGGATCCTCCTTACGCGAGGTGGTTTCGTAACGTTGGATCTCCAGTGAGGGGATGCTGGGGATGTCACTCTCGGCATAGCCTTTGACCTGTGAGGAGGCGGCCGTCAACCCCCAGGTCCGCCAGGGATTTTGCGGAAGTGGGACCGTCTTGACTTCACCCTCGGCGATGACTCTCACGGGAGAAACAGTCTCAAAGCGGGGGAAAGGAACCCGCCGGGAGAGAAGGGCCTTGGTAGGTTGCACCGCGAGCTTGACTGCGATGAAGGAGACCGACAGGTTGCTCCGCCACTCATCCCAACCCGGCTGGAGTTTCCAGTAATCGGTGAAGGGACGTTGGAAACTATAACGTTCTACCTTCTGTACCCGCTCGCTGATAATTCCCGCCTCGAACTGAGTTCCCTGGCCATTCGTTGAAGCGGACACCTGGCCGTCCTGAAGAACCTCCGCTTGCAGAAACGAGGATTGGTCGAGGGTATAGTAGCTGTCAACATTGTAGCCCGCCACCTCGATGGCCACGAGATGCTTTCCCGCTCCGGCCTTGCTGGTCAGATCCCACTCATCCACCCGGTAGAATCCATGCGGTCCCCGCGCGGGGCCGTACCCC
>CAYRBI010000238.1:0-6195 GCA_964422415.1 uncultured bacterium | reverse complement strand
AGGATTTCGACCCGGAAAGTGACTGGACTGGTCACACGGAAAGAAAAACTGAAATTGGAGAGATTCCACCCGTACGTAGTTCATGCTTGAGCATGTCATGGCCCGATAAATCACAATCTTGTGGTTGGCAACATGCTAAAGCATGAACAACATACAGGGACACGCTGAAGCGTGAACAACGTAGAGTAAATCTGTATTCCTGGAAACAAGAAAGGGGTTGAACATGGAAAAACAAGAGATCATTAAGGAACTTGAAGACAGTCTTTCCCGCCTACGCAAGATCGCTCAGTTGGATCCCAAGGTTCTTCAACATCCCTATGCGCCCGGTAAGTGGGATGGTTTTCAAGTCTTCTCCCATGTGGCGGACACCGATCTGGTGATGTTTGTCCGTTTTCTCAGGATTGTTTCCGAGGATAACGTCCAGATCGTTCCTTTCAACCAGGATCAGTGGGTGGAACGGCTGCGGGGAGCGGACCGTCCCATTGAACTCTCGCTGGCGGCCATGGAGAGTGCTCGAAAGGGATTGATCTATTATCTCCAAACGCTACCGGATGAGGCCCTGGCACGGACAGCGATGCATCCCGAGCGAGGCGTGGTGAGCGCCCTGTTTATTGCGGAAAGGGCGGCTGCGCATGGCCTTCATCACCTGGAACAGCTGGAGGCCCTGCGGGATGGGAAGGAATGGAAACCCGCTTCGTAAAAAAAACAGTTTATCAAAATAGGACTTGCATGTTGGAGTGAATTAGCGTCAAGCTACACTTATGAGAACCACGAGGCCATCGTGGTTTGTCCAGGATGGTCTCCGTAAGGAGGACCAAGATGCGTACACTCAGATCCCGTGAAGGCTTCACGCTGATCGAGCTCCTGATTGTTATTGCCATCATCCTCATACTCATCTCTATTGCTCTTCCCAATTTTCTCGAAGCACAGTCACGCGCGCGCCTTGCGCGAGTCAGAGCGGATATAAAGTCTCTGGTAACCGCAGTCGAGGCCTTCCGGACCGAGCGGGGAGTTCTTCTGATCGACTTCTGGGATGATGGGACCAACGAATCCCAAAAAAGGTGGATCGAGAAACTTGGGCGGGTAGGCCGTAATCCAATCTTCGCATACTCCAAATTCGAAGAGGTCTACTACCCGCTAACCTCTCCCGCGAAGTATATTTCGAAGGTTCCTTATGACCTGTTCAACGAATCGGGACGCCAGGTGGGCTTCAGTGGACAAGAAACGGGCGTTGGCTATATCTATTTTGACAATGACCCACTCTTCCCCAAAATCTGTGACCATTACATCGACCGTTTCTATCCCGGTCACCCTCTACAAATTGATTCACGCACAAGACCGACAGGCGAGGGGGAATATGGAATGCTCAGTGTCGGCCCAGATGGGTTCATCGGGAACAGTAAAAATGGCGATAACCGTGGCATCGGTTATAGCCCCACCAATGGAACGCGCAGTTTAGGAGACATAGTCCTGCTCTGTAATGGAAGAGAATAGCCAGCATAAGTACCTTATTGTAGTAATCAAAACAACCAATCAACCTTCTCCATTCCATGGAAGGAGGCATATATTAGTTGATATATATGCTACTACTTCCATGTTATTTTTAGCAATTTCATCGTGAACGGAACCCCACACCACGCGAGAAGTCCTATCCACGAGCTTATTTGTTGGTCGTTAAAGTCTTTACAATAATAAATACGATTAGCACTTGCATATTCGATTGAACTGGCGGTAATGTACTATCAGAAGCGAGGTGAGTCCCCATTTTACGGATCACCCACTCGATGCAACGAAGGAGGGCCCCAATGCGTCTCACCAGATCCAGACATGGTTTTACTTTGATCGAACTCCTTATCGTTATCGCTATCATTCTCATTTTAATATCGATCGCATTGCCCAATTTCCTTGAAGCTCAAGCCCGCGCCCGGTTGGCGCGTGTGAAGGGAGACCTGCGGAGTTTGGTCACGGCGGTCGAGGCCTTCCGGACCGAACGTGGCGTTCTGTTAATTGACTTTTGGGATGATGGAACAACAGAGTCAAAGGAACGTTGGATCAAGAAATTCGGGCAGGTGGGGAAGAATCCACAAAACCCATACACCCGTTTCGAGGAGTGCTATTACCCTCTGACATCCCCAGCCAAATACATCTCACAGGTGCCGATTGACCTATTCAACAAGCCCAATAAACAAGTCGGATTGAGCGCTGGAGAGACAGGTTTGGGCTACATTTACTTCGACAACGATCCGCTTTTCCCCAAGACCTATGACTACGGCATTAACCGCTTCTACCCAGGAGATGCTCTTCAAATATCTTCACAAACCAAGCCCTTATCGGAAGGCGAATATGGAATGCTGAGTGTAGGGCCGGATGGTTTTCTTGGGACCGACAGTAACGGAAATAATCGTGGGATGGCTTACAATCCTACTAATGGAACCTACAGTCTGGGCGACATGGTCACCCTCAGCCGGGGCGGAGTCTGATCCGTGTTTGAAGCGGAGTCTTTTCCGCTTGATCAACCGATAGCGGACCGGCCGGCACTCGAACAAGAGCAGGGCAAGCGCTTCGAGGTCAAGGAGCTGCAACGCGAGGTGGAGCGTTTGCGCCTGATTGTGGAGGTGGTTGTCCGGGCTCTGATCGAGAAGGGCTTCTACACACGGGAACAGCTGAACGCCATGGCGAACCTGGTGGATGTCGAGGATGGACGCCGGGATGCCCGCTTGCGAGTGCCCAAGGAGATCCGCAAGTGCTCGAGTTGCGGACGTGTCATGATGGACATCTCCGGCGCCTGCCTGTACTGCGGGCATCAGGAAGTTATCGAGATTATTTAAATCTATCGAATGGGAGGGGGAGTCACCTCCCCCCCCTTTTTCACACCACTTCCAAGTGATTTACTCACCCTTACTCCATGACCAGCATTCTTCTTCCACTGTGTAGAGACCGTGTCCAGACGCTTCGGTATCGAGAGAAGCGAGCAACGACCGATCGAGCAACTACAACACACGTTTAAAGGTCATGAGGACCTTTCAACCCAACTGAGTTGCCGTCCGATCAACAACTCACTCATCTTGGCATGATGTGTATTTTTCATAGCGACAGGCCGCGTTGAAAAAACATGCCTATCCGCCATGGATTGAACTTCCTCGGCATTATCATAGGATATGAGAAAGTCCCCCTTTAAAGATTCGCAGATTGAAAACAACCTTTCATGGTCGATAGTCCAATGAGTGTACAGCCTGGAACCAGCTCTCTTCCCACCTGCGGTATAAGGAGGATCAATAAAAAAAACAGCTTTTGAATCGTTTTTAAAATCCTCCATGGTCTTAATTCCATCGCCATGTATGAACTTGATGCGTTCCTTGATGGAGTCGATCGCACGTATCCTCCGTGAGATCGTTTCAGGATACCAACGTGAAGCAACTCCTCGGCCATTCTCCCCCCGCTTGAGGATGCCAGCTCCATCGGCAAGGATTCCTCCATGTGCTGTCCTGTTTCTCAACAGGGTTTGGAAAGCGAGCTCTTTCCGTGAAGTGGGTTTCCGTAGCACCTCCTGTTGAATGTTCCGGAGAGACAGATCGAAGGTAAGAATTCGTTCGGCAAGCCATTCCGCCTCACCACCCAATAGGGATTCCCAGACAGCTGCTACTTTGTCATCAAGTTCGACCATCACCACCTGTTCAGCGAGATGCTCGAAAGCGGCTGTTAATCCGATGATTCCCCCGCCCGCGAAAGGCTCTACCAGAAGTTCTGGCCGCTTCCGCTGACTGTTCATCCACCGGCGGAACAAAGGAACCAACCATGTTTTCCCTCCCGGGTAACGGAACGGACTTCTTTGCGGGACGCTCGCTACATTGACCGGTTCATCACTACATTCCTTATCGAAAACTGGGAACAGCAGTACCTGTTCCATGGGCTACCTCCGGAAAGGATCCTCGACAGTCCGATTGTCGGGGGGTGCTTCCAACTTCTCGTCCACCTTTGACTGGAGGTGTTTGAGGAAATCCTCCACTTTTCCTGGGTGAGGATTGGTTATTGCTGATAGTGCATCTCCGAACCGTGTGTAAACTGTCTTTATCCGAACCAGCTCGAGTGGGCTGTGTATTTGATTGGTTTCACGGAGATCATATACCATCCACGCAATATCAGCCTCGTTCTTGTCAACTTCAGTCAGCCGAGGAAGTGTCTGGAAGAAACCTCGGTTCATCGCTACGGCAACCTTCTTTCTCCAAACCTTCAGTATACCTCCTTTGAAAAGGAGTTGAGGTGCCAGTCTTTTCCGTGAGGACGAAAGGTAATCAGGACGAGGATAATTTGGCTCACTTCTCCAATCCATTTCAAATCGTCTGGCGGGATCAACCATGTACTGCGCGAATGAACTCCGTATGTTCCCAGATATATATACAGCCTGGATTTCGAGTGCTCCAAAATCATAGACTGTATCATCCTTGTCATAGGCACAGAGGACGATGTCAATGTTTCCCGCAGACTTTCCCTCCGCATCTTTGAGACGAACTTCAGAAAGAGTCGTCCATTGGGCTGTGGAACCAAAGAAAAAATCAGCTGCGTCATCGGCAATCCGCCACTCTTGACGAAATCGAATGGGACACGTGATCGCGATTCCATCTTCCTCATAGACACTACAAACACCAAGAGGGTCTTGTGCCTTATCTTTCGTACAGTTCGGGATCTTGTTGTTAAAGGGACACAAGCGCTTGGAGCGGTGACGCTTTGCCTGGAGACTCATATCCGATGTTGGAAAGCCAAATACTTCCGCCAACGGGTGTGTGTGTGACTCTTTGAGTTTATTAGTCATCGAAGTATTGGTCGAATCGGGGATCCCTGAGAGACATTTGCTCCTCTATAGGTGATCAAGTTAGTGTCGCATCTTCTATCCACCTCTGAGAACCCCCTCACACCACTTCCAGTTCATCCCTCCCCGGCAGTTCCGGGAATGCCGCATGGGGTTCGGCCTGATACCAGAAAACAGTCGAGGCGATGTCATCCTGGAGCGGCAGGTAACGTCCCCCGCTACGCCAGCCGAGAGCCTGGATAGTCACTCTTAACTCCCGCTCGAAACGGACCGGGTCCATGATGTGCCAACGGTAGAGCCCGAAGCGTTGCTGAGACTTGTAGGTGCCATCCGGACGGATCACCTGGTGTAGACCGGAGTAGGGGGTGGAGAACTCAGTATATTGTCCGTTGCGGTCGAAGTTGTAGGAGCCACAGAAGTAGTCCTCGGTGCCGGTGCCGACAATCGTGGCCCACTCGCAGTCTCCATCCAGGTAGAACTTGATCTCTCCCTCGCCCCACCAGCCGCTGTTGTTGACTCCCCAGGCCATGTAGGTGCCGGCATAATGCCCCTGCCCCTGAACCCCATCGAGCAGGGTGTAAACCCCCTTGTAAGGCAGCGGATTCACACGCCGGAATTGGGCGTGGAAATAAGCCGCGTCCTCGGGCACCTCAGTGAGGGTGTAGTTGATCTGGTAGTAGAGAATCATCTCCTCATCGGCGATGTTCTCGAAGGTCATGCGGCAATGCTTGCGAAAGGGCATCTCCCAGTAGCAGTTGAAGGCGCTGCCGGGATTCACACACACCGGAAGTGAATTCAGGTGCGCGTACTGCCCCCAGCCCATGCCGAAGAAATCGCCAATGGGAACCTCGATGCTGGGGGTCTCCTCACCATCCCAATAGACACGCAGAATGCTGTAACGCCAATTTCCAGTAGGGGTCATCCAAATCTGCTGGATCGCGCCTGGACCGGTGATGTCAGCGAGCTCGAAGACCTGCCCCGAGGCGATCTTCACCGAGGGCGAGAGCTTCCAGCCCTGCCCCAGATCCCGCGCGCACTGAGCGCCAGTTCCCCCGGTGGCCATGCCACCCTTGCCCTTTTCGCCCGTGAAGTTTTCCGGGGAGAGGGAACGCGACTTCGCCTTCGAAAGGCGAGAGAGATTGCCAAGACTCAGATTCAAACCGTTATACATGGGTGGTAGGCCTCCTGTGAGAATGGGGGAGTGTAACACGGCGGGGGGGAGGAGGGAGATCATACCCTCCTTCGACTGATTCCTAACAGCCTGTTGAAAAAGAACGTGGCCATGGATTCCCACCTTCGCGGGAATGACAGAATAGGCGATATCTCTCGGAAATCGTCATTCCCGCGAAGGAGTCTGTGAAAAAATCATCCGTCTGGAAAGAGGAAAG